>JBFMCA010000087.1:0-20817 GCA_040754955.1 Acidobacteriota bacterium | reverse complement strand
CGCGCCTCCAGGAGCGGCGACGCGCCGAAGAGGCGCGCCGTGAAGGCGAAGGCCGCGAAGGCCGGGACCGCCTAGCGCCCGTCCAGCGCCTCGTAGTTCACCTCCACCCACCCGCCGCGCGGCGTCCACTGGACCCGCCGCGGCGGGAGCGTATCCGGACGGCCCGGCCGGTGGAAGTAGATGATCACCTCGCTGTAGAGGTGCTTGACCGGCCGCGCGATCTCCTTCGCGATGGTGAGCGCCTGGTCGGGCCGCCCCGTCTCGACATGCGCCACGAGCACGTGATGGGCCGAGAGCTGCTCGGTCACGGTCCAGAGCGCGTACGGGTTGAGGCTGCGCTCGGTGGTCGTGCTCGGCTCGAGCGACTCGCCCGCGGGAAGCTCCGCCGCCGCCGGCGTCTGCAGCAGCTCGTACAGCAGCGCGCCCAGCCCGAGCGTCACGCCCAGGGACGCCAGCCAGACGACGAGGATCGCGGATCGCGGCATGTCGGCCCCTCGCTATTATGGCGAGGAGTGACGAACCCATCGTGGGCGAACCGCCGCGAGGGAACCCTGTGAAGAACCGTATAATCGCGTGAGCAATGCCGTCGTACACCGCGAAAGACATCACCGTCCTCGAAGGCCTCGAACCCGTCCGCAAGCGGCCCGGGATGTACATCGGCGGCGTGGGCGCCGCGGGCCTGCACCACCTGGTGTGGGAGATCCTCGACAACTCCATCGACGAAGCCATGAACGGCTACGCGGGCAACATCCGCGTGACGCTGCACCAGGACGGCTCGTCGATCACCATCGAGGACGATGGCCGCGGCATCCCCGTGGACGCGCATCCGAAGACGAAGAAGAGCGCGCTCGAGGTGATCTTCACCGTGCTCCACGCCGGCGGCAAGTTCGAGCACGGCAACTACAAGACGGCCGGTGGGCTCCACGGTGTCGGCGCCAGCGTGGTGAACGCCCTGTCGCGTGAGCTGGTGGCCACGGTGCGCCGCGACGGCCAGCAGTGGCAGATGAAGTTCCGCCAGGGCAAACCGGATGGCGGCCTGCGGAAGATGGGCGCCGCGCGCGGCAGCGGGACGACGGTGTTCTTCCGGCCGGACCCGACGGTGTTTCCGAAGGTCGAGTTCGACGCCCAGACCATCCGCGAACGCCTCGAGGTGGCCAGCTACCTCCACCGCGGGGTGAAGGTGGTCTTCGAGGACGAGACCACGGGGCAGAAGGACACCTTCCAGCACGAGCAGGGGATCGTCGACTACCTGCGAAAGGTGGTCGTCGAGCGCGCGGCGAAGCCCGTGCATGAGTCGGTGTTCACGCTGGAGAAGGAGAACGGCGTCCGCCTCGAGCTGGCGCTCCAGTGGACCGAATCCACCGACGAGCACCTGCGGAGCTACGTCAACGGCATTCCCACGGGGTCCGGCGGCACGCACGAGAACGGCTTCCGCGCGGGGCTCGGCAAGGGCGTTCGCAACTACATCGAGACGCACGGCCTGACGCCCAAGGGCGTGACGCTCACCGCCGAAGACATCCGCGAGGGCATGGTGGGCGTGCTCTCGGTGTTCATCCAGGAGCCGCAGTTCCAGGGGCAGACGAAGGACCGGCTGAACAACCCGGAGGTGCTGTCGATCATCGACGGCATGGTGCGCCCGGCGCTCGAGCACTGGCTGAACCACAATCAGACGATCGCCGAGGCCATCGTCGCGCGCATCATCCTGGCGGCGCGGGCGCGCGAGGCCAGCCGCGCGGCGCAGGTCGAGGTCATCCGCAAGGGGCCCACCGCCGGCCGCGTGAACCTGCCCGGCAAGCTCTCGGACTGCACGCATCCCGGGTCCATCACGAGCGAGCTGTTCGTCGTGGAGGGCGATTCGGCGGGCGGATCGGCCAAGCAGGGGCGCGATCGCGCGCGGCAGGCCATTCTCCCGCTGCGCGGCAAGGTGCTGAACACCGAGGGCGTGTCCACGGCCAAGGTGCTCGAGAACCGGGAGCTCGCCGACCTGGTGACCGCCCTCGGCTGCGGCATCGGCAAGAACTTCGACATCGCCCGGCTGCGCTACGGCAAGATCATCATCCTCGCCGACGCCGATTCCGACGGCCACCACATCGCGACGCTGCTCCTGACGTTCCTCTACCGGCACATGCCGCAGCTGATCGCGGCCGGCAAGGTGTATCTGGCGCAGCCGCCGCTCTACCGCATCGACATCGGCAAGCAGACGCACTGGGCGCTCGACGAGGCGCACAAGGAGCAGATCCTCAGGCAGGCAAACGGGCGCGCGACGCCGGAGATCACCCGGTTCAAGGGCCTGGGCGAGATGATGCCGAAGGTGCTGTGGGAGACGACGCTCAATCCCCGGTCGCGGCGGTTGCTGCGCGTCGAGGTCGTCGATCAGCTCGTCACCGACCGCGTCATCAACGAGCTGATGGGGAAGGACGCCTCGGCGCGGTTCCGCTTCATCATGGAGCGCGCCGAGGACGCCGAAGAGCTCGACGTCTAGGGCCAGAGAGCGGGCAGGTCGGCCACCGAGGCGACCAGATGCGTGTGCGGCTCGCGCGCGAGGGTAGCGCGGTCGTGGGCGCCCGAGAGCACGCCGATGTTCCAGCCGACGCCGGCCGCGGCCCCGGCGCGCAAATCCAGCACCGTATCGCCTGCAGCCGCGACGGCCGACGGATCGGCCATGCCCGTCAGCGCCATCGCGCGGCGGATAAGATCGGGCGCCGGGCGGCCGGCTCCGACCTCATCGCCGCACACGACGGCATCCGCCAGATCGGTCCAGCCGAGCGCGGCGAGGAGCATCGTCGCGATGTCGCGATCGAAGCCGGTGCCGAAGGCGACGCGGATTCCGCGCGCCCGCAGCGCGCGAATGGCGGCGGCGGCGCCAGGCACTTCCGATACGCCCGCCGCGAATCGGTCGGCCAGCCGCACGTGGAAGTCGGCGTACACGGCCGCGGCTCGCGCGACGCGATCGGGGCCGTCCGGCAGGAGCGCCGCGACCGCCTCGCGCTTGGAAGCGCCCCGCACGCCGGCGACGGCGTCGTCCGACACCGTCACGCCGGCCGCGGCCAGCGCCTCGCGAAACGCCCCCGGCACCTGCCCGTCGTCGCGCACCGTCGTGCCCGCCATGTCGAGCACCACCAACCGCGGTCTTTCGCCATTCGTCATTCGTCATTGCCGAATTTCAGTCGTAACTTCGCCACCGTCGACACGTTGCGGAACGTCGCCTTCTGCCCGAGCGTCTTCTCGAGCTGCGCGGCCGAGACAGTGGCCTTCGCAAAGCCCTGCCTGGCCAGCCAGTACACCTCGCGGCCCCTGACGCGCACCGTGTCGCTGCTCGTCGACAGCGCGGCAGCAGCCCGGGCGGCGGCCGGGGCGGGCGCCGTCCCGAGGAAGCCGATGAAGAGCGTCCCCTTCGCCAGGTCTGTGGCGCGAAACGGCGGGTCCGCCAGCAGCGCGTCGAGCTCTGTGACGGTCCGGAGGAACGTCGTCACTTCGTAGCCGAGCGACGTCCGGAGTCGTGCTTCGATGCGCCGCTCCAGCGCTGCTGCGCTGCGCGAGGCGGTCTCGAAGATGACGTTGCCGCTGGCGATGAACGTCTCGACGTTCGCGACATCGAGCGCCTCGAACTCGGCGCGCAGACGGTCCATAGTGACGGTGTGGCCGCCGACGTTGATGGCGCGGAGAAACGCGACGCAGCGCGTCATGGCGTGACGGCCGCCTGCACGAGCGTCTTGAACTGCTGGCGCAGCCCGTCGGGATTGGGCGGCGAGCTCTGCGTCATGAGCACGACGATCGTCGAGGTCGAGGGATCGACCCAGAAGATGGTGCCGCCCGTGCCGTCCCAGCCGTACTCGCCGCGGTTGGCGGGGTAGCGCAGGCCGTCGGGGTTCATCACCACATCGACGTTGGCGAGACCCCAGCCCATCGCGCCGCTCCCGCGGGCCCGGAGAATCGGCTCGGGGAGGCCGTTGGTCACCATGCGCGCGGCGGTGTCGGGCCTGAGCAGGCGCACGCCGTCGAGCTCGCCGCCGTTCAGCAGCATCTGCGCGAAGCGGAGAAAGTCGGGCGCCGTCGAGACCAGGCCCACCGCGCCCTCGATGAGCGGCGCCCGTTCAGTGACCGGCACCTCTTCCATGTCGACGACGCGAAGGCGGCCGTCCGGTGCGGGTCCGTAGACCGTCGCCAGCCGCGGGCGTCGCGTCTCATCGACCCACCACACCGTGTCCCGCATGCCGAGGGGGACGAGGACGCGTTCGTCGACGAACGCGTCGAAGGCGCGCCCCGTCCACACCTCGACGAGGCGCCCGAGCACCGTCGACGCCTCGCTGTACCGGAAGCGCGTGCCCGGGTCCTCCATGAGCGGCGCCTTCGTGATCTTGCCGACGAAGACAGGCAGCGTGTCGGCGCGCGACCGTACCTGCAGCGTCCGGTACAGCTCTGACGTCCGGTGGCTGAGGCCGGAGGTGTGGAGCAGCAGGTCCTCGACGGTGATGGCACGCGCAGGCGGACGCGGCGCGGCGCCCGGCGATTCGACGACGGCGACGTGCGCAAACTCAGGCAGGAACTTCGAAACCGGATCGTCGAGGCGGAAGCGGCCCTCGTCGTGGAGCATCATCACGGCCACGGCCGTCACGGCCTTGGTCATCGAGTAGATCCTGAAGAGGGTGTCGGGCGTCATGGACGCTCGCGACTCGAGGTCCCGGACGCCGACGGCCTTCAGGTATCCGACCTTGCCCCGGCGCGCCACGGCCGCCACCGCGCCGGCGATTTTCCCGTCGGCGACGAAGCGATCGAGGAGTGAGGTGGCCTCGGCGAGGCGCGCGGGTGCGAGGCCGATTGACTCCGGCGCCGCGGCGGGCAGTCCTGTTTGCCGGGCGTGCAGACCGACAGCGGCGGCCAGCGCGAGGAGAAGAACAGGGGCGGTACGCATCACGTGGATTCTATTCGGGTTCCGCACGAGGGTTCCTTCACCGAGGTTCGTTCACGGATGGTCCTCACGAGGTTCCGGAACTCCGTGAGGGAACCCCCGTGGGAACCCCGTCGGAACCCTCGTTGGAACCGCACTCTTTAGTTACCAAACTGGCGGAGATGGTGGTCGGCGTGCCCGAAGCCCCACAGCATCCACTCGCGGCGCGACATGCGGCCGAAGCCCGGGTGCAGGGCAGTGGAGACATCCGCGGCGGCGAAGCGCCGGAGCCACTCGATGGCGCGCGCCTGGTCGGTCGCGAACACCGACGGCCGCGTCCCCTTGTCGCGCGGGTTCACTTCGGGCCGGGTCGCCACGCCGTGGGGCCACGGGATGGTCGAGTGCAGCGCGATCCACTTCACGACCGTGCGCGTGAGGAGCGTGCCGGACGGGCTGACGACCCGCCCACCCAGGACGCCCTCGTACGCGTCGGCCAGGTGGCACAGCATCTCGTGGGGCGTCATCGCGCCCCACTGCCGGGGCGTGTCCGGCCTGACACGGGAGAGACGCTCGATGAGCGCCTCGACCATGCCCGGCTCGTCGAGCGATCGCTTGGGGCGCATCAACGGATTCTACTCTTGGGCGGTTTCCACACGGGGTTCCACACGAGGGTTCGTTCCCGAGGGTGCCTTCACGAGGATCCGCGAACATCGTGAGGGAACCCCGTCGGAGCCTTGGGAACCCTCCATGGCGTGGGAACCTCCCGGGGAGCCCGTGTGGAATCCGCGTCTAGAACTTCCAGTCGAACCCGACGATGGGAAACACGCCGAGCTGGTCTTCGACGGTGGCCGTGTTGGATCGGCGGTTCCACTCGAGGCCGGCCCAGTTTCGGCGGCCGGTGACGTTCTGGACGCCGGCAAACAGCGTCAGCGGCCGCCCGCGGACCGTGAAGGTCCGGTCGACGCGGACGTCGAGCCGGAAGTAGTCGGGTGCGCGCTCCGCGTTGACGCGCGTGAGATCGAACACCGGGCGGCGCTGGGCGGTCGAAGCGGCGACGTCGTACGGCGTGTAGGCGCGGCCTGCGAGGTAGGCGACGCGCACCGACGCCTCCCATCCGGCCCCGACGCGGTATCCTCCCACGAGGTTGCCGACCACGGGGTAGTCGAACGATCCGTCCCGGAAGACGCCGTCGAGGCCCGCGTGGCGCGCCTTCGACACGGCGAGGTTGGCCTGGCCGTACCACCGGCCGCCCGTATCCCTGCGCTCCGCGAAGATCTCGACGCCGCGGGCTCGCCCGCGGCCCGCGCTGGTCAGCGGAAAGAGGATCTCGCGCACATTGAACGTGTCGCCGACGTTGGCCAGCGACAGCGACGGGAACTGGGTCGCGACGGGGTAGTCGCCGTAGTCCTTGCGATAGGCCTCGACCGTCACCCGCGACCCGTCGCCGAGCCGCCACTCGAGACCGCTCACGTAGTGGGTGGCGCGAAACGGCACGAGCTCGCGGTTCTCGTCGAACGCCGCCAGGAAGAGGAAGAACGGCTGCTGGTAGTACCGGCCGTAGCTCGCCCGCCACGACAGGCGGTCGGTGAGCGCGTAGCTGACGGCCGCGCGCGGGCTGAAGCGCGTCTCGCCGAGGTACTCGTACAGGTCGACGCGCCCGCCCCAGGTCACGCTCAGCCGGCGCGTCAGGCTCTCGGAGGCCTGCAGGTAGGCGCCGGCCTGATACGCCGTGAATTTCAGGCTGAGATCGAACGCGTTCAGGCCCCGGTCGGCGGAGTAGGGGTTGTCGGTGCCAAGCGGCGCTGCCGTGTCGTAGTCCACCTGGAACGCTTTCAGCGCCCCGCCCGCCTGGACCTTGTCGAGCCTCGGCAGGTAGGCGGTGACGTCGTACTTGACCGTCGTCTCTCCCTCGCGCGACGCGTCGCGGAACACCACGGGGCTCGCCGCGATCACCTCGCTGGCCGGCCGGTCGATTGGCGGGATACCGTCGCGCACGAGATCCTTCACCTGCGACGTCACGCGCGCCTCGGAGTGCGTCAGCCCCAGCAGCCCGACGCCGCGGCGCCCGAACACCCGCTGCCAGTTGATGCCGGTGGCGCTCCGCCAGCCGTCGT
Source organism: Acidobacteriota bacterium (assembly GCA_040754955.1). Taxonomy (GTDB): domain Bacteria; phylum Acidobacteriota; class Vicinamibacteria; order Vicinamibacterales; family UBA2999; genus JBFMCA01. The sequence continues at coordinate 13,815 of JBFMCA010000087.1, read as the reverse complement.
AGCGGATGTCGAAGTTGGTGACCTCGTCCTCGAGATCGTCGGGCGTCGCCTCGTCGGACAGCCCGAGGCGGATGGTGTCCCACCCCGAGATGCTGACGGCCCACAGCCGATCGCGCGGCGTCAGGTCGTACACGGCCTTGGCGTTGAGCGTGTAGAGCACCGGCACGCCGCCGAAGCCCACATCGTCGGTGAAGATGTCGAGAAAGCTCCGCCGCGCCGAGACGATCCACGAGCCCTTGCCCGCCCTGCCCATCGGGCCTTCGAGCACCGTGCCCGCGCCGGCGAATCCCAGCGTGGCACGGCCGCCGAAGCGCTCGCGGCTGCCTTCGCGCTGCGTCACCTGCAGCACGCTCGACGTGCGGTTGGTGTACGACGCCGGGTAGCCTCCGGTGAGGAAGGTCACGTCCTCGATGAGCGCCGAGTCGAGAATGCTCACCGTCCCGCCGGCCGACGCGAAGTTGGCGAACGTGTTGATGTTCGGAATCTCGATGTTGTCGACGACGAAGAGGTTCTCCAGCGGACTGCCGCCGCGGACGATGATGTCGTTGCGGACGTCGTTGGAGCCGATGACCGCGCCGGGCAGCGTCTGCACGTAGCGCGACACGTCCTGGAGCGCCCCGGCGCTTCGCGCAACGTCGGCCGACGAGACGAGGAAGCCGGAGGTCTTGACCTCAATCGGCGCCTCGAACACCGGGGCCGTGACGGTGACCGTGTTCTCGAAGCCGTCCAGGCGGGGCAGCGCCACGTCAACGAGCGCGTCGAGGCCGGCGCGCACCTGCACGTCCGGCGACGCGATTGGCGGCCGGCCGGGGGCCACGATCTCGAGCCGGTAGGTGCCGGCCCGCACGTCCGTGATGGTGAACCCCCCGTCGGAGCCGCTCACCCCGCACTGGCCGGTCGCGGTCACGCACACGGCCACGTCCGGTGCCGGCCGCCCGTCAGGCGCGGCCACCGCCCCGCGGATGGTGCCTACGCCGGCCGTATCCTGCGCCGCCGCGGCCGCGGCGACGGCCAGCAGGGCGCCCAGGGTCGCGAGGCTGATGCGGGGGACCAGGGCGGGGACGAAGCGAACCGGACGGACGCGTGCCGACATGTCCGGGAGAACCCCGCCCGTCGCCGCGGTATTCCCGTGTCCGGGGTAGTACAATCGCCGCGCGCACCCCCACATGTCCGACTCGGCGTCGTCCGGAAAACCCTCCCGCTTCGATCGCTCGCTCGTCGAAGGCCCCATCAGTCCCGCGGTCTGGAAGCTGGCCTGGCCCACGATGCTCCAGAACTTCGTGGCCGGGCTGCAGGGCATCATCGACCACGCGCTGGTCGGCAATCTCATCGGCTACGAGGCCAACGCGGCCATCGGCGTCTCCTGGCAGATCTTCCTGGTCGTCATCGTGTTCATGGCGTCGCTCTTCACGGGGCAGGCCGTGCTCGTCGCGCGGTATGCGGGGGCCGGGGACGCCACGAAGGTCAACCGGACCGCGCAGCAGGCGCTTCTGACGTCGTTCGGGATGTTCGCGGTGCTGGGCCCGCTGGGGTACGTCGCGTCGCCGGCGCTGCTCGACCTCGTGAACGCCGCGCCGGAGGTGAAGACGCTGGCGCTGCCGTTTCTGCGCATCAACTTCCTCTTCAGCATCGGGATGCTGCTGTTCTTCATGCTGACGTCCGCGCTGCGGGCCGCGGGCGACGCGCGCACGCCGCTCCGCCTGGGCGTCACGATGACGGTGCTGAACGTCGTCTTCAACGTGATCCTGATCCCGATCTTCGGAACCGCCGGCTCCGCGATGGGGACTGCGCTGGCGGCGACGCTCGTCAGCGGCTACGCGCTGTGGCACCTCTTCAAGGGCGATGCCGTGGTGCAGTTCTCGCGGCACATGGAGTGGCGGCCCGACTGGTCGGTCATCCGCGCCCTGTTCCGTTTCGGCCTCCCGACCGGCGTGCAGGGCATCGCGATGAACGTCGCCGGCGTGATGCTGCTGCGCTTCATCGGGTCGCTCGAGCACAGCGCCGCCGCGCAGGCGGCCTATGCCATCGGGTACACCGAGCTCTTCTCGGCGATTACCTGGACGTCGGTGGGCCTCATGGGCGCGGCGGCGACCATTGCCGGGCAGAACCTCGGCGCGGGACATCCGGAGCGGGCCATCCAGGGCGTCCACGCCGCCTCGCGCATCGGCCTCGGCGTCGCCGCGGCCGTCGGCCTGCTCTTCGTCGTCATTCCCAACCTGCTGCTCGGCATCTTCGGCGCCACCGACGCCCTCGTCTCGGACATCGGGCGACAGCTGCTCCGCTACCTGGCCGTCTCCGGGTTCTTCATCACGGTGGCGCTCACCTACACCGGGGGCCTGCAGGGCACCGGCGACACGCGCAGCCCGCTGTACATCACGCTGGCCTCGCAGATCGCCGTGCCGATCGGGATGTGCGCCGTCATCCAGGCGCTCCGCGGCCTGACCCCCGCCGATATCTGGCTGGCCATCGTCCTGGGCCACGTCACCCGCGCGACGCTGTCGGTGCTGCGTTTCCGGCAGGGGAAGTGGAGGGGGATACGGGTGGAATGACGAATGACGAATGGCGAATGGCGAATGGCGAATGGCGAATGGCGAATGGCGAATGGCGAATGGGGTGAAGAGCTAGCGGCTGGCTTTGCGCGAGATCGCAGTGAGGATGGCAACCAGTTCGTTGGCTTCGCCGATGAGCAGTTCGATGCGTTCGTGGCCTGCGAGGCGGTTCGCGGTGAGGAGCCTCATCCAGTAATGCCCCTCCCGCATCTCACGCTGGGCACCCCTGACGAGGGCCGTGAAGTGCCGGCGCGTGCCAGCGCCTTGCGCCTCCTCCAGGTGGGCACCAGCTGACGAGACGGCGTTCCACAGTTGACGCCACACCTGTCTGCCCGCGTCGTCCATCTCCCGAGCCCGAGGATACGCACGCACGACCGCTGACACGAACTCAAACACCCGGTCGCGAATGGCGAACGGCGGCTGATGGGCCATGACAGTCGGCACGTCCTCCTGCAAGACGGCCGCCTGCCGCACGGCACTCAGGGACGCAATCTGCCTTCGTCCGGTACGCAAGTCCTGCGTACAAAAGGCAGTCCGATCCGATCAGTCCCTGCCGCCCCCCTTGTCGCTACTCCCCCTTTCGTCGCTCCCCCTTTCGTCGCTCCCCCATTCGCCATTCGCCATTCGCCATTCGAAATTCCTCGCGATCAGCCCCAGCGCCACCAGAAACACTCCCGATCCCAGCGCGGTGAAGGTCCACGGGATCTCCGTCGACGCCGCGGTGATGCCGGCCCACTCGATGATCTCCGGGCGCTGCGCCAGGGTCGCGATGAAGGCGTTGTTCACGGCGTGCACGATGATGGCGCAGACGATGGAGCCGGTGCGCCACGTGACGATGCCGAGCACGAGGCCGAGGGTCGCCGTCGGGAGGAGCCGGTAGATGGAGGCGTGCGCGAGGCCGAAGAGAAGCGCCGTCAGGGCCACGGCGGCGACGCCGCCCATGCGGCGGAAACCCGACATGATGACGCCACGGAAGAGCAGCTCCTCGCAGATGCCCGGCGTGAGGCCGATGACGAGCCATACCACCCAGAGCGGATACGGGTCGTCGCCAAGCCGGATGAGCCGCTCCATGGCGCGCTGCAGGTTCTCCGGCGGCGGCAGGAGCCGCGCCACGACGCCGGCAGCGAAGATCCACGCCGTGAGTCCGATGACGATTGACAGCAGAACCGCCGTCGGGCCCGGCATCCGCAGCGCGAGCGTCCGCTTCCAGTCGAAGCGGAACGCGGCCACGACGAGGAGCGACGGCAGGAGCATGCCGCCGTACTGCAGGATGAGCAGGAGCGTGGGAATGGGCTGGTCGCGGAGCGCCAGGCTGCCGTAGAACTGCAGGACGAGCACCACCGCGAAGAACGAAACCGCCAGCGACGGCGTGGGCAGCCCGCCCGGCTTGCCGTCGAGCCCGAGGACGCCGCGCACCGATTCCTTGCCGCCGAGGAGTACCGTCTCGCGGTGGAACACGCGCACAGCGAGCGCGATGGTCAGCACCGCGTACAGCATGGCGGAGGTGAGCGTCAGGAACGCCAGATCCACGGATACCTCGCGGAGGAACAGTCCCTTGATGAGCAGCGCGATGTTCACGATGGGCACGAAGGCCGTCCAGGCGTCGAGCTCCACCGTGGGCAGCATGACCACCGCGGCGGGGAGCGCCACGGCCATGTAGACGGGCGTGACCATGCTCTGGCCGTCGCGGAAGCTCCGCGCGAACGACGAGACGGCGAGGAAGAGCGCCGAGGTGGTGAGCGTCACCGGCAGGAGCACGAGGGCGGTCATCACGTAGTTGGCCGCACCGAGGCTCGGCACGTCCGCCGGCAGCAGCCGCGAGATGGTGAGCGAGAGGCTCAGGAGGTTGGCCAGCACGGAGATGAGCGACAGCGTCCACACCGCGAGGAACTTGCCGACCACGATCTCCGATGCCGTGATCGGGGCGCAGAGCAGCGTCTGCATCGTGCCCCGCTCCTTCTCGCCCGCCGTGAGGTCGATGGCGGCGTAGAGGCCGCCCAGGACCGCCAGCGAGAGGAGCATGTACGGCAGGAGGGTGCCCAGCAGGCGTCCGGCGCGCCGCTCGGCCTGGGCCACGTTGCTCGCGCGGATGTCCAGGGCGGTCGAGAATCCCCGGGGCAGCCCCTGCTCGGCCACGCGCCGGGCAATGACGCGCGCGCGGTACTCCCGCAGCGCTTCGGTGACGCGGTTCCGCGCCACCTCCGACTCGCGCCGCACGGAGTCGAAGTAGACGGTCAGGGCCGCTTCGTCGCCGGCGCCGAGCCGCTCGGCGAATCCCGGCCACAGCACGACGACGCTCTCGACCTGTCGTCGCGTGATGGCCGCCCGCGCCGCCTCGATGACCGGGCCGGACTCCTCGACGCGTTCGTCATTCGCCCTTCGCCCTTCGTCATTCGTCCTTCGCTCTTCGTCATTCCGGAGCGCCGGGGCCGTCAGCGCTCCGGCCTCGAGCGCGGCCCGGACCTCCGGCGGCGCGCCTTCCCAGGGCTTCAGCGCGAGGCGCGTCTGGTCGCCGAGCGCCGCCTCGACCTCGGCCGGGAGCGCGCCCCACACGGCGACGGTTGAGGCCCGCGACGCGATGGCGCTCTCGCCCGACTCCGCGATGCGCGAGAAGCCGATGATGATGAGCGGGTAGACCAGCACCGGGAGGCCGATGGCCATCAGCAGCGTGCGCCGGTCGCGCAGCGTCTCGCGCAGCTCCTTGACGAACACCGTGCGGAGGATCGGCCAGCGCATGTCAGGCTCCCGCGTAGTGGAGGAAGGCGTCGGTCAGGTTGCCGCGCCCCGACCGCGCAAGAATCTCGGGCAGCGTGCCGCCGTCCACGATGCGCCCACGGTGGATCAGCAGGATGCGATCGCACAGGTACTCGGCCTCGCCCATGATGTGCGTGGAGAAGAGCACGGCGCGTCCGGCGTCGCGCGCCCGGCGGATGGCCTGCACGATGAACTGGCCCGAGATGACGTCGAGCGCCGTGGTGGGTTCGTCGAGGATGAGGAGGGGTGGCTCGTGGAGGAAGGCGCGCGCGATGTTGGCGCGCTGCTTCTGGCCCGCCGAGAGCGTCGAACAGGGCCGGCCGGCGAACTCCGCCATGTCCAGCTCGCGGACCAGGGCCTCGATGCGCGCCTCCAGCGTGTGCCCCACGCCGTACAGCTCTCCGAAGTAGCGCAGCACCTCGCGCGGCGTGAGGCGCTGATAGAGCTGGGTGTCGCCCGAGAGGAATCCGAGGCGCCGCTTGGCCTCCAGCGGCTCGGCGTGCACGTCGAGGCCGCCGATTGTGGCCCGCCCGGCGTCGGGCGTGAGGATGCCCGCGAGCATCCGCAGCGTCGTCGTCTTCCCGGCCCCGTTCGGCCCGAGCAGGCCGACAATCTCCCCGGCCTCGACGGCAAACGACACATCCTCGACCGCCGCCACGGCCCCGAACCGCTTGGTCAGGCCGTCAGCTGTCAGCATGGCAATGCGCTGATTCTACGGAGAACCCCGCGTTTCGTCATTCGCCATTCGCCATTCGTCATTTGTCATTTGTCATTCTAGAATCCCCCTATGGTTTCTCACGTCTCCGGCATCCGTCGCGTCCCCCCACCCGTGAACGATCCGAACCTGACCTACGCGCCCGGCTCGGCCGAGCGCGCCGAGCTCAAGGCGCGGCTGCACGCGATGGCCTCCGAGCACATCGACATCCCGCTCAGGATTGGCGGGCAATCGATCCAGACCGGCCGCACGGCGCAGGCCGTGATGCCCCACAAGCACGCCCACGCGCTGGGCACCTGGCACAAGGCGGGTGCGGAGCACGTCGCGCAGGCCATCGACGCCGCGCTGGCCGCGCGGAAGGAGTGGGCGTCGTGGTCGTGGGAAGACCGCGCGGCGGTGTTCCTGAAGGCCGCCGAGCTCCTGACGGCGACCTGGCGGCAGACGCTGAACGCGGCGACCATGCTCGGCCAGTCGAAGACGGCCTTCCAGGCCGAGATCGATTCGGCCTCGGAGCTCGTGGACTTCTGGCGCTACAACGCCCACTTCGCCGCCGAGATCTACCAGGAGCAGCCGCTCAGCTTCCACGGCACGTGGAACCAGTCCGACTACCGCGGCCTCGAAGGCTTCGTCTACGCCGTCACCCCCTTCAACTTCACGGCCATCGGCGGAAACCTCCCGACGGCGCCGGCGCTCATGGGCTGCACGGTCGTGTGGAAGCCGGCGTCGAGCGCCATGCTGAGCGCGCACTACATCGTGGAGCTGCTCGAGGCGGCGGGCCTGCCGCCCGGCGTCATCAACTTCGTGCCCGGCGACGCCGCCGACATCTCCAACGTCGTGCTCGACCATCCCGAGCTTGCCGGCATCCACTTCACCGGCAGCACGGGCGTGTTCAACTCGATGTGGGAGCGCGTCGGCCGGAACATCGGCCGGTACCGGTCGTATCCGCGCATCGTGGGCGAGACCGGCGGCAAGGACTTCGTCGTCGTGCACGCGTCGGCCGATCCGCAGGAAGTGGCCGTCGCCCTCGTGCGCGGCGCCTTCGAGTACCAGGGCCAGAAGTGCTCGGCCGCCAGCCGCTGCTACATCCCGCGATCGCTCTGGACCGACGTCCGCGATCGGCTGGTGGCCATGATGAAGGAAATCCGGATGGGTGACGTCCGCGACTTCCGGAACTTCATGGGCGCGGTCATCGACCGGAAAGCCTTCGACAGGATCTGCGAGTACCTGGCCGACGCGAAGGCCAACGCCACCGTCATCCAGGGCGGCGGCGCCGACGCGTCGGAGGGCTACTTCATCCAGCCCACGCTGGTCGAGGCGAAAGACCCGGGCTATCGCCTCCTCTGCGAGGAGATCTTCGGTCCGGTGCTCACCGCCTACGTGTACGACGATGGGGCGTTCGACGAGATACTGGAGATCGTGGACCGGACGTCGCCGTACGCGCTGACGGGGTCGATCTTCGCGCGCGATCGGCGGGTGGTCGTCCAGGCGCTCAATGCCCTCCGGCACGCCGCCGGCAACTTCTACATCAACGACAAGCCCACCGGCGCCGTCGTCGCGCAGCAGCCCTTCGGCGGCGGCCGGGCGTCGGGCACCAACGACAAGGCGGGCTCGAAGATGAACCTGCTTCGCTGGGTGAGCGCGCGGAGCATCAAGGAGACCTTCGTGCCGCCCCGCGACTACCGCTACCCGTTCATGAGCGAGGAATGATCCGGCCGCTCGTGGCGCTCGGCGCGGCGCTCGTCCTGGCGGCGCCCGCGGCCCTGCCGGCGCAGTCGAAGCCGCGCGCCCGCGCGGTGGGCATCCCGTTCGACGGGACGCCCGGGCCGCTCAACGCCATCACCGATGTCGCCGGCGTCGAAGTCGGCCACGCGACCATCATTCGCGGAGAGGGCCCGCTCGTGCCGGGTCGGGGGCCCGTGCGCACCGGCGTGACGGCGGTGCTGCCGAAGGGCAAGACGTGGCAGCCCGTCTTTGCCGGGTGGTTTGCGGGCAACGGTTTCGGCGAGATGACGGGCGCGCCGTGGGTGGTCGAGGGAGGCCTGCTCGGCGGCCCGGTGATGATCACCGGGACCTACTCGGTGGGCGTTGTGCGCGACGCCGTCAACAGCTGGTTTCACGAGGCGCTCCGTCGCGAGATTCCGTGGCACCAGCCGGTGGTGGGAGAGACGTCCGACGCGTTTCTCAACGACGGCATCGGCCAGCACGTCACGAAGGCGCACGTGTTCGACGCGCTCAACGGCGCGCGGGGCGGTCCCGTCGCCGAGGGCAGCGTGGGCGGCGGTACGGGGATGGTGGCGCATGGCTTCAAGGCCGGCATCGGAACGGCGAGCCGCCGTGTGGGCGACCGCTTCACGCTGGGCGTGCTGGTCCAGGCCAACTACGGCACCCGAGCCGCGCTCACCATCGCGGGCGTGCCGGTGGGCCGGAGCATCGTCGGGGCGGATCGCTCGCGCGGCGTCGAGCCGCCGGCCGACCGCGATGGGTCCATCATCGTGATCGTCGCCACGGACGCGCCGCTCCTGCCGCACCAGCTCGAGCGGATGGCGCGGCGCGTGCCCATGGGCATCGCGCGGCTGGGCGGCGTCGCCTCGAACGGGTCGGGCGACATCTTCCTCGCGTTCTCGACCGCCAATCCCGGGGCCGCCGCCGAGTCGGGCGTGACCGCCATCGCGTGGCTGCCAAACGGCGATCTGACGCCGTTCTTCGAGGCCACCATCCAGGCCACCGAAGAGGCCATCGTCAACGCGCTCGTGGCGGCCGAGACGATGAGCGGCGTCAACGGCAACACCGCGCATGCGCTGCCGATCGACCAGGTCCGCGAACTGCTGAGGAAGCACGGGCGTCTGGCACCCTAACTCAGCCGGTCGCGCCGCCGTTCTGCCCGCGCTTGCGGCGGTACATCTCGGCGTCGGCGCGCTCGATGAGGGGGCCGAGATCTCTCGTCTCCGGCGGGACCGCGGCGCAGCCCACGCTCAGGTCGACGAGCCCGTTGAGCGCGCGCGCGGCGGGTGAGTCGAGGAACGCGGCCCGGAGCTCGGCGGCCTTGGCGCGCGCGTCCGCGTCTTCGGCCGACAGCAGGACGAGGAACTCGTCGCCGCCCCAGCGGAACACGAAGTCGGCCTCGCGCGTGCGCGCCTGCAGCACGCCGCCGAGGGCCGCGAGCACCTGGTCGCCCACCTCGTGGCCGTGCGTGTCGTTGACCTGCTTGAACCGGTCGATGTCGAGAAAGAGAAGGGAGAGCGGCACGCCGTGGCGCCGATGCTGCTCCAGCTCGTGCGGCGCGATGTCGGCGAAGAAGCGCCGGTTGTAGCAGCCCGTGAGCGGGTCCGTGATGGCGAGCGCGGCCAGCTCGTCGCGCGCCTGGCCGAGCTGGACGTTGGCGTCGCGGAGCTCCGCGGTGAGATCCTCGAACACCAGCAGATGCATGCCGAAGGCGATGCCGGCGCCCCACACGGCGCTGAGGTACGAGAGGCTGGCCGTGACCACCGTCGGCCCGCCCGCCCAGACCAGATGCCCGGCCGCGACGATCTGCCCCGCGAGCATGCCGGCGAACGATCCGCCGATGAGCCACGCGCCGGCGAAGCGGTGCCGGCGGGCGACGCGGAACGACTCGCGTGCCGCGCCGGCGACGAGCAGCCACAGCAGGAGGAACGTGATCGGCACGATGCCGATGAGGCCGAGCCAGAACGCCGATGCCACGAACCAGGCCGCCACTGCCACCGCGGCCGGGCGCGCCCAGCGCGGCACGGCCATCGGGGCGCGGAACCAGAGCGTGCCGAACCGGGCGAAGGCCGCGAAGGCGACGACCAGCACGCCCCAGAGCGCGACGGCCAGACGCCCCTGCAGGAGCCGCAGGTCGCGCCCGTCGTCGAACTCGTGCAGCCGCAGGTCGCGCGGATCGTTCGAGAGGATGAGCAGCAGCCCGCCCAGCGCCACCCAGGCGACACCCCAGGCAATCACGTACGGCCGCGGCCGGAAGTAGTAGAGCATCAGCATCGTGGCCGCCGGCACGAAGGCGATGTAGCCGGCAACCCGGCGGGCGCGGATGGTGACGAAGGGGGAGGGTCGCTCGCGCGTCCAGTCGGGGCGCTCGAAGCCGATGGCGAAGCGGTCGCGGAGCCGCTCGCGGACCTCGGCCGCGGACTCAGCCGGGGCCGCGCCGGCGGTCTGCGCCGCGCCCGCGGACGGGAACAGCAGGACGCCCGCGAGGACGACCGCGGGAGCGAGCGGCCACGCCATCGCGGCGATTATACGGAACTCAGAAGCGGAAGAGCCGGGTCAGTTTGACGACGAAGGTGCGGTTGACCAGGTCGGGGAAGCCGCGCCGGAGCGCGGTGTCGCGCCCGTCGCTGTAGACGACGAAGAGGTCGCTGCCGGGCGCGTACTCCCAGCGGAAGCGCACGCTCGAGGTGAGGGCGAAGGCCGTCGAGTTGTACTGGACGAGCGCGCTCAGCGCCATCTGAGGGGAGACCATGAAATTGGTGCGCGCGCTGACGAGCCGCGTGGTGAACGCCCCGGCCGGGATGTCGATGACGTTCAGCGTGACGCCCGGCTCGACGTTGAAGCGGGGCGAGAGCTCGACCGAGCCCCGGTACCCCACCTCGGTGTTGCGGCCCCCGTAGAACGTGCCCGTGCCGAAGGTCACGGTGCCCGACATCCGGCGCTGCGGCCCGAACACGTAGCTCGTCCGCATGTCGCCGAACGAGTACGCGCCGGCGGCAATGGCGTAGCCGGGGACGACCTGGAACGACTGGCGCAGGAACTCGAAATTCCGCGAGTAGTCGATGGCCCACTGGTCGTTGTTGTTCAGCTCCAGCCGATACGTCGCCTTGGCCTCCCGCGTTTCCAGCACGCCGCGGTTGTCCGTGATGTAGTCGAAGTCCAGCTCGAAGGAGTGCTTCCGGACCAGGCGGCTGGCCGCGGGGCGCGGGCTGAAGCGGAGCTGCCCGTAGTTGCGCGTGAACGCCGTGCGCCGCAGGAACCCGACCTGCGGGTCGAAGCGGTCGCCGATCCTGAGGTGTTCGTACTTCGCGCCGTAGCGGTCGCCGCCGTACTCGACCTCGCCGCGGTAGGTCTGCCGGTCCGATGCGGCCCACGTCGTGCCGTCCGTCGACGACTGCGCGTAGAACATCGTGGCCGTGACGCTCTGGAAGAACCAGAAGTTGGCGTCCACGCCGAGGACGGTGTTCGAGGCCTGGCCATCGGGCGTGCGCCGCGTGGCGACGACGCCGATGTTGCTCCGGCGCAGGATGTCGCGGCGCAGGCGCACCACCGTGAAGTTGGTGGCAGGCGACCGGGCGGCGGCCGACTCCTCGGTGTTGATGCTCAGCACGCCGACGCTGGACTTGCCGACGCGGCCCGACAGGCGCCCGCCGGCCACGATCGGCACCTCGAGCCCGTTCGCGAGGCCGATGCGCCGGCTGTAGAACACGACCGGGGCCAGGTTCGGCGTGAAGTTCCGCGCGCCGCCCTGGCCGCCCCCGCCGCCCCCGCGCTGCTCGCCGCCGAAGGTGAAGAGCCCCTGGCCTTCGAGGAAGAAGTCGCGCTTCTCGGGGAAGAAGAGGCTGAACCGGGTCAGGTTCACCTGCTGCTGATCTTCCTCGACCTGGGCGAAGTCCGTCCGGTACGTGAGGTCGGCGACAAGGCTGTTCGTGACCCCGTACTTCACGTCGAACCCGGCGTCGGCCGTCGCGTCGTTCCGGAAGGCCGGCGTCGTCGCCAGGTTGGTCGTCGAGGCGCCGATGGCGTAGGGCTTGACCTCGAGCCGGCGCGACCGCCCTGGAATCTCGACGCCGACGAGCGTGGCGAACACGTCGAACTTGTACATCGCGCGGAAGCCCGCCGACGCCGGTATGGGGGCGATCGACGCCTGCTCGTTCTTCCAGCGCACGACGCGCCGCAGGTTGAAGCCCCAGACCTGCGGTCCGGGCGCCCGGTAGCGCAGCGAGCGATAGGGCACCGCGAACTCCATGGACCAGCCGTCGGGCAGGATCCGCGACCGCGTGTACCAGATGGTGTTCCAGTCGTTGTTGTTGCTCCGCTCGTCCTGCACTTCCTGGTCGCGCTGCGCGCCGAGCGCGTTGGTCTGGAAGAAGTAGCCGCTCCGCCGCGAGTAGAACGGATCGATCGAGATCGTGATGTTGTCGTTCTGGAAGATGTTGAAGTGGTCGCGGCGGAGCTCGTTGGCGACCAGGCGGTCGGGCTCGCTGTCCCACGCGCGCACGCTGACGTAGAAGCGCTCGTCGTCGAAGAACAGCCACACCGCGGTGCGCTCGGTGGCGGGCTGCCCCTCGGCCGGCTCCTGCTGGACGAAATGCGTGATGGGCCGGACGCGCTCGTACGCGGCCTCGTCGAGCTGGCCGTCGATGTCCAGCGGCTCGGTGAGGCGCGTCGCCCGGAGCGTGATGCGCCCGCGATCGTCCTGCGCGAATACCTCCGGCGGCACCGGGGGCGCCGGTCCGTCGATGACCGACTCGGGCGGCGCCTGCGCGGCTGCGGCGGCCGGGAGCACGGCGACCAGCAGCGCCGCGCCGCACGCGCGCACGCCGGCGCCCCAGGCGCGCCGCGTGGCCCACCCCGCCGCGCGCGTGCCTACCACCGGAACAGCTTCGTGATCTTCACGACGAACGAGCGGTTCTCCACGTCGGGAATGCCGCGCGAGAGCGTCGTGCGCCCGTCGCTGTAGACGATGAACAGCTCGCTGCCGGGCTGGTACTCCCATCGGAGGCGCGCGTTGGTCGAGACCGAGGCCGTGCGCGACTGGTACTGGATGAGCGCGCTCGCGAACATGCGGGGGCTGATGGTGTAGGTCCAGCGGGTGCTCACGAGATTCGTGTCCGCGGCCCCCCACGGCACCTCCACCTTGTTCCACGAGAGCTGCGGCTCGACGTAGAACTGCGACGTGACGTCGACGCGGCCCCGCCACGTGAGCTCGGTGAGCGTCCCGTCGTAGAAACCGCCGCGACCGGCCGTGATCGAGCCGTTCACGCGCCGCTGCGGGCCCAGGATGTAGGTGCCCTTCACCGTCGAGAACGCGTACTCGCCGACGGGCACGAAGACGGCGCGCGCCACTTCGAAGCGCGCGTCGATGGCCTCGAAGGCGCGCGTGACCTCGACGTTCCACATGTCGCCGTTCTGCAGCTCCATGCGGACGGTCCCCTGCGTCTCCTCCGATTCGAGCCGGCCGGACACGCTGGTGAAGCGATCGTACGAGCCCTCGAAGTCCCACTTGCGGATGACCGACGAACCGGCCGGCCGCGGGCTGAACCGTCCCTCGGCCATCGACCGCCGGAACGCCGACCGGCGCAGGAAGCCCATCTCCGGGTTGAAGTCCTCGCCGACGTACAGGTGCTCGGCCTGAAATCCGTAGCGATCGGCGTTCCAGTCCATCCGCGCCCGATAACTCAGCTCGTCGTCGGCGTCCGGGCGCGCCGACGACCGTGTGGCAGCCACGTACCCGAGCACCGTCAGGTCGTTCGTCAGCCCGAACTGCGCGTCCGCGCCGACCGTGTCGCCCGACACGGCGCCCGCGTCGCGCCGCGTGGTCAGGAACCCGATGCGGCTGCGGCGCAGGAGGTCGCGGTTGACCCGGAGCACCGAGAAGTTGGTGGACCGGATGCCGGCGGCCGGCACGTCGTCGGTCTGCATCGACAGCGCGCCTACCTGCCAGGCGCCGACCCGGCCGAGCATCCGGGCGCCACCCAGGATGGGCACGACGCGGCCCGACTCGAGCCCGATGCGACGGCTGTAGAACAGCACCGGCGTGTCGTTGGAGCCGCCCCGGCGTCCGCCGCCCCC
>JBFMCA010000086.1:0-21012 GCA_040754955.1 Acidobacteriota bacterium | reverse complement strand
CTCGTAAAAATAGGCCCGACCCCGTATTTTCCCGCGTCCCCGAGGAGGCCTCACATGAATCCAGTCGCGCGCAGTGTCGCGGCCGTGCTGGCCGCGATCGTAGGGGTGTCCCTCGTCCCGGGCGACGTCGGCCTCGCGCAGCAGGCCGGGCGCGTGCCGGTCGAGGCCTACCGACAGATGCAGTGGCGCTACATCGGCCCGGAGGGCAACCGCATCAGCGCGGTCGCGGGCGTGCCCGGCGATCCGCTGACCTACTACGCCGGCTCCGCCTCGGGCGGCGTCGCGAAGTCGACCGACGGCGGCACCACATGGGAACAGATCTTCGACGGACAGTCGGTTCACTCCATCGGCGACATCGCCGTGGCGCCCTCCGATCCCTCGACCGTGTGGGTGGGCACCGGCGAGTCGTGCATCCGCAGCCACATCTCCGTTGGTGAAGGCATCTTCAAGTCGCACGACGCCGGCCGGACGTGGACGCGCATGGGCCTCGAGCGGACCGGCCGCATCGGCCGCGTGATCATTCACCCCTCCAATCCCGACATCGTCCTCGCCTGCGCGCAGGGACACGGCTACGGGCCCCAGCCCGAGCGCGGCGTGTTCCGGACCATCGACGGCGGGCGCACGTGGGAGCGGACCCTCTTCGTGGACGAGAACACCGGCTGTTCGTCGATGGCCATCGACCCCACGAATCCCCGCCGGCTCTTCGCGGGCATGTGGCAGCTCGACATCAAGACGTGGGGACGCGAGAGCGGCGGACCGGGCAGCGGCCTCTTCACGACCAACGACGGCGGCGTGACGTGGCGCCGGCTCCAGGGCCGTGGGCTTCCGACGCGCCCCGTCGGCAAGGTCGTCGTGGCCATCGCGCCCTCCAACCCCGACCGGGTCTACGCCCTCATCGAGACGGGCGACGGAATCCCTTGGAAGGGCCAGGAAACCGAACGCGGACAGGTGTTCCGCTCAGACGATGGCGGCGACACGTGGCAGATGGTGTCGAGCGACAGAAACGCCATGGGCCGCGCCCATTACTACTCGCACATCTTCGTCGCGCCGGACGATGAGCACGAGACGTACTACCTGACGGCCGGCTACAGCGTCTCGCTCGACGGCGGGCGCAACCTGACCCAGATCACGGGACCGTCGGCGCCCGGGGGCGACCACCACGACATGTGGATCGACCCGACGAACGCGCGCCGGATGATCGTGGGCCACGACCAGGGGCTCTCCATCAGCGAGAACCGCGGCCGCACCTGGTACCGCGTGCGCCTGCCCAACGCGCAGATGTATCACGTCACGGTGGACAGCGCGATTCCGTACAACGTCATCGGCAACAAGCAGGACGGCCCGTCGTACCGGGGCCCGAGCAACAGCCGCATGGGGACCACCATCCCCCGCAGCGCGTGGCACACGGTGGCCGGCGGCGAGAGCGGCTGGTCGACGCCCGACCCGCAGGACCCCGGCCTCATCTGGTCGAGCGCCTCCGGATCCGGCAGCGTCGGCGGCATCGTCGCCATCTACGAGGAGGCGCGGCGGCAGGCGAGAAACGTCGAGGTCTATCCGAACCAGGCCAACGGCCCGCCCGCCGACCTCAGGTACCGGTTCAACTGGACCATGCCGCTGCACATCTCGCCGCACGACCGGAACACGGTGTACGTCGGCAGCCAGCACGTGCACCGCACGCAGAATCGCGGCCAGAGCTGGGAGGTCATCAGCCCCGATCTCTCCACGAACGACAAGGCGCGGCAGCAGTTCTCGGGCGGCCTGACCGGGGACAACATCGGCGTCGAGTACGCCTTCACGGTGATGGCGATTGCCGAGTCGCCGCGCGAGCGTGGGCTCATCTGGGCCGGCACCAACGACGGGCAGGTGCAGCTGACCCGCGACAACGGGAAGACGTGGACGAACGTGACGAGGAACATCCCCAACCTGCCGCCGTGGGGCACGGTCGGCAACATCGAGCCGTCGCGCTACGACGCGGGCACGGCGTACCTCACCGTCGATCTGCACCAGGTGGACAACCGCGATCCGTGGGTCTACAAGACGACGGATTACGGCCGGACGTGGCGCCAGATCACCAACGGCATCCCGAAGAGCATGCTGAGCTACGCGCACTGCATCCGCGAAGACCCGAAGCGGCGTGGACTGCTGTATCTGGGCACCGAGAACGCCATCTACGTCTCGTTCGACGATGGGGAGAACTGGCAGTCACTGCAGAACAACCTGCCGGCGGCGCCGGTGTACTGGATCACGGTTCAGGAGCACTTCGACGACCTGGTGATCGCCACCTACGGGCGCGGGTTCTGGATTCTCGACGACCTGAGCGCGCTCAGGCAGCTCACGCCGCAGGTCCTCAACGCCGACGCGCAGCTCTTCGCGCCGCGGCCGGCGTACCGGTTCCGCGACATCACGCCGGACGCTTCGTCGCAGAACGACCCGACGGTGGGGTCGAACCCGCCGTACGGCGCAGGCATCAACTACTACCTGAAGGGCGCGTCGTCGGGCGAGGTGCGCATCAGCATCCTCGACGGGCAGAACCAGGTCGTGCGCCGGCTGAACGGCACGCGGGCGGCCGGGCTCAACCGCGTGTACTGGGACCTGCGTGACGAGCCGACGCCCGAGGTGCGGCTGCGCACGAGCCCCCAGCATGCGCCGGAGGTCCAGCCGGGGCCTGAGGGCTGGCGCCCGGCACCCGGCGCGGGCCGGTTCTCGATGCTCCTTCCGCCGGGCTCGTACTTCGTGCGGCTGGAGGTCGGCGGCCGGCAGTTCACCGAGAAGCTCGAGGTCCGCAAGGACCCGAACTCGGGCGGCACCGGCGAGGAGATCGGCGAGCAGATGAAGGTGCTGCGGGAGATCCGGCGCTCGATCGAGCAATCGGCCGGCGCCATCAACCGCATCGAGCTCCTCCGCGGTCAAATCGTCAACCTCAAGCGAACGGTGGACGATGCGGAGATCCACCAGGTGGCTGACGAAGTGGACCGGAAGCTGATGGAGGTCGAGCAGGAGCTGATGGAGCTCAGGCTGACCGGGCGCGGCCAGGACGGCGTGCGCTTCGGGGCACGCCTGCACAGCAAGCTGATCTACCTGGCCAACGGCCTGATGAGCGGCGATTTCCGGCCGACCAACCAGCAGCTCGAGGTGCAGAAGGAGCTCGAGGACTGGCTCCGCGCGTCGGGGGAGCGCACCGAGAGCGTCATCAAGGGCGACGTGTCACGCTTCAACGACGTGCTGCGGAAGCGCGGCCTGCCGGCGCTGCACGTGCCGTAGGAAATTCGGGGTCGGGCCTATTTTTACGTAAACCGTAAAAATAGGCCCGACCCCGGATTTCTCAGCACGACACGCACCTGTGGTTGTTCGTCGCGCCCAGCGCCTCGAGCAGCGCGATAGTCTCCGGGAACGGCTGGACGCGCTGCACGGGTCCGTTCGCCAGGTCCACGGTGGTCTGGCCCGAGCGGTTCACGCGCGTCACGTCAGCACCCTTCGACACCAGGTAGCGGATCATCTCGTTGTCGCCGCGCGCCGCGGCGTGGTGCACGGCGGTGTTGCCGTCGTGGTCGCGCGCGTTCACGTCGGCGCCGAGCTCCTCGACCAGATACTTCACCGCGGCCAGCATCCCTCCGGGTGCGTGATGGTGCGAGTTGCCGGCAAAGCCGAACCCGTAGCCAACGCCCGCCGCCGCCTGCAACGGCGTGACCCCCGGGCCGCCCACCGGAACGGGCGGCATCCCTGACAGGTCGCGGCCCCCGCCCGGTCCGGCCGGATCCTCGGCTCCGCGCCGCGACATCGGGCGGATCGTGGGCAGGTGCGGATCGGCGCCGCGGGCCACCAGGAGCTTCATCGCGTCGACGTCCGCCGCGTACGCCGCACGCCAGAAGGGCGTGGCCCCAATCTCGTCCACGCTCGACTGGTCGAAGTTGTAGCCCGAGAACCACACCTTGCGGTTCACGCGCGCGTTCGGATCGGCGCCGCGATCGAGCAGCTGCTCCATCAGCGCCAGATAGCCGGTCGCCTGCTGGAGGTGCGCCCTCGGCTGCGGATAGGCTGCCTTCGGCGCCCACTGGACGTTGAGCGTCGCGTACAGCGGCGTCACGCCCCCCGCGTTGGCCTGCCCCGGGTCCGCGCCGCGCGACAGCAGGTAGGTCGCCAGGTCGAAGTGGCCGTTGACGATGGCGATGACGAGCGGCGAGGTGCCGTCGCCGGGACTCGGCTGGTTGACGTCGGCGCCGTGCTCGACCAGCACGCGCGCGGCGGCCAGGCTGCCCTGCCGCGCCGCGAAGTGGAGCGCCGTCAGCCCGCCCTGGGCGCCGATGAGCTCGTTGTAGCGGAACGGCCGCGTAACGCCCGGCACGTCGGCACCGGCGTTCCGCACGCCGTCGCGGGGCCCGCCCGGCCGGTCGGCGTCGGAGGGCGCGGTGAGGGCCGCCAGATCGACGTGCGTCGAGGCCGCGCGAGCGTCGGCGCCACGGGCCAGCAGCACGCGGACGACCTCCGCGCGGTCGAGCCCGGCCGCAATCATCAGCGGCGTCTGGCCAAACGCCTTCTCGCGCGCGTTCACGTCGCCGCCGTTCTCGGCGAGCGCGGTCACCACCTCGGCGCTGCCCGAGCGCGCAGCCAGGAACACCGTCGTGGCGCCGGTCTCGGTAACCGCCCTCGCGTCGGCGCCGGCCGCCAGCAGGGCGCGCACCGCGCCCACGTGTCCGCCCAGGCTGGCGAGATGGAGCGGCGTGTAGCCGCCCAGGCGCGTCGTGGCGCGCGTGTTGGCGCCGGCGGCAAGGAGCATCCGCGTGAGCTCCATGTCCCCGTAGCGGGCCGCCCAGTGGAGCGCCGTCATGCCGTCGCCCTGCGCGGCGTTGACGTCGCCGCCGTCGCGCAGCAGCCTCCGCACCTCATCCACGTCGCCGGCCATAGCCGCCGCTGCCACGGGCGGATCGTTCGACGCGGCCTGGCCTGCGGCCAGCAGGCACGCCACGAGCGCGCCCGCCAGCGCTGCCCGATGACAGATGCGCCTCGTCACAGGTGGCTCCCTACGCCGTCGCCGCCGGAGCCGCGTTCAGGTCCAGCGGCGCCGTGCTGTCGCCAAAGGTGTCGAGATCGACGCCGAGCGCGCGAAGCACCGACAGCATGGCATTGGCCATCGGCGTCCCGTCCGGCGTCCGCACGTGCTGCCCGCCGCGGAGCGCTCCGCCCGCGTGGCCCAGCAGGATGAGCGGGCAGCGCTTGTGGTTGTGCAGGTTCGAGTTGCCCATCGCCGACCCGTAGATGACGAGCGTCTGGTCGAGGAGCGTCCCGTCGCCATCGGTGGTGCGCTTCAGCCGATCGAGCAGAGGCACGAGCAGCCCGACATGGTACGTGTTGATCTTCTGGAAGTCCTCGATGCGGTCCTCCCGCTCGAGGTGATGCGACGAGGTGTGGAACGCCGTCTTCGATCCGCTCTCGGCGAAGACGCGGTTCGACACGTCCCGGCTCATCTTGAACGAGAAGACCCGCGTGATGTCCGAGGCGAAGGCCAGGGCTTGAAGGTCGAACATGAGCTGCACGTGCTCCGCGTAGGAGTCGGGCACGCCGACGGGCGCGCCGGGCAGCTCGCGCGGCTCGCCGCTCGCGTTGAACGCCTCGACCTTCTGAATCCGCCGCTCGATCTCCCGCACATCGTCCAGGTAGTCGGACAGCCGCGCGCGGTCGGGGGCGCCCAGCCGGGCCTTGAGGTCGTTCACCGCCTCGGTGATGTAGTCGAGGATGCTCCGGTCGTCCTGCCGCCGGGCGCGGCGGGCGTCGGGCGTCGCGCCGACGCCGAAGAGCTGATCGAACACCAGGCGCGGATCGCGGATCATCGGCAGCGGATCGGTGGGCGACGCCCAGCTGATCGTGTCGGTGTAGACGCACGAGTAGTTGTACGAGCAGCCGCCTGCCTGATCGACGTTCTCGATGCAGAGCTGCATCGACGGGATGGGCGTGTCCCCGCCGGCGTGCCGCGCGTAGATCTGATCGAGCGAGGTGCCGGCGTGGACGTCCGAGCCCTGCGTCTGCTTCGGCCTGGCCTGCGTGAGGAAGACGGCGGCGGTCCGGAAGTGATCGGCGCCGATCTCGGAGGCCGCAAACGCCTCGGCGTTCCGGACGTCCGTGTTGCTGATGATGGTCAGGTCCCCGCGGTACGGCTCGAGGGCCCGGAGGCTCGTCGGCGCCAGGTCGAAGCTCGATCCCGTCGCCGCCGGCGCCCACATGTGCTTCTGGATGCCGTACGCGGTGCTGCCCGCGGCGCCGTGGACCATCTCGATGGCGATGAGCCGCGGCGGCTTCGCCGCCGACGCCCACGCGCGGCCGGCCGGGGTCATGGCGTCGAGCGCCGGGAGGGCGAGCGTGACGCCCAGGCCCTTCAGAACGGCGCGTCGCGACAGATGCTGCCGGGTGATGAACATCGGGCGGCTCCCTCTCTCCCGTCGGGCGCGCTGGTGTCCGTGCGCGCCGGCCGGCGGCTGAACTGGAACGCGGGGCTGGCGATGACGCCGTCGATGAACGCGCGGACGCGGTGGCCATCGGCGGCGGCCGCGCGGATGATGCGGCGCACCTCGGGCATGTCGCGCGCCTCGAGGCGCCGTCCGAGCGCGTAGGTCATCAGGCTCTCGGTGAAGCTGAGGAGAAACGCGTCCTGGTGCTGCAGGAGCGCCGCGCGCAGGCCCGTCGGCCCGTTCATCGGCGTGCCGTCGTAGAGCTCCCCGGTGGCGTCGACGGGCGTTCCGCCGTCGTTCAGCCGCCACCGGCCCGTGGCGTCGAACGTCTCGAGCGCCAGGCCGAGCGGGTCGATGACGCGGTGGCACGACGTGCAGGCCGGGTTGCGCCGGTGCGCCTCCATCCGCTCGCGCACGGTCAGCCGGCGGCCGGCGGCGGTGTCAACCGTCTCCTCGAGCGCGGGCACGTTGGGCGGCGGCGGGGGCGGCGGCGAGCCGAGCAGCACCTCCATCACCCACTTGCCGCGCATGACGGGCGAGGTTCGATCGGCGATCGACGTCAGCGTCAGGATGCTGCCGTGGCCGAGCACGCCGCGCCGGTACTCGGGCACCGCCACGCGCCGGAACGTGTCGCCGGTCACGTTCGGGATGCCGTAATGACGCGCGAGCCGCTCGTTGACGTAGGTGAAGTCGGCGGTCAGCAGGTCGAGGATGCTGCGATCCTCCCGCACGAGGCTCTCGAAGACGAGCTCGGTCTCGCGCCGGAGCGCTGCGGCGAGCGTCGTGTCGTAGTACGGGAAGAGAATCGCGTCGGGGAACACGCGATCGAGGTCCTGAAGCCGCAGCCACTGCGCGGCGAACCGCGAGGCCAGGGCCTCGGCCCGCGAGTCGGCGAGCATCCGCGCCGTCTGCCGCTTCAGCCCGGCCGGCGTGCCGAGCCGGCCCCGGCCCGCGGCGGTCAGCAGCGCCGCGTCCGGTCCCGTGCCCCAGAGAAAGAACGACAGGCGCGACGCCAGCTCGTAGCCGCCGAGCCGGTAGACCGATCCGGCGGCGGCGGGCGCCTCCTCGAGGCGGAAGAGGAACTGCGGGCTGGCCAGCACGGCCTCGAGGGCCTTCGCGATGCCGTGCTCGAACCCGCGCGCGTCGCGTCCGCGGTGGTAGAAGGCCATGAGCCGCTCGACATCGCGCGCGCCGACCGGCCGGCGGAAGGCCTGCGCCGCCAGCCGCCGCACGATGGACTCGGCGCACGGCGTCTCGTCGGCCTCCGACGTGGGACGGCACGTGAAGACGCGGCGCCGGCTGTCGGTGTCCGACACGCCCGTCACGCGATGCGGCCCCACGATGCCAAGGCTGCGGAGGTGCGGGAGGGTCGTGATGCCGCAGGCGATGCCGATCTCGGTATCGGCCAGCGTGTGGTCGATGGGGGCCATCAGGTCGTTGACCAGGCCCTCGAAGCGCTGGAGGAAGGCGGCCGTCACGCGGTGGGCGCCGGCCTTGACGTGGATGGGGGGCGTTCTGAGCGACAGGCCTGTCGTCTCCTCGCTCATCCGCGGATCGATGTCGAAGACGTGGACGCGCGCGCCGTCGACGGAGATCTCGAGGCGCTCGCCGGGCGACGTGTTGCCGAAGAGCAGGCCGAGCGGCTCGGCGTAGAAGTCGACGGTGAAGACGTAGTCGCCGTCCGCGGTGAAGATATGGCGCTCGGACACGCCGCCGCGCGTGCCGAGCGGGGCACCGTCCACGCGGTGCATCTGCGACTGCATCTTCGGCACCTTGAAGGTGGCCTGCGTCGGCGCGCTCTCGGGATCGCCGAGCGCGAGCGTCGCGATGCGGCTGGCCGCGCGAAGGTACCCCTCCATCAGCGTCGGCGAGAACGTCTGCACGTCGGCCACGTTGTCGAAGCCGGCGCTGATGGTGTCGGGCGGGAGGAACTGGGCGACGTCGACGTCGAGGCCCACGAGCGCGCGGACCTCGCGCGCGTACTCCGCGCGGTTGAGGCGCTGGAACGGGCGCCAGCCCGGGTCGGGATCGGCCGCCGCCGCGGCATCGAGCCGGACTTCGAGCGCGGCCGCCAGCGCGTCGAGCATCGCGGCCTCCGGACGGCGCGCGCCCGCCGGCGGCATCATGCCGGCACGCAGCTTCCGCACCATCCGCTCGCCGGTCTCCGCCTGCTCGGCGATGCGCCCGGCGTCGAAGCCCGCCAGCGACAGCCCGCCGGCCCGCCCGCGATCGGAGTGACACGACGCGCAGTGCTCGGCCACGATGCGCGTCGCCTCTGCCGCCGACAGCGCGCCCGGCCCGTGCGAGCGCGCGAGCCGGACGTCGCGCGGCGCGGCGGCCCGCGGCGCCTGCGCACCCGCCGACAGCGCGATCCCGCCGAGCACGGCAGCGGCGGCGCACGCGGTGACGACACGTCGAGTCATCTGACGACCTTGGACGGCACAGATGTCCGGAGAGATCCGCTGCAGTATACGCGAGGGATCCGCCGCCGGGCGCCAGGAGGGGCGCCAGCCCATCAGAACGCGTCCGCGTGCCAGTACGCGACGTCCGAGGCCTGCAAGGGTGGGAGCGGCAGCGCGCGGCCGGCCAGGGGCCGGATCATCATCACCTCGGGCGTCGGCCCGGTCGGCTCGACGCGGAGCTGGGGCGGACGGAGCGCGTCGGGCCACCAGCTCACGATGTCCGGTGGCACCAGCGCCGGCTCGCGCGCCGTCATCACCTGCAGCATCGCGCCGAGGCGCGCGCCCGACGGATCGCGGTCACCCGCTTCCTCGATGGTCCACCGGCCGGCCTCCGCCGTGCACACGAGGTAGGCCACGGCCTGATGTCCTTCCTCGGTCACGAGAAACTCCACCTGGCGCAGCCCCGGCGGCCCGAGGCCGGCAAGCAGCCGCCGGCGCGCGATGGCGAACCGGATCAGATCTTCCGATCGATCGAGCGCCAGCCGCGCAGCCTTCGCGCGGAGCGCGTTCATCTCGGCAATGGCCGGGATGTCCCGATCCTCGCCCGCGCGCACGAGCATGGCCGGCGCCCCACCGCCTCGACCGTCCACCACGATGCGCGACGCGACGCGCGGCACGGGCACGAAGTCGAACTGCTCGTAATAGGCGGGGCCGATCTCCGAGAAGAGCAGCGCGAACTCGAAGCCCTCCGCCTCCGCGGCCTCGAGGATGCGCTCCATGAGCTCCCTGGCCGCGCCGCGGCCCCGATGCCGCGGCGGGGTGAAGACGGCGCCAATGCCGAGCACGCGGCGAATGCGGCCGTCGAGCCGCATCGAGAAGTCGTAGCGCTTCGCGCTCGCCAGCACCTCGCCGGCATCGTCTGGCGGGTTGCCGCGCACGAGCGCGACGCGATCGAGATGCTCCGCGCCCCAGGCGGTCCGCCGCTGCGCCTCCCAGTGCCTGCGGTACGCCTCGACGCTCAGCCCGTCGTGCCAGAGCGGGTGGGTATCCTGCAGAATCTGCTCGAGGTAGCGGCCGGTCGCGGGGCGCAGGACGGACATTGGAGACGTGAGATTGGAGCCTGGAGATATGGAATCTGAAATCTGCGTTCAACGCCGTTCGTGATCGCCCGGTCCAACGGTGCAGGACCCAGAGCCCAGAGCCTAGAGCCCGGAGCCCAGAGCCTCTCTAGAGCCCTCCGCCTGAGGCCCGCTAGAGGTTACTCCATGCTGCACCGTGTACTGCTCTCCGTCCTGCTCGCTGCTCCGATGACGCTCGGGGCGGCGCCGGCTCCCGACGTGCCGAACGACGCGGCAGCGGTGGCGCACGCGCTGAGCCGGCTCACATACGGCGCTCGCCCGGGTGAGGTCGAGCGCGTGCAGCGCGTCGGGCTGGCGCGCTGGATCGACGATCAGCTCCACCCGTCCCGCGTGCCCGATCCCGGGATGGCCGCGCGGCTCGCCGCGCTGCCGACCCTCACGCTCGACGCCCAGACCATCAGCCGCGACTACGTGCTCCCGGCGATAGCCGCCCGGCGCGCGCGCGAGCGGGACACGAGCCAGCAGCCGCCGGCACCGCCCCAGCCGGAGGCGCGCGGTCTGGCCGACGGGACCGAGCGGCGCCGGCGCCAGCCGATCACCGATCTCACGCAGGCCAAGATCCTGCGGGCCGTGTACTCCGAGCGGCAGCTCGAGGAGATTCTCGTCGACTTCTGGTTCAACCACTTCAACGTGTCGGCCGCGAAGGGTCGCACGGAGGTGTTCATCACCGAGTACGAGCGGGATGTCATCCGGCCCCGGGTCTTCGGGTCGTTCCGTGATCTGCT
This sequence comes from Acidobacteriota bacterium, assembly GCA_040754955.1. Lineage (GTDB taxonomy): Bacteria > Acidobacteriota > Vicinamibacteria > Vicinamibacterales > UBA2999 > JBFMCA01. Next base: position 10,306 of record JBFMCA010000086.1, on the reverse strand, counting down.
CGGCGCGGTCGCGAAGAGCCCCGCCATGCTCTTCTACCTCGACAACGCCATGAGCCGGGCCGGCGGCCTCAACGAGAACTACGCGCGCGAGCTGCTGGAGCTGCACACGCTCGGCGTCGACGGCGGATATACGCAGCAGGACGTGGTCGAAATCGCCCGCGCGTTCACAGGGTGGACCATCGATCCCGTCGGCGGCCGGCGCGAGGCCGGTTTTCGCTTTGCGTCGGCGTGGCACGACCGGGGCGCCAAGACCGTGCTCGGCCATCCCATCGACGCCGGCGGCGGCCTGGACGACGGCGAGCGCGTGCTGGACATCGTAGCGTCGCACCCCTCGACGGCGCGGCACATTGCGACCAAGCTCGCCACCCGGTTCGTGAGCGACGCGCCGCCGGCCGCGCTCGTCGAGCGGGCGGCGGAGCGGTTCCGCGCCACGCGCGGCGACCTGCGCGAAACCGTGCGCGTCGTCATCACGTCCCCCGAGTTCTTCGCGGCCGACGCGCGGCAGGCGCTGTTGAAGACGCCGCTCGAGTTCGTCGTCAGCGCGATCCGCGCATCGGACGCGACGCTCGTGACCGCGATGCCGTTCATGCGGATCCTGCGCGACCTCGGCATGCCGCCCTTCCTGTGCCAGCCGCCGACCGGGTACGACGACACGGAAGACGCCTGGGTCTCGACCGGCGCGCTCGTGGCTCGGCTCAACTTTGCCAACGACCTGGCGCACGGCCGCATCCCGGGCGTGCGCGTCGCGACGGCCGATCCCGCCGCGCTCGCCGCGCGGCTCGGCGCACCGGAGTTTCAGCGGCAGTAGATCAGTAGATCAGTGGATCGGTAGTCCGTCGTCAGCCTGGCGACCGGCTACGACCGGGAGTGCTCTCATGAATCGACGCGTCTTTCTCAAGTCCGGCTCGATGGCCATGCTCACGCTGGGGTTTGCGCCGTCGTTTCTCGCGCGGACGGCGCGGGCGGCGCCGGCCCGACGCAAGCTCCTCGTCGCGATCTTCCAGCGCGGTGCCGTGGACGGCCTGAACATGGTGGTGCCCTACGGCGAGGCGGAGTACTACCGCGCCAGGCCGTCGATTGCCATCCCGCGGCCGGGCTCGGCCGACGGCGCGGCCATCGACCTCGATGGCTTCTTCGGGCTCCACCCGCGCATGCAGGCCCTCGCGCCGCTCTGGCAGCGGAAGATGCTGGCAGTCGTGCACGCGAGCGGATCGCCTGACGGTACGCGGTCGCACTTCGACGCGCAGGACTACATGGAGTCGGCCACGCCCGGCGTGAAGAGCACGCGCGACGGCTGGCTCAACCGCTATCTGCAGGCCGATCCCGAGGGGCACGCAGCGCTGCGCGCCGTGGCCATGACGCGTCAGATGCCCCGCTCGCTCCAGGGCGCGGCGCCGGTGGCGGCCATCGGCAGCGTCGAGGAGTTCGGTGTCCGCGGGCCCATGGCGACGCAGGCGTCGTTCGAGGAGGCGTATGCGGCCGCGCGCGACCAGGTGCTGCGCGGCACGGCCGGCGAGGCCTTCGACGCCGTGCGGACCGTCGAGCGCGTGCGCGCCGCCGGCGCGCGGCCCGCGAACGGCGCGGTCTATCCCCGGTCGCCGTTCGGCCAGGCGCTGGCCGAGATCGCGGCGCTCGCCAAGGCGGACGTGGGACTCGAGGTGGCCTTCGCCGAGAGCGGCAACTGGGATCACCACGCCAACGAGGGCGGCGCGACGGGCCAGATCGCGAACCGGCTCGGCGACCTGGCCGATGGCATCGCCGCGCTGGCGCGGGACCTCGGGGAGCGCATGGCCGACACCGTGATTCTCACCATGTCGGAGTTCGGCCGCGCGGTGCAGGAAAACGGCAGCCGCGGCACCGACCATGGACACGGCAACGCCATGCTCCTCGTCGGCGGCCCCGTCAAGGGTGGCCGCGTCGCCGGCGACTGGCCGGGCCTCGCCGCGCGGGACCGCTTCGAGGGACGGGACCTCGCGATCACGACGGACTTCCGCGACGTGTTCGGCGAAGTGGTGGTCAGGCACCTCGGCGCCACGGTGGCCGATGCCGCCCGGGTGTTCCCCGGTCATCAGATCCGGCCCAATCGCTTCCGCGGCGTGCTGTAGCCGCGTGCAGGCGGGACGCGTTTCCGTGGCCCGCCTGCCGCGGTCGTGCCATGATCGCAGTGTGACCCTCGCGGACCTGCGGACGCCCTCGGTCGTCATCGACCGCGCCCGCCTCGTCAAGAACCTGGATCGCATGCAGGCGGCGGCCGACGCGCGCGGCATCAGGCTCCGCCCGCACGCCAAGACGCACAAGAGCCCGCGCGTCGCGGCCTGGCAGGTCGAGCGCGGCGCGGTGGGTATCTGCTGCGCCAAGCTGGGCGAGGCGGAGGTCTTCGCCGACGCGGGCATCGCGGACATCCGCCTGCCCTACCCGCTCCATCCCGTGCACGCGCCGCGCGTCCTCGCGCTCCTCGACCGCGCCCGTATCTCGTTCATCGTCGACCACCTGGACGTCGCGCGCGGGTGGTCGCACGCCATGCAGGCCGCCGGTCGAACGGTCGACGTGCTCGTCAAGGTCGACGTCGGGTTCCACCGCTGCGGCATCGATCCGGCGCTGCCCGGCGCCGCCGCGTTCGTCGCCGAGGTGGCCGCGCTCCCCGGCCTCACCCTCAAGGGCCTGCTGTCGCACGCCGGCCAGGGCTATCACGCCACCTCCGCCGAGCACCTGCGGACGATTGCCGAAGAGGAAGCCGAGACGCTGCGCACCCTGCGGGCCGCTCTCGAGGCGGCCGGCGTGGCCATCGACGAGGTCAGCGCCGGCGCGACGCCGACGGCGCGCTTCTCGCTGCAGCTCGACGGTCTCACCGAGTTCCGGCCTGGCAACTACGTGTACTTCGACCGCACGCAGGTGGGCCTCGGCGCGGCCACACTCGACGACTGCGCGCTGACGGTCCTCGCGATGGTCGTCTCGAAGCCGGCGCCCGACCGGGTGATTTTCGATGCCGGCAGCAAGACGCTCGCGGCGGACGGCGCCCGCGGCTTCACGCGACTGGCCGGGTACGGCGCGGTCCTCGATCATCCGGACTTGATCGTGGAGCGCCTGTCGGAGGAACATGCCACGGTACGGGCGCCCGGAGGGACGCCGCTCGAGCCGGGCGACCGCGTCCGCATCGTCCCGAACCACTCGTGCGTCGTGTCCAACCTGGCCGACCAGGTGTGGCTCCTCGACGCCGACGGCACCGTCGAGCCGATGCCCGTTGCGGCGCGCGGCAGGAACCAGTGATGGCACGGAAGGACTTACCGGTGGCGACGATGGACGTCGGGGAAGCGTTGGGGATGGTCGAGACGCGCGGACTGGTCGGCATGATCGAGGCCGCCGACGCGATGTGCAAGACCGCCAACGTGGTGTTCGTGGGCTGGCAGAAGGTGGACGCCGGCCTCGTGACGGCCATCGTCCGCGGCGACGTCGGGTCGGTGAAGGCCGCCACCGACGCGGGCGCGGCCGCCGCTCGCCGGATCGGCGAGCTGGTCGGCGTCCACGTCATCCCCAGGCCGGCCGACGACCTGGAGGGCATCTTCCCCATCCGCCCCAAGGCCCCCAAGGCCCCCGAACCCAAAGCCTAGCTATAGCTAGAGCCCAGAGCCTAGATTAGAGCTCAGAGCCCTTCGGCAGCGCGAACGCCACGAGCACCGCGTCCTCGCCGCGTCCCGTGGCGATGACGACCATCTGGCGGCCGTCCGGTGCGCGGTAGGTCATCGGCGTGGCCGTCGCCTGCCGCGGCAGCGAAAAGCGCCAGATCTCCCGCCCCGTCTCCTTGTCGAACGCGGAGAGCGCGGTGTCGTTGCCGCCGACGAAGACGAGTCCTCCCCGCGTGACGATGGCGCCGGGCGGGCCGACAGCGCCGAGCCGCTCGGGGAGGGCGACGCCCGCGAGCGCCGGCACCTGCCGGAGTTCCGGGGCATCTCCGAACGGGACCTTCCACGCGATTGCCGCGGCGTTGAGATCGATCGCCACGAGATGGGCGTAGGGCGGCTTGAGGATCGGCACGCCGTCCACGAAGCCCGGCTGTGTGCGGTTGACCCACTCAGCGTCCACTTCGTCGATGCGCTCGGCAGGCTGCGCGGCCTTGTCGAAGCGCTCGATCTTGAAGATGCTCGGGCTCCGGGTGGTCTTCACGTACAGCCGGCCCGTCTCGGGATCCCAGGCGCCGCCTCCCCAGTTGGCGCCGCCCCAGACGCCGGGGAGCGCCACCGTACCGCGGAGCGACGGCGGCGTGTAGAGCGGCCCCAGCACGTACTTGCCAAGCTCGGCACGGGCCTTGGCCTGCAGCTCCGGCGTGAGGTCGAACGCATCGTCCAGCGTCACGCCCTGCGACTCGAAGGCCGGGGGCCTCGTCGGGAACGGCTGCGTGGGCCACGAGACCTCGCCCGGCACGTCGCTTCGGCCGACGCGGCGCTCCTCGATGGGCCAGACGGGCCGGCCCGTGACGCGGTCGAAGACGAACGCGAAGCCCTGCTTGGTGAGCTGCACGACCGCGTCGATGCGTCGGCCGTCGACCGTGAGGGTCACCAGGTTCGGCGCCGACGCCGGGTCGTAGTCCCACAGCCCGTGGTGGACGATCTGGAAATGCCACTTGCGCACGCCCGTGGCGGCGTCGAGACAGACGATGGACTCGGCGAAGAGGTTCTGTCCGGGCCGCCGGCCGCCGTAGTAGTCGTTGCTGGGCGTGCTGACGGGCAGGTAGACGAGCCCGCGCGCCTCGTCGAGGCTCATCGGCGCCCAGACGTTCGTGTGGCCCGTGAAGCGCCACGAGCCGCCGTCCCACGTGTTGTTGCCGAACTCGCCGCGCTGCGGGATGGTGTGGAACGTCCAGACGAGCTTGCCCGTGCGGGCGTGGTACGCGCGGACGTCGCCGGGCGGGTCGTTGCGGTACATCAGCCGGTCGCCGACGCCGTTGCCCAGGATGACGAGGTCCTTGTAGACAAGGGGCGGCGAGGTGTTGGTGTAGTGCCGGCGGTTGATGGCCCACACGAGGCCCTCGCTCAGGTCCACGACGCCGCCCACGCCAAAGCTCTCGACCGGGCGTCCGGTGCGCGCGTCGATCGCGAACAGACGGTGGCGCGCGTTGAGGAACAGGCGCAGGCGATCGCCGTCGCGCCACGCCGCGATGCCGCGATGCACGAAGCCCTGGCCGTTCGGCGGCTGGCCGTCTTCGTACACCTTGGGGTCGAACCGCCACATCTCGCGGCCGGACGCCGCGTCGAGGGCCGCGACCTGATTGTAGGGCGTTGTGACGTACAGGACGCCGTCGATCATCAGGGGCGTGTTCTGGAACGCGCCCGGACGCGTGCCGAACTCGGCAAGCGCCTTCTCGCCGGGCCGCCACTCCCACGCCACCTCGAGCTGACCGACGTTGTCACGCGTGATCTGGTCGAGCGTCGAGTAGTGCGTTGCCGCCTGGTCGGCGGCGTAATACGGCCACTGTCCCTCAGCGGGCGCGGCGCTCTGTCCGCCTGCGCCGCGCACGACCGACATGGCCGTGAGAGCCGCCAGCAACGCGATCCTGAACACGTCGCCCTCCAATCTTCACCCTGAATTCTTCGGTCTCTTCTTCCGACTCTCCCTGGCCGTCAACTGCTTGAGCCGCACCTGCTCGCCGACGACGAGCAGGGGCTGGGCCGCGTTGTGGAGCACGTTGTAGAGGTCGCCGGCTTCAGTGCGCGCGTAAATCTGATCCCGGTCGATGAAGAGCGTCACCGGGCCGCCGCCTTCGATGGCCTCGTAGAGGCGCGTCTTGAACCGCACCTTCAGCACGTCGAGGAGGCGGCGGATGCGCGGGATGGTGAACCCGCGACGCCGAAGGTCGGCGAGCACCATCAGCTCGAGCAGGTCGATGGACGAGTAGCGGCGCTCGGTGAAGCCGCCGCGGTCGGTCCGGTGCGTCGGCACGGACGGGCGGAAGATCTTCCGGGCGTCCCACCACTGGAGCTGGCGGGCCGAGAGGCCCGTGAGCTGGGCCACCTCGCGCGAGCTGTAGAGCTTCTTGAGGCGCGTCATGCCCCGTCTAGTCGGACGAGAACTGCTCCAGGTCGGGCAGCGTGGCGGCGACGTGGTCGGCCATGCGCGCGCCGTCGAAGTCCTTGTCGGTCAGCCCGCCCTCGGAGTGCGTGCTGTAGCTGAGCGTCACGCGCCTGTAGTTGATGGTGACGTCGGGATGGTGGTCGGCCTCTTCCGCGCCCGGCACGAGCGCGCTGACGAAGAGGACGGCTTCGGGGAAGTCGCGGAACGTGAACTGTTTCCGGATGGCGTTGCCGTCGAGCGTCCATCCCTCGAGGCCCTCGAGCCGCGCGGCGGCTTCTGCTGGTGTCAGTGTGGCCATGGTCGCTGTCCCCGGACGGTGTCGAGCTCGCGGCGGCGGTCGTCGAGCGCCTCGAGCGCCGTCGTCACCTGCTCGCGCAGCGCGGAATCCGCGCCGCCCAGGCCCGCCTGCGCCGCCACGCGATGATACGCGGCTTCCGCCGCCTGCAGGGCCGCGAGCGCCGCCGCGTGCCGGTGCTGCCACTCGAGCCAGCCTGCGAGCTGCCCCGCCGCCTCGTCGGCCGCATCCCCCGGCACCGGCGGCCCGAACGCTTCCCCGGTATCGAGCCGCCGCGCCGTCGCCACCCACACGCCGTCCTCTTCGGCGAGCTGCAGCCGATAGCCGAGCGCCTCGAACCGCCGTTCGTCATCCTTCGTCATTCGCCCTTCGCCCTTCGTCATTCGTCATTCGTCATTCGTCATTCCTCATAGACGAGGCCGGGCACCGTGGACGAGCGCCCGATGAGTGGGAGCGCATCGGGCCCTGCGGGCCGGAGGCCGACGCGCACGCCAGCGGCCGCCAGCGCATGCGCGCAGGCGCAGCCGACGATGCCGCCGCCGATGATGAGCACGTCGGGGGTCACAAGATGGCGAAACGACGTTTGACGAGGACAATGACAATGACAAATGGCGAATGACCAATGACAAAAGGGCGGAGGAGGACTCGCCTCCCGCCACGTTCGTCATTTGTCATTGGTCATTTGTCATTTGTTCTTGTCTCTGTCAACCGTCGATTCTATCGTCAGAACGAGAGCGAGAAGCCCACCTCGACCCGGCGGGGCGCCTGGGCGGAGGTCGGCTGGCCGAAGAAGGGCGACTGGAGGTTGCCCACGTAGCCCGTGTAGTTCGTGTGGTTGAGCACGTTCGAGATCTGGGCGTAAACGTCCAGCCGGTAGCGTGACGTGCCACCCATTTCGACGATCTGGATGTTCGGCCCATCGCCGCCGCCGGGGCCGCCGCCGCCCGGTCCGCGCTGCGCGGCGGCGCCGCCCGGCAGTCCCGGAGGCATGAGGCCGCCGCCCGATGAGCCGCCGAGCGAGAAGCTCCGGTTCAGCCGCAGGCCGATGTTGACCTGCGCTGCGCCGCGCTCGGTGTTGCGGCCGACGCCCGCGGGCCGGTCGTTGAAGACGGTGTCGCCGTTGCTATCGAAGCCCGTCGTGATGGTGTAGGGCAACCCCGACGAGATGACGCCGTTGATGCCGGCGCGGATGCCGAACGCCACAGGCGTATTGAGCATCGCCATCACGCGATGCCGCGCGTCGTTGGCGGCCGGTCCCCAGTCGGCGTCAGGGTCGAGGCTGTCGGCGGGCAGCGACGTCGGCGAGTTCGCGTGGTTGCGCGCGCTTGCCAGCTGGTAGCCGACGTGCCCGAAGATCCGCCGGCTGGGCACGCGCATGTCGAACATCACGCTCAGGCGGTCGAGCGCGCGCCGGCCGGTGGAGACGATCTCGGTGATGTTGCCAGCCGCGGCGATCGGCCGGACGCCGTCGACCGGCGCGTTCGCGTTGAACGAGCGGAGCTGGTTCGTGCCGCGGATGAACATGTAGTCGGCGCGCAGGCTCATCTGCTCGGTCAGCTTCCGATCGAAGCCGATCGAGGCCTGATGGATGGTTGGCTGCTCGAGCCCGTCACCCACCCGCGTGATGCTCGGCGGCAGCACCGTGGCCGCCGACCGGAACGGATCCGGATACGAGGGGTTGACGACGATCTCCTCGAGCTGGTGGGTGCCGTCGAGCCGCACGGTCTGCTCGTAGAGGCTCGTTTCGAACCAGTCGTAGAAGATGCCGTAGCCGCCGCGGACGTTGTAGCGGCTCGCGCGGGGCGACCAGGTGAACCCCACGCGCGGCGCGAGGTTCCAGCGATCGCTGAAGTTGGTCTGCGTCTCGTAGCGCAGGCCGAGGCTGAGCGAGACGTCGCGGCGCGGCTTGAAGTCGTCCTGGATGAAAACGCCGACCTGCGTCTGCGTGTAGCTCACGTCGGGGTTGCCCACGGCCCGCGAGTACAGCGACGGGCGCCCGGCCAGGAAGTCGTCGACGGTGCGGAAGGTAAAGGTGCCGTTGGCGTTGCGCTGCGTCGTGCTGTCCCACCACGTCATCTCGAGCAGGCCGCCGGCGCGAAACGTGTGGCGCCCGATGGTGAAGTCGAGGTTCTCGACCAGCTCGAACTCGCGGCTGCTTCGCACGCCGGCCTGCCCGGCTCCGCCCGAGGTGAACGCGTCGAGCACCCGCACGGTCGGCGCCTGGCTCGCGGAGATCAACGACGTCTCGGTCGTCCGATACTCGGCTCGAATCTCGTTGAAGACCTTCCTGCCGACCACCTGCGTATTGCGCACGCGAAAGGTGTCCGACACCGATTCCTGCGTGTAGGCACGGTCCGCCAGGTCGAAGTCGCCCACGCCGAGGTTGCGGCGGCTGTCGTCCCGGCGCTGGAACTCGAGGCGGAGCTGCCCGGTCTGGCTGATGGCGTGGTCCACGCGCATGTTCACGTTGTAGGTGTCGGTCGGACGCCGCACCTGGTCCGTGAACGTGCCGCCCGGCGTGGCCGCGACGATGGTCTGCGAGTCGTAGGCGCCCATGCCCTGGCCCGAGAAGGCAAACGACGTCTTGCCCTTCTGGAGCGGGCCGCTGAAGTTGATCATGTAGCGCTGCTGCTGCTCGGGGCCACGGACCGGCGCGAAGGCGTTCCGCGCGTTGAGCGAGTCATCGCGGAAGCCGGCGTTGAACATCCCTCGCCACCCGCCGAAGCCCGGCCGCGTCGTCACCTCGACGCGCACCATGCCGGCCTCGTGGTACTCGGCCGAGAACGAGTTGGTGTTGAAGCGGATCTGCTGAATCTGGTCCTTCGGCGGGAGACGCCCGCCGCGGAACCCGTCGACGAAGATCTGCGCGCCCTGGCCGGCCATCATCATGAGCTGCTCGGCCATCTCGTCGGGATCGTCGGAGAGGCCGGCGATCTCCTCGTCGCTCAGGACGGTGGTGAAGCCGTTGTCGCGGCGGTCGGCCGCGTCGGCTTCCTCGACCACCACGTCCTCCTTGATGGCCACCGCCAGCCGAAGCGTCGTCGCGTTCGTGCCGCGGCGCACGGTGACGGGCAGTGCCAGGCTTCGGAAGCCTTCGGCCGCCGCCGTCACGCCGTAGGTGCCGGGCGCGAGCCCGTCGATGCGCGCGACGCCCGCGTCGTTCACCGGTACCGTGGTGACCGCCCCCGCGGGGCTCGTGACCGTCACCTCGGCGTGCACGAGGCGGGCCTCGGTTTCGTCCATGACCGTGACGAGGAGCGTGCCGGTGTCAACCGGCGCGCCGCTGCCCGCCACCTGGGCCCGTGCGGGCCAGGCCGCCGCGAGCGTCGCGAGGACGAGGATGAACGAACGGAGCGTGACGCGCATGATGGAACCCCTGCCTACTTCTTCTCGAAGAGGTCGGCTTTGAGAGATGGATTGACGCGGAACTTCGAAATCACCCACTCCTCGGTGGGATCGTCGCCGATGCTGGTCTCGATGCGGTGCGGCACCAGGATGCCGTCGACTTTCTTGTGTTCGGAAAATCGGACCGTTGCCGTCGCGGGCGGCGGAGGGCCCTGCGCCTGCATCTGCTGGCGCACCGCTTCGGGATCCACGGTCGGCTGCGGTGCACCCGGCGCGCCGGCACGCGGCCTGCGGCCGCCTGGCCCGCCCGGCCCGTCCGGACCGCCCATCGTCATGATGCGCGGGCGCACCGTCTGGTAGGTCAGCATCAGGGGCAGGTGTGTCTTCTGATCGACGAAGAGGCGCACGGGCTGGCCGCGCTCGTCCTTGATCTCGAGGACGTCGGCCGAGCCATCCGGCGCTTCCGCCGTCCCGACGTGCGCGATCGGCTGGCTGCTCGCGGCAAACAGGCTGAACATGAGGCGGTCGAGCTCGGCCTTCATCATCCGGCCGCGGAACTGCTCCATCTCTTCGGGCGTCGGCTCACGCCGCTCCCCACCC
>JBFMCA010000085.1:0-21250 GCA_040754955.1 Acidobacteriota bacterium | reverse complement strand
TGCCTGGCACCTTTTCCGCGAAAAGGTGCCAGGCACCTTTCTTGCTCCTGCGGAATCGCATGAAGACGGGAATCGCGCACGTCCGCCGAATGACCGGGCTGGCGGCAGTCGCGCTGCTGGCGATCTTCGGCAGCAGCGCCTGCGTCGCCGCGCACTGGCACCACGGGCCGCGACGCGGGCCGTCGAGTCCGCCGCCGGTGTACGCCGGTCACTACGATCCGGCTTTCGATCAGGGCTACCGTGACGGGTACCGCGAAGGCCTGGACGACGCGCGGGATCGCGACCGCTACGATCCCCGGCGTCATCGCCGCTACCGCGAGGCCGATCGCGGCTACGACCGTCGCTACGGCTCGCGCGCCGCGTACCGCCAGAACTACCGCTCGGGCTTCTCTTCCGGCTACGACGAGGGCTATCGCGACGGCGCGCGGTACTCACGGCGTTGGTGAACGGCCGCCCTGCCCTGACGTTTACTCTCGTCGCAAGGCAGCCTGCTCAACTTCTGTGATCCGACCCACGCTCAGCCGGCGGTACCGGCCCCGGACCCAGTATCCGACCACTTCGCGGCCGGCAGTCAGCTCCACGGCTGGGAGAGCCGCAAATCCGGTGCTGTTAGGGAAGGGATCCCCGCCCAACGAGTCCAGGACACGCAGGTCGGTCTCGACCTTGGCGGCCCTGACAATTGGAAAGTGATAGCTTGGTCGTGAAGTCTGCGTGATTACGATGGCGTCCGGCGGACGCCGAGTGTCGATACTCCCATCGGGCCAGGGGCAGTCGTCGGAATCACAGGGCCACCGGATCACGACAAGGGCATCGTCCGTGTGTAACCCGGCGCCCATGCCCGCAGATTCCACGGCAGCGTCGCGCGCAAGCAGAAGCGGTCGCAACACCCGCGGCGGGTAGATTGCGACGTTGGCGCGCTGTCCAACGTCGCGTGCGAATACCGGCCCGGCGGACTGAATGAGCAGAACTCGTGCGATGACCGCTGGACTCGGACGCCACAGAAGGGCGATCAACAGCAAGCTGGCCACGACGCCCGTTCGCACGGGACCCCTCCTGTTCGTTCCACACAACGGAATAGGCACGACCTTGCGATCCGGGAATCCGGTGTCAACCTTCGAGACAGGAGTGTTAAGCGCAGGCCACACTCAAGATGAACCGCACCCTCATTGGACCGGCTGCACCACCGCATTGCGCGGCGGAAAGAACATGGCGCCGTCAACTGGTCCAATCTCGATGTTGCGCAGCACCTCGCGTCGTCCGTCGGCGCTCAGACTCACGATCGGATGGAAGTTCAACACCGGCGCCATGATACGCATCGTGCCCTCGTTGTTTGAGTAGATCCACGCAGTCAGCCCGTCCGTCGCGCGAAACGAACCATCTTGGCCTTTCAGAAACGCGAGCTTGTGCCGGTAAAGCTCCAATCCGGACATTCTCCTCCATTTCTTAGGGCGATACGAAAGATCAGATAGGGTAAGCGGCTCGGAATGCCATGGTCCACTCAGATCGGCGGGGCCATAGAAGCCCTGTTGCGTTGTGAAGTTCTGAATCGTCACCTTCAACGGTCCTGCCGCGTCAGGGGCGCGCCACTCGCGACGGACCGACCCGTCCGAGCCGCGGAGATATCGACCCGTCAGCAGCCGCCCGCCTCGCTCCCAATGCTCGACGTCCGCCGAAAACGGCACCCATGTTTCAGGTTGCCAGAGAAGTTCAGCGCCGGGTGTTGTTCTCTGGCGAGCGTCCGATGCTGTGCCGAGGAGCGCCCCAAGCAGGACTCCGCAGACGAGAATCAGCACCGTACGCAGCATCGGTCGACTCCTGATTCCTACTCGGCGCAACGCAGCGGGTTGACGCACTCGTTCTTGTCGTTGTTGTAACAGACCGCTTCCGTCGGTCGGTCGATCCACCAGCAGATGACCCAGTCGCAACAGCAGCCCCCAACCCAGGCATAGGCCCCCTGATTCTCCTCAACCGGGAACGGTTCGATGCATGAACCGGGCGGAGGATCGGGACAGTCCCCAGAGCAGCCCTGGGCGTGGACGTCGACGGCGTTGAGCCATAAGCCACAAAGCATGGCGGCCACCAGCATCAATCCGCGATCGATGGCCGGAATCGAGCGAAGCGAAAGCATGTGACTACCCTCCCAACGTATCTATGCCGACGACGGGACGCGGTTCGCACGGTGGTGCCGACCTTGCGGCGCCCAGCCGGAGAGATCAAGACCGGCCCCCGGGCCAAACGGTGCATTCAGCCGCCGATGGGAGCACGGCGCCTCGCAGATGGAGACCGCCCCGTGATTTCAGGGCGTCGGCGAGACCGCGCCGAGTCGCTCCACTGACGACGCTGGTGTCATCTCCTGCGCGATGGCCGCCGGTCCTCTGGCGTGAGTATCCCGTCGAGTGGCGAAGAAGATCGAAGCCTTCGCAGTCTCGGCTCCTTCGGGTCATCGGGCACGATCGAGTGATCTGAGACGCTGTCTACCCGGGCAGCCTGAGAAAGCGCTGGATGCGCCTGAGCAGTCCCTGAGAGGCGTCGCCCGAACCCACCGCCGGCGACCGAGCGGCCCGCGCCGCGTCGAGACCGCCGCGGCGCGCCTCGACCACGCGGCTGATCTGCTCGACGATCTCCGGTCGCTCCAGCGCCAGCGCGCGGAACTGATCCGCCGAGATCTCGAGCAGCCGCGCGTCCTCAATGGCCCTGACGGTGGCGGTGCGCGGATCGCCCGTCAGCATCGACATCTCACCGATGAGCCCGCCCCGCTCGACGACGGCAACCTCCTGCCCGGACGGCTCCAGCACGACCCGCACGCGACCGGCAACCACCACGAACATCGACGTCCCCGCCTCACCCTGCCGCACCACCGCCTCGCCGGCCGCGTACAGCCGTTCGGCGGCCCCGCGGGCGAGCGCCTCGGCGCCCTCCGCGCCGAGCGGCGCGAACAGATCGACCGATGTCACAACGTCGATCGCGGCGCGGACGTCGGCCTCGGTCCGCGCCGGCAGATCCTGGCGCTTGTACTCCACCTGGATGGGCCACGGAATCTCGATGTCGTGCCGCCTGAACGTGTACCAGATGTTCGTCCGCACCTGATCCATCGCGACCTGGTCGAGCGCGTAATCGGCGATCCAGAACCGCACGCGGTAGATGAGCGCCGAGGCGCCGAAGTCGTGCAGCACGATGGACGGCTCCGGCTCGGCGAGCACCAGCGGCGCACTGCCCAGCGCCTCGCGAATCGCGCCGCGAACCACGTTCGGCGGCGTCAGATAACTGGCGCCCACCTCCACCATCAGACGCGTCGGCGCGGTCGGCTCCGAGAAGTTGAGAATGGCCTCCTTGCCGATGACGCTGTTCGGGACGATCAGGAACTGACCGGCCTTGGTCTGCAGCTTCGTGGCCCGCCAGGTGATCTCCTGCACCTGGCCCTCGCGGTCGCCCACCGCAATCCAGTGCCCCACCCTGAACGGCCGCTCAATCTGAATCGCCAGGCCGGCGAAGAGATTCCCCAGCGTGTCCTGCAGCGCAAAGCCCACCACCACCGCGCCGACCGCCGACGTCGTGAGCAGCTGCTCGCGCATGAGCAGCGTGGCCGTCACCAGGAACAGCCCGATGACCAGCACGTCCTGGACGATGGCCGGGAACGCCTCGGAGGGGCGGTCGTGACGCCACGGATTGACGAGGAGCGCGACGCCCACGGTGATGACCGCGAGCGCGAAAACCAGTCGGGCAATGCCGGCGAGCGCGTCGACGCTGCCGACCGACTGCGACACGGCCAGCTCGAGGATCAGGAATGCCAGGAACAGCCAGGCGGCGAACCGGAGCCGGGACCGGACGAACCGGCTCGAGATTGCCGTGAGGAGGCCCAGCGTGACGGCCAGCGCCGCCACGCCAGCACCGAGGACGAACCAGTCCATGCGGCCCCGAGCTTACTTCAGGCCGCCCTCCTTCTTGAACGCCGCGAGATCGGCCGCGACAATCTTGACGGGCACAGGCTTCGGGTTCGCGCCGCCCTTGGCGTCACGCTCGGGGTCCACTCCCCGGGCCGCGCCCGAGGCCGTCACCTCGGCCGACTTCTTCTCGCCTCCGCCCCCCGGCAACATGCGGCTCAAGCCGAACCCCCGCTTCTTCGGCTGCTCCGCGGGCTTCTCGCCGGCCTTGGTCTCGGCCTCGGCCTTCTTCTCCTCGCCGCCCGCGAGGCCCGCCGCGCCGCCCTCAACCACGGCGATTGACGTGATCGGCGTCGGGGTGTAGGTGATGCTCTTCCTGAACCGGTCGGCCACCGTGGCCGTGCCCGCCAGCTTCTCGGACGCGATGCGCCGGTTCAGGCGATCGAGCCGTTCCTTCATTTCGGGATGCGAGGCAAAGAGGCCGCGCCGCTCAGTCGACGCCTTGTTCCGCTCCTGCAGCCGCGTCAGGAACCGCCCCAGCCCCTGCGGCGCGTAGCCGACGGCATTGGCCAGCACGACGCCCTTGTCGTCGCTCTCGTGCTCCTCGCCGCGGCCAAAGCCGCGCTCGACGATGTTGTCGTAGGTGGCCGTCACCGCGCGCTCGAAGAGGGCCGCGTTGCCCGACAGCGTCTCTTCCGCGCCCATCTGGACGGCCTTGGACTTCTGGATCGATCGGACGGTGTGCTTCTCCGTGATGTGGACGATCTCGTGGCCCAGGACGCCGGCCAGCTCGGCTTCGTCCTGCATGAGCGCCAGGGCGCCGCGCGTGATGTGCACGTAGCCGCCAGGCGCGGCGAACGCGTTCACCGCGTCGGTGTCGAGCACGATGAACGTCCAGGGCAGGCCCGGCGCCTCGCTGGCCTGGGCCAGCACGCCGCCCACCAGGCCGACGTACCGGTGCACCGCCTGGTTCTGGACGACGCCGTAACGCTCGCGGATGCGCTGGCTCACCGCCTGTCCGAGCTGCTGCTCCTCCTCCGCGGTCATCTGCAGCTCGCGGAGCTGCTGCGCCTTCTTGGCCGCGCCCACCGCCTGCCCGACCTGCGCGATCTGCCCCCCCTCAGCCGCCGCCGGCCAGCTGAAGAAACCGAGAACCGCGAGAAGTGCCAGAGTGTGCAGCCGAAGGTCGTGTCTCATGGTCGTGGCCCGTCCCCGGTATCGGCCGATGGCCGAATCTCATAAATGGCGACCGGTGCCGACCGGCCGCGAACCGTGACCTCGCCGAGCGGACGCACAGCATACCGCCCGGTGAGAGCGGCGCGGGTCGACTCGCTCACGATGAGGCGCGTGCCGTACTCCTTGTTGAGCGCCTCCAGGCGGGCGCCGAGGTTCACCGCATCTCCTATGACCGTGTAACTCATGATGGTGTCAGATCCGATGTTGCCGACGACCATCTCGCCGGTGTTCACGCCGATCCCGATGTCCAGCGCGGGGCGGCCCTCGGCCCGCCACCCCGCGTTCAGCTCGTCGAGCGCCGCCGACATGGCAAGAGCGGCCTGCACGGCGTGATCGGCGTGCGCCGCGTCCGCAAGCGGCGCGCCGAACAGCGCCATCACCATGTCGCCGACGAACTTGTCCACCGTGCCGCGGTGCGCGAAGAGCACCTCGACCATCCGCGAAAAGTACTCGTTGAGCTGCCGGACGATGTCCTCGGGCCGTCCCTGCTCCGACAGGCCCGTGAAGCCGCGGACGTCGGCGAAGAGCACCGTCATGACCCGCCGCTCGCCGCCGAGCGCCGCCCGCGAGGGGTCGGCCATCAGCTGCTCGAACACGTCGTGCGCCACGAACCGCGAGAACACCTGCTTCACGCGCCGCTTCTCGCGGCCCTCGACGGCATACTGCCAGGCGAGATCCGCCACGAAGGCCAGGCCGATGGCCACGAGCGGCGCCACGAGCGGTACCCAGAGGCCGCCGGCGAAGGCCCACACGCCAACGCCTGTCGTCACCGTCGCCAGCACCGCCGCGGCCGCCGCGGTCGCCCAGGCCGCCGCGAAGGCGCCCACCAGGCTCACGACCAGGGCCGGTCCCACGGCCGCCAGCGCCGCGATCCACGGTTCCACAGGCGCCACGCTTCGACCCGCCAGCAGGCCATCGACGACGTTCGCGTGAATCTCGATCCCGGCCATCGCGCCCTCGCCGAAGGGCGTGCTGAAGGTGTCGTGGAGCCCCTGCGCCGTGGCACCGACGATCACGATCCGGTCCCGAAACCGCGCAGGGTCAATCGACGGCGCGACTCCCTCGACAATCTGCTGCTCGGCGTAGAACAGGTCGTAGAACGAGACGTGCTCGAAGGTGGCCGCGCCCGACGGCCCGAGTGCCGGCCCTCGGAACGGCACGAACGCGCGACAGCTCGGGCGCGCGGGGCCGTAGTAGCTGGGGACCCTGTCGACCACGAGCGGCACGCGGGCACGACCCGCCACGAGCGTGGTGCCCTCCACGCGGACGTCGCCGGCGGGGATCGCCGCGGCGAGGCTCGCGGCGGCAAGGGCAAGCGAGGGCATGACGCGTCCGTCGACCGACACGAGCGGCACCGCGCGCCGGACCGGGCCGTCCGGATCGAGCGTCAGGAGGTTGTGCCCGATGGCCTCGGCCGCTTCCGCCAGCACGGCGAGCGGCGGCACCAGCAGCGGGCGCGGCTCGGCACAGGCGCCGGCGTCGATGGCGCGCTCGAAGGCCGGGATGCCTGTCAGGTCGCTCGTGAGCTGACGCGAAGCGTCGACGAGTCCCTCGAGCGCCACGTCCGCGGCAAGGACGACGGTGCCGGCTCTGGCAATCGACAGCGCCAGCGCGCGGTCCGACTCCTCGCCCGTCCATTCCTCGTCGCCGACGGTGAAGCGGCGCCGGTCGGCCTCGGTGAAGAGCACGTCGTAGGCGATGACCCGCGCCGGGCCGCGCGCCAGGAAGTCGACGACGGCGGCATGCACCAGCCGCGGCCACGGCCACCGGCCGACGAGCGGCTCCATCCGCCGCACGCTGTCGTCGTCGATCGCGATCATCGTGATGGCCGGGTGCGGCCCGGCCGGCCTCGCCGTGGCGCGCACGCGCAGGTCGTAGGTCTTGAGCTCGACGGTCCGGACGAACGGGACTCGCGCCGCACCCAGGGCGAGCAGGCCGGCAGCCAGGCCAAACGCGGCGCCGCGCAGCAGGCTCATGTGCGGGTCGCGGGATGCGGGGCGGGAAGGGACGGCACCCATTCGATCGTGAATGTCAAGGGCGAGCGGGGCTGGAATGAGATCCGTTGCGGGCTCGCGCCCCTAGTATCGCCCGGCTCAGCGGCGTCACGGAACCCGGCGGCGGCGCCCTGGGCTGAGGAGCGGATCGCGGCCCGTCGGAGGCGCCGCGCCGCGGCCCTCGCCGACCGTGATGAATCTGCGAAGACAGCGTTTCGCCCGTCGCGACGACGATTCGAGCGTGTGCGCCACGCGTGCGCGGGCGCCGCGTGCCTGACGCCGACGTTCGGGACGTCGATGCGATCGGCGGCATCGGTGCGCCGCATGGATACGTCCGGGCCAGGCCCGCCACCCTGGGAGCGGGCTAGCGCGGGGCCGCGAGCGGATTGTACCAGTCCAACCCGGGGAATCGTGAGAAGTCGCCGTCCGAGGAACAGAGGCGAAGACCGTGCTCGACGGCGAGCGCCGCAAGGTGGGCGTCCGGCACGAGGCGCGAGGTCATCCACGGCGCGCGGCAAAACTCGGCAAGGATTTCGGCATGTCGCTCGCCGGGCGTCGGCGTCCACGCGGCTGTTGCCGACAACCACTCCTCGACCTGCGTCCACGCCGCGGACATCGTCGCGGGTGCTGTCAGCACGAGAGGATTGGTCGCGAGCCGCACGAAGGCCAGCAGCGACGGCCACGGCAACCCGACGCGGGCCGTGCCGGAGAGCTGCCGGTCGAGCCAGTCGCGTGCCCGCTCATGTTCAGGTGCGGACCGGTTCGCGGCGTAGAGCAGGAGGTTCGCGTCGACGAGCGTCACCGGTGGGCCTCGCCTTCGACCCGGGCGAGCACGCCGGCCACATCGTCGAGGCTGCCCACGCGGCTGACGCCCAGATCGAAGCCTGTCGTTCGAAACGGCTCCCGCGGCGCGGCAGGGTGTTCGAGCTGCGCAAGGCCGGCTCGCAAGGCGTCGTTCACGATCGCCTTCATCGGCTGCCGGCGGGTGCGGGCCAGGCGCGCGAGCCGCGCCGCGACATCCTTGTCGAGCGTCATCGTGGTGCGCACAAGATGATGCTATGATGCTTCGCTGCGGTCGTCAACGACTCCCTCACGGCGGCTCGGCGCTGCGCGACGACGACGATGGGAGGTGGAGGTCAGGAGCCCTGCTGCCCGGACACAGCGACCCGGAGCAGGTCGGCGAGGCGTGAAGGCTGGTACCGGTACGGGGATTCGAACCCCGGTCCCGTGGCTGAGAACCACGTGTCCTGACCCCTAGACGATACCGGCACCCAGGAACTTTCGATCATATCAAAACCCCTACTCCAACATCAACGGCTCCTCCCGCGCGTCGGATGCCGGAGCCATGGCCTCGCCGTGCCGGCTCAGCAGGCGCGCGCAGGCGTTCCACCGGAGGCGGGCGTCGTCGTTGCCTTCGGGCCGCAGGCCGTCGGCCTGCTCGAACCACTGCATCGCGCTGCGCAGCCACTCGCCGGCCGACCGCGTGGCGCCGGCGGCCCCGCGCGCCAGCAGGGCGCGGGCGCGCCGCTCGTGGACGATGCCGGTGTAGTACGCCTTGTCGTAGGGCGCCTCGAGCCGCTTGAGCATGTCCTGGCAGCGCCCCACCACCTCGCGCTCGGCCTGCTTGAACTGGTCGGTGAGCGACAGGATGAGCGTGATGGTGGCCTGCTGATTGGACGGATCGGCGGCGAGGACGTCCTCGCAGATGCTCTCGGCCTGCTCCGGCTCGTTGAGCAGGCGGTAGCGCTCGGCCTTGGCCAGGGCGCTCGGGATGGCCTCGACGTGCAGGGGCTTCAGGGCGGACATGCGCGCCTCCTTGACCATGCGCATGCGGGTGGACGGCGGCGCCGTCTCAGCGGAACACGCGCAGCAGCTTCATGACCGGGTCGTAGAACCGGTCGACGACCCGCTCCTTCAGGGGAATGATCGCATTGTCGGTGATGCGGATGTGCTCGGGACACACGGCGGTGCAGCACTTGGTGATGTTGCAGTACCCGATGCCATGCGCGTTCTTGAGGTCGGTGACCCGGTCGTCGGCGTCGAGCGGGTGCATCTCGAGCGCCGCGGCGTAGGTCAGGAACCGGGGCCCGATGAACTCGGCGTGCTTGGCGTGGTCGCGCAGGACGTGGCACACGTCCTGGCAGAGAAAGCACTCGATGCACTTCCGGAACTCCTGCACGCGGTCGATGTCGCGCTGCGCCATGCGCCACGTGCCGTCGGCGGCGTCGGGCGGGCGGGGGGTGAACCTCCGGATCGTCTGCTTGACGCCGTAATTCCACGAGACGTCGGTCACCAGGTCCTTGACGAGCGGAAACGCCCGCATCGGCTCGACCGTCACCGGCTCGGCCAGGTTGACCTGGCTCAGCCGCGTCATGCACATCAGCCGCGGCGTCCCGTTCACCTCCGCCGAGCACGACCCGCACTTCCCCGCCTTGCAGTTCCAGCGCACGGCGAGGTCCTGGGCCTGCTCGGCCTGGATGCGGTGCACCGCGTCGAGCACCACCATGCCGTCCGACACCTCGGTGCGGTAGTCCTGGAACGCGCCGCCGCCCTCCGCGCCGCCCCGCCAGATCCTGAACGTCGCTTCCATCGCCTCAGCCCTTCTGCTCGTCGATGACCTGCCTCAGCTCGGCGGGCATCTCGGGAATCGGGACCCGCGTGACCTCCATGGCCCCGTCGGCGCCGCGGCGCACCATCACGTTCACGCGCCCGAACTCGTCGGACTTGTCGGGATGGTCCTCGCGGAAGTGGCCGCCGCGGCTCTCGCGGCGCTCGAGGGCCGACCGCGTGATGGCTTCCGACACCGTCAGCAGGTTGCGAAGGTCGAGCGCCGTGTGCCAGCCCGCGTTGTACTCGCGGTGGCCGCCGACGCCGGCGCGCGCCGCGCGCGCGCGGTACCCCTCCAGGCGCTCGAGCGCCAGCCGCATCTCGCCGTCCTGCCGCACGATGCCCACGAGGTCCTGCATCGTGTCCTGCAGCTCCTGCTGGATGGTGTACGGGTTCTCACCCTCGACGCCCCGGTCGAACGGCGCCAGCGCGTCCGCCATGCCTCGCTCGACGGCCCGCGCGTCCACGCGCGGCGTCCCGTGCGCGCGGGCCCAGGCCGCGGCATAGGCGCCCGCCCGCTGCCCGAACACGATGAGGTCGGACAGCGAGTTGCCGCCCAGGCGGTTGGCGCCGTTGATGCCCGATGCGCACTCCCCGGCGGCAAACAGGCCCGGCAGCGTCGACATCTGCGAGTCGGCGTCGACCCGGATGCCGCCCATGATGTAGTGCGTCGTCGGGCCGACCTCCATCGGCTCCCTGGTGATGTCGAGATCGGCCAGCTCCTTGAACTGGTGGTACATGCTCGGGAGCTTGCGCTTGATGTGCTCCTCGGCGTTCGGCAGGCGCTCGCGGATCCAGGCGATGTCGAGAAACACCCCGCCGTGCGGCGAGCCGCGGCCGGCCTTCACCTCGCGCATGATGCAGCGCGCGACGTGGTCGCGCGTCAGCAGCTCCGGCGGCCGGCGCGCGGTCTTGTCGCCCTGCGTGTAGCGCCACCCCTCGTCCGGGTCCGACGCGGTCTGCGGCCGGTAGTTCTCGGGGATGTCGTCGAACATGAACCGTCGGCCCTCACTGTTCGTGAGGATGCCGCCCTCGCCGCGCACGCCTTCGGTGACGAGAATGCCCTTCACGCTCGGGGGCCAGATCATGCCGGTCGGGTGGAACTGGACGAACTCCATGTCGATGAGCTCGGCGCCCGCCCGGTACGCGAGCGCATGCCCGTCGCCGGTGCCCTCCCAGCTGTTGCTCGTGATCCTGTAGGCCCGCCCCACGCCCCCGGTGGCCAGGATGACCGCCTTGGCGGCGAACACGTGGAACCGTCCGCGCTCGCGGTCGTAGGCCAGCACCCCGGCGGCGCGCCCGTCGTCGACGAGGAGGTCGATGACGGTGTGTTCCATGTGAACCGTGACGCCCAGGTAGACCGTGCGGTCCTGCAGCGTGCGAATCAGC
Organism: Acidobacteriota bacterium; assembly: GCA_040754955.1. GTDB lineage: Bacteria > Acidobacteriota > Vicinamibacteria > Vicinamibacterales > UBA2999 > JBFMCA01. The sequence goes on along the minus strand of JBFMCA010000085.1, from coordinate 10,143 downwards.
TCGAGGCCGGTCCGATCGCCGACGTGCGCCAGGCGCGGGTAGCGGTGGCCGCCGAAGTTCCGCTGCAGGATGCGGCCGTCGGGCGTGCGGTCGAACACGGCGCCCCAGGCTTCGAGTTCCCGCACGCGATCGGGCGCCTCCTTCGCGTGGATCTCCGCCATGCGCCAGTTGTTCACGTACTGCCCGCCCCGCATCGTGTCGGCGAAATGGACCTTCCAGCTGTCCCGCTCGTCCACGTTGGCGAGCGCGGCCGCCATGCCGCCCTCGGCCATCACCGTGTGCGCCTTGCCGAGCAGCGACTTGCAGATGAGGCCGACGGTCACGCCGGCGCCGGCCGCCTCGATGGCCGCGCGGAGGCCCGCGCCGCCGGCGCCGACGACGAGCACGTCGTAGGTGTAGCGGGCGTGGGCGGCCATCAGATCAGCCTCACGTCGGCGATGACGCCCATGGAGCAGAGCCGGACGTAGAGGTCGGCGAAGGCCACCGAGAAGAGGCTCAGCCAGGCAAACAGCATGTGCCGGGTGTTGAGCGCGCTCACGCAGACATACGCCATGTCGCACGCCGGGTGCTTCGACATCTCGTCGAGCCGGCCGCCCACCACGTGGCGCATGACGTGGCAGCCCCAGCTGTAGGCGCCGAGCAGCACGACGTTCACGGCCAGCACCAGCGTGCCGACGCCGATGCCGAACTCCTCGGCGCCCGTCGCCGCATTGACGAACCAGAGCGCCTTCCAGACGTCCCAGGTCAGGAGCGCCAGAAAGACGATGGCGACCCACAGGAAGAAGCGGTGGACGTTCTGGAGGATCAGCGGAAACGAGTGCTCGCCGCGGTACGCATGCCGCGGCTCGCCCACGGCGCACGCCGGCGGGTCGGCCCAGAACGCCTTGTAGTAGGCGCCGCGATAGTAGTAGCAGGTGAAGCGGAAGAGCGCCGGGAAGGGCAGGATGAGCAGCGCGGGCGAGAACGGGAGCCACGCGGGCCACGCCGCCGGCTTGGGTCCGAACCACGCGTGCGGCGAGTCGCCGAAGATCTCCGGCGCGTAGAACGGCGACAGATACGGACCGTGCGTGTAGTGCTCGCCCTGAAATGCCGCCCACGTGGCGTAGACGATGAACGCCGAGAGCGTCGCGAACACCGCCGCCGGCGTCGTCCACCAGCGATCGCGGCGCAGCGTCTCGCCGAAACCACGGGGCGCAGCCGAGAGCCGAATTACCTGCATGAAGCCGGCCTCCGACGATGAGGTTGAAAACCGCGTTACTTATACACGCAAACGGGCGATCATGGAAACGATGCGGACCCTGACACGATGGCTGCTCGCCGCCGCGCTCCTGACCGCGCTGGGCGCCGGAGCGGGGTGGCACCTCGCGGGGCGTGAAGCCGGACCCGACATCGATCTTCGCGCGCCCGAGTCCATCATCGGCCAGCGGGGCGCGCTCGAGTTCAGGGTCACCACGCCGGGCGGGCGGCTCACGCGGTTGACGGCCGCCGTCGAGCAGCAGGGCGCGACCACCGAGGTGTTCAACCTCGACACCGCCGCGGGAGGCGACACCGACATCCGCCAGGATTCGGCCGAATCGCTCTACATCATGCGCGACATCGGCAAGGCGTCGGTCCCCGCCCTGGTCGCGGGCCGCGCCACCATTCGCATCACCGCCGCACGGTCCGTGTTCTTCGGGCTGCGCGAGGCCGCCACGACCGTGACGCGGGACGTCGACGTGCGGCTCGAGCCGCCGCGCGTGGCCGTCCTGTCGACGCACCACTACGTCAACCACGGCGGCGCGGAGTTCGTGGTGTTCCGCGCCACGCCTCCCGACGTCACCGGCGCGGTGCTGGTCGGCGACCGCGAGTTCCCCGCGTTCCCCGGCAGCGGCGCCGGCCTGACCGACCCGGCCATCCGCGTCGCCTTCTTCGCCCTCGCCCACGACGAAGACCTCCAGGCGCCCGTCGCCGTCGTCGCCCGCGACGCGGCGGGCAACGAAGCGCGAGCGGCCGTCGACCACCGGGCCTTCGCCAGAACGTTCGCCCGATCGCGCATCGTCGTCGACGACCGGTTCATCGGACGCGTCGTGCCGGCCATTGCCGCCGCCAACCCCTCGCTCGGCATCGACACCGCGTCGCGCGAGGGCCTGCTCGCCGGCTTTCTGACCGTCAACGGCGACCTGCGCCGCCGGAACAACGACACCATCGCGGCCCTGGCGGCGCGGACGCACCCGGAGATGCTCTGGGCCGACGCGTTCGCGCAGCTCGGCAACACCGCCGTCCAGTCGCGCTTCGCCGACGACCGCACCTACGTCCACGATGGCCGCGACATCGACCGGCAGGTGCACCTCGGCTTCGATCTCGCGTCCACGGCCCAGGCGCCCGTCGCCGCCGCCAACCGCGGCGTCGTCATCTGGGCGAAGGACCTGGGCATCTACGGCAACACGGTCGTCCTCGACCACGGGCTCGGCGTCCAGTCGCTCTACTCGCACCTCTCCACCATCGGGGTCGAGGAGGGCGCAACCGTCGAGAAGGGCGGCGTCCTGGGCCGGACCGGCCTCACTGGACTTGCCGGGGGCGATCACCTGCACTTCACGATGCTCGTCGGCGGCGTCGCAGTGAATCCCGTGGAGTGGTGGGATCCGACGTGGATGGAAGACCGCGTGCTGCGGAAGATCCGCGAGGCGGGCGGAACGCCGCCCGCGGTGAGATAATCGGGGGTTGTCATGCGGCCTCACCGGATGCTCCTCGCGGCGGTAGCCGCCACCGCGCTCGGCGCGGCCTGCGGCGGCGCGCCGCCGGGAAACGCGCCGGCGGCACCGGCGGCCGATGCGGGCCCGACGGGCGGCGTGCTCGTCCGGGTCGCGCTCCACGGCACGCCGCCGCCCCCGGCCAGCATCCGGCTCGACGCCGACCCCAAGTGCATCGAGCTCGAAGGCCAGGCGACCCGCCTCACCGAGGACATCGTCACCGGGGAGGGCGCCGCGCTCCAGCACGTCTTCGTGTACGTCAAGGAGGGCGTGACCGGGTCCTACCCGGTACCCACCGATCCGGTGATCATCGACCAGCAGTCGTGCCGCTACGTGCCCCGGGTGCTGGGCATCCGCGTCGGGCAGCCGCTGGAGATCCGGAACAGCGATCCGCTGCTCCACAACGTGCGCGCCGAGGGCCGCTACAACGAAGGCTTCAACCTGGGCCAGCCCATCGCGGGCCTGAGCATGACGCGCGTGTTCGCGACGACCGAAGTGATGGTGCCCATCAAGTGCGACGTCCACGCGTGGATGCGCGCCTGGGTCGGCGTGCTCGACCACCCCTTCTTCGGCGTCACCGGCCCGGCAGGCACCGTCGAGCTGGCGCGGCTGCCGGCCGGCCGCTACGTCGTCGAGGCGTGGCACGAGCACCTGGGCACGCGCACGGCCACGGTCACGATTGCGCCGGGGGAAACGAAGGATGTCAGCCTCACCTTCGAACTGTGATCTCCCGATCGACGCCGAGGTGGCCCGAAAGGGCGAGCGCAGCCGGAGCGCCGACTTCCTCGCGCTGACCAAGCCCCGGCTCAACTTCCTCGTCGTCATCACGACGCTGGCGGCGTTCTACCTCGCGGCCGAAGGCCCGATGCCGGTGGCGCTGCTGCTCCACACGGTTGTGGGCACGGCGCTCGTCGCCGGCGGCGCCTCGGCGCTCAACCAGCTCTGGGAACGGGACATCGACCGGCTGATGCGGCGGACGCGGATGCGTCCGCTTCCCGACCTCCGGCTCCACCCGCGGGAGGCGCTGTGGTTCGGTGTGGCGCTGTCGGGCGCCGGCCTCGCCGAGCTGGCCTGGGGCGCGAACGGGACCGCCGCGGCGGTGGCCGCGGTCACCCTGGTCAGCTACGTGCTCTTCTACACGCCGCTCAAGGTCCGCACCTCGCTCTCGACGATCGTCGGGGCCGTGCCCGGCGCGCTGCCCGCGGTGATCGGCTGGGCCGCGGCGACGGGCACCGTCTCGATCGAGGCGTGGGTGCTGTTCGCCATCGTGTTCATGTGGCAGATGCCGCACTTCCTGGCCATCGCGTGGATGTTCCGCGACGAGTACGCGCGGGCGGGCATCCCGCTGCTTCCGGTGCTCCAGCCCGACGGCCGGAGCACCGGGCGTCAGGCCCTCCTGTACACGGTGGCGCTCGTCCCGGTGAGCTTCCTGCCGGTGGTGGTCGACCTCGGCACCATCCGCTACCTCGTGGGTGCCTTCGTGCTGGGAGCCGTGCTCATGTGGTTTGCGGTGGAGTTCGCCGCCACGCGATCGGTGCCGGCGGCCCGGCGGCTCTTCCTCGGGTCGATTCTCTACCTGCCGCTGCTGTGGGTCGTGCTCATCTGGGACCACTTGACGCGGTGACATGAGCGCGCTCGAAATCTCCGACCTCACGCACCGCTACGGCGACCGCGCTTCGCTCCGCGGCGTCGGCTTCAGCGTCGCGCCGGGCGACCTGTTCGCGCTGCTCGGGCCCAACGGCGGCGGCAAGACGACGCTGTTTCGCATCATCGCGACGTTGCTCCTGCCCTCGAGCGGAGCCGTGGACGTCTTCGGCGTGAGTGCCCTCAGCCGGCCCGCCCGCGCCCGCCGCATGATGGGCGTCGTCTTCCAGTCGCCCGCGCTCGATCCCTGGCTCACGGTGGTGGAGAACCTCCAGCACCACGGCCTCCTGTACGGGGTCCACGGGCCTGCGCTCGCGCGCGCGGTCGAGCGGTCGCTCGAGCGCTTCGGGCTCATGCCGCGGGCGGCCGATCGCGTCGCGACGCTGTCGGGCGGCCTGCGCCGGCGCGTGGAGCTGGCCAAGGCGCTGCTGCCCGAGCCGCGGCTGCTCCTGCTCGACGAGCCGAGCGCGGGGCTCGATCCGGTCGCCCGCCGGGACCTGCTGGCGGAACTCGGGCGGCTGCGCGACGACGCCGGCACGACGGTCGTGCTGACCACGCACATCACCGATGAGGCCGCCGCCTGCGACCGCGTCGGCGTGCTCCACGAGGGGCGGCTCGTGGCCATCGGGCGCCCGCAGGACCTCATCGACGCCATCGGCGGCGACGTCGTCACGATCGACGCGGCCGACGCCGAGGGCGCCGAGACGCTGGCGACGCGGCTGGAGGCGCGCTTCGGCGTGCAGACGCGCATGGTCGGCGGCCGCATCCGCCTGGAGCGCCGCCGGGCGCACGAGTTCGTGCCGGCGCTGATCGAGTCGTTTCCGGGCGATGTCCGCACGGTCTCGGTCGGTCGGCCCACCCTCGAAGACGTGTTCGTCCATCACACCGGCATGCCGCTGGGCGACGGAGACGGCAGGCCCTGACATGGACGCGCTGCTGGCCCTCTATTCCGTGTGGCGCCGCGATCTCGTGCGCTTCGCGCGACAGCGCAGCCGCGTGGTCGGCGCGCTGCTCACGCCCGTGCTCTTCTGGCTCGTCCTCGGATCCGGGCTCGGGCAGTCGTTCCAGGCGGGCTCGGAGCGCGGCTATCTCGAGTACTACTTCCCGGGCACACTCGCGCTGGTCGTGCTCTTCACGGCCATCTTCTCGACCATCTCCGTCATCGAGGACCGCAACGAGGGCTTCCTGCAGGGCGCGCTGGCCTCGCCCGCCCCTCGCGCGGCCCTCGTCCTCGGCAAGGCGCTCGGCAGCGCGACCCTCGCGACGGGGAATGCGGCGCTCTGCCTGGTGCTGGTGCCGGTCGTCGGGCTGCCGGTGTCGGCGCTGGCCGTCCCGGGCACGCTGGTGATGATCGCGCTGATGGGAGTCGGGCTGAGCGGGCTCGGCGTGCTGCTCGCGTGGGGGCTGCGATCCACCCAGGGATTCCACGCCCTCATGAACGTGCTGCTCGTGCCGATGTGGCTCACCTCGGGCGCGGTGTTTCCCGCGGATGGCGCGGCCGGGTGGATGCAGGCGGTCATGCGCGCCAACCCGCTCACCTACGGCCTGGAGGGCCTCCGCGCCGCGCTCTACGGTGGAGGGTCCGCGGTCCCCTTCGTGACCGCGGCGGCCGTCATGCTCGCGCTCGCCGCCGCGACCATCCTGCTGGCGACCCTCCTCGCCATGCACCGGCGGTCCGAGGCCTGACGTTTCCGGGGGACGCGCTCATGTCGGTCACCGATCTTCCCGCGCTCAACGCGACGTTCAACGCCCTCGCGTCGGTCCTGCTGCTCACCGGCTGGTTGCTCATCCGGCGCGGCGACCGCGCGCGCCACCGGCTGGCCATGCTGGGCGCCTTCACCATGTCCATCCTGTTCTTGACCTCGTACGTGATCTACCACCTCAACGCCGGCTCGGTGCCGTTCCGGAAGGCCGGCCCGATCCGCGTCGTCTACTTCGCCATTCTGATCACCCACATCATCCTGGCCGCCGCCATCGTGCCGCTCGCGCTCGTCACGCTGTCGCGGGCGCTCGCGGGGCGATTCGATCGCCATCGGCGCATCGCGCGGTGGACCCTGCCGATCTGGCTCTACGTGTCGGTGACGGGTGTCGTGATCTACGTGATGCTCTATCGCCTGTAGCGGCCGCGTCAGCGGTACAGCAGGTAGGGCGCGCGCCGCAGGCGCCACCGCGCCTCGTCCGCCGCCCACGACGAGGCCACCACCGCCGGATCCTCTCCGGCGCGCACGCGCGACAACAACCGCTCGGAGCCGAGCAGGGTGTGGGTGTTGGCGGGCTCGAACCGGTCGCCATGGTCGGCGGCAATCGCCGCGGCCAGCTCCAGCCCGAGCCGCACCACGGGCAGCGCCTCGCGATCGGTGATGACCATGAAGACGCCCTGGCACGGCTCGCCGGCGTGCGTGCTCGCGCGCGGCGTGAAGGTCACGGGATAGAACCGCACGCCGGGAATGCCCCGCGCGTTGAGGCGCGCGGCCAGCCGCGGGCCGTCCACCCACGGCGCGCCCACCTGCTCGAATGGCTGGTCGGTGCCCCGGCCAACCGACACGTTGGCGTACTCGATGATGGCCACACCGGGGTAGAGCGTGGCCTGGTTCAGGTTCCGCAGGTTGGGCGACGGATTCACCCACATGAGCCCGGTCGCGTCGTACCAATCGTCCCGTGACCAGCCCTCCAGCGGCACCACGGTCAGCGACGCGTTGATCTGCTTCTCGACGTTGAAGAGCCGGGCCAGCTCGCCCATCGTCATGCCGTGGCGGATCGGCATGCCGGGCATGTAGGCGATGAACTCCGGCGTGCCCGCGTCGGCGGCCGGGCCCTCGATCTGCCAGCCGTTGATGGGGTTCGGACGGTCGAGCACCACGACCTCGAGGCGCCGCTTCGCCGCCTCCTCGAGCACGTATCCCATCGTGGACATGTAGGTGTAGAAGCGCGCGCCGACATCCTGCAGGTCGATGACGAGCGCGTCGAGGCCCTCGAGCATCGCCCCGGTCGGACGGCGCGTGTCGCCGTACAGCGAGTGGATCGGCAGGCCCGTCCGCTCGTCCGTCGAGGACGGCACGTCGGCGTCGAGGACGCCGCGAATGCCGTGCTCGGGGCTGAACAGCGCCACCAGGCGTACGCCGGGCGCCTGGTGCAGCACGTCGATGGTCGACGCGCCGGACGACGCGCGGCCGGTGTGGTTCGTGACGAGACCGACCCGCTTGCCGCGGAGCGGCGCGAAGCCGTCGCGCGCCAGAACGTCGACCCCCGCGAGAACCCGGCGCGCCTCCGCGCGAGGCCGGGCCCGCAGGGGATCGGTCGACGCGCCGAAGTCGGTCCCGCTCATTCGAAGCGACGTCGGGTCGCCTTCGGCGAGCGCATCGCCAACGGCCGCGGCGGCGACGGTGGTCACGCGCGCCCGGAGCGCCGTCACGTCGCCCTTGCCGTCGGGGTGCAGCCGGTTCGAGAGGAAGATGACGTAGAGGCGCGTGCGCGGATCGATCCAGATCGACCCGCCGGTAAACCCCGTGTGACCGTAGGAGCCGATCGGCAGCAGGTCGCCCCGGTTCGACGAGTACGACGTGTCGATGTCCCAGCCCAGACCGCGGACGCTCGGCATCCCCGCGGGCGTCGACGGGGCCGTCATCCGCGCCACGGTCAACGGCGCCAGCACGCGTGCGCCGTCCAGTTGTCCGCGGCCGAGCAGCATCTGGGCAAAGCGCGACAGGTCGCGCGCCGTGCCGAAGAGCCCTGCATGGCCCGCGACGCCGCCCATGCGACGCGCGGTGGGATCGTGGACCACCCCGCGCAGCGGCATCGCCGACGGGGCGTTGCACGGCCACGCGTCCATGGGTCCGCACCGCTCGCTCGGCGCGATACGCGGCCGGAGCGAGGCGGCCGGGTTGAAGCCCGTGTCCCGCATGCCGAGGGGCTCGAAGATCTCCTGCGCCGTGTAGACGTCCAGCGGCCGCCCCGACACGCGCGCGACGATGTCCCCCAGCACGAAGAAGTTGATGTCGCTGTAAATGAAGCGCTCGCCGGGCGCCGCCAGCGGCACCTCGGCCCGGGCCAGATCCATGGCCGTGTCGTAGCCCTCCCAGGGCTCCGCCAGGTCCACGTCGGGCCGCAGGCCCGACACGTGCGTCAGCAGGTGTCGCACCGTAATGCCGCGCTTGCCGTGGCGGTCGAAGCCGGGCACGAGACTGGCGACGCTGTCCGCCAGCCGGAGACGGCCCTCCTCGACCAGCTTCATCACCGCTGTGGTGGTCGCCACCACCTTCGTGAGCGAAGCTAAATCGAAAATCGTGTCCGGCGTCATCGGCTCCAGCGACGGGACCGTCGCGCGATATCCGTACGCCTTCTCGTAGACCACCTGGCCACCACGCCCGACCAGCACGACGGCGCCGGGCGTCAGCCCGCGCGCGATGCCTTCCTCGATGACCGCGTCGAGTCGGGCCCACCGCGTCGCGGAGGCGCCAGCGGGGCCCTGGGCGGAGACGGCGGCCGCCAGCGCCGACAGGACGGCGAGCGCGAGAACAGGCGTGATCGGTCGAAAGCGCGGCGTGGTGGTCATCGGCGGCCCCATCCGTGGCGTAGCTTATACTTAGTCGGTTTGTCTGTTTTCCCATCCCTCCGAGGAGCATCGAGCAATGCGTGACCGAATGACGCTGCTGACGTCGGCTGCCTTCGTCCTGGCGTTCGCGTTGAGCAGTCTTCCCGCGATCGCCCAGACGGGCCGCATTGGCGGCATCGTCAAGGACGACAAGGGCCAGCCGATCAAGGGGGCGACCATCGTCGCCGAAAACCCCTCGGCATCGCCGTCGTCGTTCACCGCGACCACTGACGACCGGGGCCGCTTCTCCATCATCGGGCTCCGGGCCGGCAACTGGAAGATCACCGCGTCGGCACCCGGCTTCCAGCCCTCGTCGGGCAGCCTGCCGGTGAAGACGATCGGCGCGCCGAACCCGCCGCTCGAGTTCACGCTCGTGCCGGGTGCCGCCGGCCCGGCCGGTGCCCTGGCCGGCGTCAACGCCAAGGAGCTGCAGGGCGAGCTCGAGAAGGCCGAGCAGCTGCTCGCCAGCCAGCAGTTCGATGCCGCCATCGCCGCCTACCGCGCCATCCTCGAGAAGGCGCCGATGCTGTCGATGATCCACATGCAGATTGCCGTCGTGCAGCGCCGGCAGAAGGACTACGACGGCGCGCTGGCCTCGTACCAGAAGGTGCTCGAGGCCGACCCGGGCAACGAGCGGGCCAAGATCGAGATTGGCATGACGAACCTCGAGAAGGGCGACCTCGACGCGGCCGAGAAGTCGCTGGCGGAGGCGGCCCAGAGCATGAGCGCGAGCCGCGAGGTGTTCTACAACCTCGGCGAGGTGAAGTTCGCCAAGGGCGAGACGGACGCGGCGATGGCGGCGTACCAGCGCGCCATCGACACCGACCCGAACTGGGCCAAGCCGTACTTCAAGCTCGGGCTGGGACACCTGCAGAAGGCCAATATCGAGGAGGCGATCAAGACCATGGAGAAGGTCATCGCCGTCGAGCCCAACTCGCAGGAGGCCGGCCAGGCCAAGGCGCTCATCGAGCAGCTCAAGAAGCAGCCCTAAAGAGCCTATCGTCGGTGAGTGTTCGACGAGTCGTCATCCTCCTGGCGTTCGCCGCGGCGGTGGTGGCCGCGGCGATCGTCGGGTGGCAGTTCGCCGAGCGGTCCAAGCCCGTCGCCGGGCCCATCATCCTCATCAGCATCGACACCCTCCGGGCCGATCGGCTGCCCGTGTACGGCTACGCCGGGGGC
>JBFMCA010000084.1:0-21392 GCA_040754955.1 Acidobacteriota bacterium | reverse complement strand
GATGCACGGCGACGAAAGCGCCGGTCCGACACGGCAACGCGCGATCCAGAGGAGATTCGCTGCCTTATGACCACACCCGACCGACTCCGAGTCGTCCCGCGAGTCACTTTTTCATCGTCCTGCTAGCAGAGGCGCGCGCCCTTACATTGGAAAGCGCTGGCCTTCCTTCGCCACGTCGGGCGCGTCGATCTCGGCGTTGGTGTGGTTCAGGTGGATGAACCACAGCTTCGCGCGGGCGCCCGCGAGCAGCTCGCGCGTCCGGGACATCATCGGGTGCGGGATCTCAGAGATGTCTCGGTTGATTTCGCTCGGTGTCGCGAAGCTGCCGTCCAGCAACGCGAAGTCCACCGTGTCGGCCAGGGCGCGGATGCTGCGGTCCCACTTCTCCCACTGATCGATGTCGGGAATGAAGAGGGCCGAGGCCCGCGGGCCGTCGATGCGATAGCCGACCGTGTCCGTAAACTCGTCGCGATGCGGCACCTGGAAGGCCGTGACGCGCACGCCGCCCGGCAGGGTCACCGCCGTGTCGTAGGCCAGTGTTCGGAGCTCGATGTTCTCGAGCGAGACCAGCTGGCTCCACGGGCCGTTGCCCGTCAGGTACGTCGCCATGCCGGCCGTGCCGTAGACCGGCACGCGCCGCGCCCCAATCGACTCCCGCCCGAGATACATGAGGCCGGTGTAGTGGCCCATGTGCGCGTGCGTCAGGAAGATGCCGGCCGGCGGCGTTCCGCCCGTGAGTGCATGCACCTGCGCGGGAAAGTCAGGCGTGGCGTCGAAGATGTAGGCGGCGCCCGTCGTCCGGTCGATGAGGCCCAGGCTCGACACCTTCTCCGCCTTGCGCGCGCCGTTCCGGATGAGCATGCACAGCGGCTGCTCGCACCCGAGATGCGGGATCCCCGCATCCTGCGCGATGCCGAGCACCACCAGCTCCCAGTTCGGCCCCTGCACGCTCCCGCCAGCCAGCATGGCCGCGAAGGCGACGATTGCCACCGCCGCCGCCCTGCGCATTTGAGATCTGAGATTTGAGGTTTGAGATCTCATCTCAGAAGCGCGCGTCAGCGGCCATCCCTGTTTGTCATTCGTCATTCGTCATTCGTCATTCAATCATAGGCCACGTCCACGTCACCCCGATGACCGTCCGCCACGCGTCCAGGCGTCCGCCGTCGCGCAGCCCGAGATCGGCATGTGCCCGCAGCGCACGCAGGTAGCGCACCTCGGCGCGCACCAGCAGCGCCTCGTTGATGGCGAGGTGCAAACCGCCACCCGCATTGAACCCGGCATCGACGTGCGTCACCGACGACGCGCAGCCCCCGGCGCAGGCCCGTGTCCTGATCAGCCCCGCGCCGCCGACGCCGAAGGGGCGCCAGCGGCCCTCAGAGGCAGCCCACACCGCGCTCAGCATGAACGACGTCGCGCCGACCTCGGTGAATCGGTCCGAGTCGAGGCCGCCCAGATGCGCGATGTCGGCCTCGGCGCCCCAGCCGCTCCGGTCGACGACGGCCACCGACAGACCGCCCGCCAGGCCCTGCCCGCGCGCATCGCCGCCGCTGGCGAGGCCCACATACGGCGACAGGAGCCCCGCGTACTCCGGGCCCTGCGCGCGCGCCTCCGCGGCGCCGGCCACCAGCGCGATGGCCACGACCACAAACCACCCTCTCTGCAGGACAACGCGCACGGGTACGGTCCTTTCCGTCAGAAGAGCCGCCGGCCCTCGTCGAGGAGCCAGCGGCGCGCCTCGATGAACCGGGGGCAGACGCCGGCGACGAGTCGCCAGAAGCGGCGCGAGTGGTTCAGCTCGCGCAGGTGCATCAGCTCGTGCAGCATCACGTACTCACGCACGAAGTCGGGGACGAGGACGAGCCGCCAGTTGAGCGTGATGCGTCCGGACCGCGAGCACGATCCCCACCGCGACTGCTGGTTGCGTACGGACACCCGCGCGACGGTCAGCCCGTGCCGACTCGCCAGCGCCAGGAGCGCCGGCGGCAGTTCGCGCCTGGCGCGCGCCCGATGCGCCGCCGCGACCGCAGGCGGCATGGCCGGCGGCAGGCCGGCCTGCTCGGCGCGCTGCCTGGCAATCCACGCGCGGCTCTGCTCGACGAAGGCCAGCGCCTCGCGCCTCGCGCCGCGGCGCGGCATCGTCACCCGCAGGGTGCCGTCGGGCAGCAGGCGCAGGATGTAGCGCCGCGCCCGCCGATCGCGCACGAAGACCACGCGGTCGGCCCCGCCGTCGGCGGCGGGCGGCGCGGCATCGTCGGCCAGCGGCAGGCAGAGCTGCATGGGTTTCACTAAGATAACAGCATGACGCCCGAGTTGGCTCGCCTCGTCGACGCCGTACGCGGCTGCACGTTCGACGACTTCCTCTTCCGGCCGCAGTTCAGCGTCGTCGAACGGCGCGACCCGGCGGTGATCGACCTGTCGGCGCGCCTGACCCGGGGCATCACCCTCCGCCGCCCGCTCGTCTCGGCCAACATGGACACGGTGACCCGCGCGCCCATGGCAATCGTCCAGGCCGAGGAGGGCGGCATCGGCATCATCGACCGCGGCTTCCGCGTGGGCGACATCGGTCCGCAGGTGCGCGAAGTCGAGAAGGTCAAGCGGACGCAGCACGTGATCATCCGCGACCCGTACGCCATCGGGCCTCATGCGTCCCTGGCGGAAGCGGTCGCGGTCATGCGGGAGCGCCGCGTCGGCACGCTCGTCGTCGTCGACGGCGGGCGGCTCAGAGGTCTGCTCACCGAGCGGGACGTCCGCTTCGTGCCCACCGACACCGGGACCGTCGAGAGCCGGATGACCCCCGTCGATGCCCTCGTCGTCGGGCAGGGCGAACTGACGCTGGCCGAGGCCGAGCGGCTGATGGTCGAGCGGAAGGTCAAGAAGCTCCCGCTGGTCGACCGGGACGGCCGGCTCCTCGGCCTCGTGACCGCCCGCGACATCACGCGCCAGGTGAAGCTGCCCTTCGCCACCCGCGATGCGCACGGCCGGCTCATGGTGGGCGCCGCCATCGGCGCCACGGGCGACTATCTCGAGCGCGCCCAGGCGCTCGTCGCCGCCGGCGTCGACGTCATCGTCATCGACATCGCGCACGGCCACTCGGTGGTCATGGCACGGGCCATCGAGGCGTTCCGCCGAACTTTCGGTGACGCCCAGCTCATCGCGGGCAACGTGGCAACCGCCGAGGGCGTCCGGTTCCTCGCCGAACGCGGCGTGGACGCGGTCAAGGTCGGCATCGGCCCCGGGGGCGGGTGCACGACCCGCCTCACCACCAGCTTCGGCGTGCCGCAGATTCAGGCGCTCGTCGAGTGCCGCCTCGCCGCGGGGTTCGACAACGGTGTGCCGCTCGTGGCCGACGGCGGCATTCGCCGCCACGGCGCCATCATGGAGGCGCTCCTCTTCGGCGGCGACACGGTCATGCTCGGCAGCATGTTCGCGGGCACCGAGGAAACGCCGGGCGAGATCATCCAGAAGCCGGTGTTGCTGCCAGAGGCGGGGCGGACGGTGACGGTCCCGTTCAAGGTGCTCCGCGGGATGGCGTCGATTCAGGCCATCCGCGATCGGCTGGACGTGGAAGACGTGGAGGCGGTGGAGCTCGAGGCCATCGGCGCGGAGGGCACCGAGGTCAGCGTGCCCGCACGCGGGTCGGTGCGCCCCGTCGTGCGCGACATCCTGCGCCACCTGTGCTCGTCGGTGAGCTACGGCGGCGCGTCCAGCCTCCACGAATTGCGGCGGCTCTTCTGGGCCGACCCGTCGCGATACCTCGTGAAGCTCTCGGCCGCCGGCCGGCGCGAGTCGTACGATCGCTGACGCCTGTCAGCGAGCGTCTCGTCGCGACGCCTCGCTGGCTAGCGCCTGATGAGCGTCCACCCGATGTGCGCCATGTTGGCGTTGACGCCGGGGTTCTTCTCCAGTCGGTTGCCGTTGGAGATGTGGTGGAACCGGTACCCGAGCACCAGGCCCTGGCTGGCGGTCGCCATGATGCGGAGTCCGGCACCGGCAAACGCCGTCCAGTTCACGGTCGTCGTTTCCGCGGGAATCGGCTTGTTCGTCCACAGCAGGCCGCCGGCGAGTTCCGCGTAGGGTGCCACCCGTCCCCGCGGCACGAAGTTCCACCGCCAGACGAGCGGCGAGAAGCCGACGCCCACCAGGCGCTGCGGCCGGCGCTGCGCGAACAGCGGCACGCCTTCGACGGCCCACTCGAAGTGGCCGCGCAGCGCGCCGGGGCCCCGCGGTCCCGTCAGCACGCGGCCCCACGACACGCTCGGCATCAGGTAGTCGTGGCCCGGATCGGAATGGAACACCTCGACGCCCCACCCGCTGTTGCCGGCGACGGTCCAGATGGCCGCCCCATCGCTTACCGCCGATGCGGGGCGCGCGGTCTGGGCGCGCGCCAAGGGGGCCGCGCACACCACGGCCAGCGCCACGACGACAAACCACCCGACTGTCCGCATGACCGCATCCTACTACGCCGGCCCCAGGGTGCAGGAGGCGTCCCGGCCAGCTAAAATGGAACACGTGCCGTCGTGGCTGCCCCTCCGCACCCCGGATGACCTCGACGAGGCCGTGCAGGCGTCCGCCGACCAGCCCGTCATGATCATCAAGCACAGTCGCACGTGCGGCACGAGCGCGCAGGCGCTCGACACACTCGGCGAGTGGCTGGACGCCGAGCGGCCGGGGCTGCGCTGCTATCTCGTGACGGTGCAGGCCGACCGCGAGGCGTCGACGCTCATCGCCGCGCGCTTTGGCGTGCGGCACGAGTCGCCACAGGTGCTGGTGCTGCGCGGCGGCCAGGTCGCGTGGCACGCGTCGCACTTCCGGGTCTCGCCGTCAGCCGTCGCCCGCGCCCTCGCCGGCTGGACGTGATGCGACCACGGCGGACAGGCACCGGCCGTCACGCTCGCCTTCCCAGGCCGCAAGCACATCGAGCGGAGCCGCCAGCCGGGGCAGTTCGCCGGGCTCGAGCAGGAACCCCGGGTTGGTGGGACGGCCCCGCTCGGCCTGTGCTGTCGTGAAGGTCTCGTAGAACAGCCGTCCCCCCGGTGCGACGGCCTCCCGGATCGCGGGCATCAGGGGACGGTGCAGGTAGTTGAAGACCAGCACCGCGTCGGCCACTCCCAGACCGGGCGGCGACTCCGTCTCCAGATCGGCGACGACGCACTCGACGCGCAGGCCGAGCCGTGCGGCGGTGCGGTCGAGGAACCCGAGCGCCTCGGCGTCCCGATCGACGGCACGGACGTCGAAGCCGGCGCCGGCCAGCAGCAACGCGTGGCGCCCCCGTCCGGCGGCGACATCGAGGACGCGACCACGCCGGGGCAGGTGACCGGCGTGCTGCAGGAGCCACGCGGACGGCCCGCGGAGCGGCGAGTCGCCGAACTCCCGCGGCCCGCTCCAGGCCGCGAGCCCGCCGCCCAGGTTGAAGACGGAGCCGACGCCGGCCTGGACCAGCACGCGCGCCGCCGCGACGCTGCGGACGCCATGCTCGCAGTACACCAGCACCGGCCGCCCGTCGTCAGGCAGCACCGCCGGGGCCGCAGCGATCAGATCCACGGGCAGCAGCCAGGCGCCCGGGATGTGCCCGAGCCGCGCGTGCTCGCCGGGCGTCCGGACGTCGAGGACGATCGGATCGGAGCGCTCGAGGAGGGCCAGGGCGTCGTCGTGGGTCAGCGTGGTGAACACGGGGGTTCTGCACAGGGGTTCCCGCCCGGGGTTCCGGACGGGGGTACCTTCCTGGGTTCAGGCGCTCACAGGTTCCGCGAACGTGATCACGTGGCCGTCCGGGTCCTCGATGGCGAACTCACGCATGCCGTAGAACTGGGTCTTGAGCGGCAGCAACACCGGCGCCCTTGGGGCGACGGCGGCATGGTACTCGTCGATGCCGGCGAGGACGAAGAACAGGGTCGCGGTGCCGCCGGGCTCGCGGCCGGCCAGCGATGGCAGGTCGTCAGCCACGCCCGCGCGGTCGTTCAGAAACACGCCCACGCCGTCGCGCTCGAGCCACACGAACACGTGCGGCGGGTCGTCCGGAACCGTCGTCTTCACCGCGAACCCGAGCACGTCCCGGTAGAAGGCCGTGCTGGCGGCGATGTCGCGGACGACCAGGTTGGGCGTCACCCTCTTGAAGGTCGGCATGGGGCCAGTCTATCCGACCGTCCGGCGCGCGAGCCGGCACCACAGGTACCCGTGCGATGATGGCGGCATGGCACGTGGGTGGGAAAGCAAGTCGGTGGAATCGCAGCAGGACGACGCCCGGCAGCGTGCCTCACCTCGCGTCGGCGCCGACGCTGCCGACCATGGCGCTCTGGCGCGGCGCCGCACCCTCGAGCTGGCGGTGGCCGAGACCCAGGCTGCCCTCCAGTCCGCCTGCCGGCCGGCCCACCGGGAGATGCTCCAGCTCCGCCTCGACGCCCTGCGGGCCGAGCTTGGCACTTTGGGCCAACTTTGATATTCTTTCGCGACACTGCGGACGTTGCCGCCAACACCCAACCCTCGGATCTTCATCTGCTGCGCTTGCGTGGAGTCCTGCCGCGCCCAGGCGTGCTAGTCGCCAGCTTCCAGAGCGTTCACCGTGCCAGTCCGACTCTTCATCGGTAATCTGCCCTATCAGGCCACCGAAGACGACATTCGCGCGCACTTCGCGACCGTCGGGGACCCCACCCAGATCGTCCGCCCACTCGATCGCGAGACGGGGCGGGCGCGGGGGTTTGCCTTCGTCGAGTACGCGGACCGCGCGGTGGCTGAAGAAGCGATTCGGAAGTTCGACGGCCAGCTCTTCATGGGCCGGCCCCTCGCCGTCAGCGAGGCGCGCGCCCGCGAGGACCGGGGGCCGTCCGGCCCACGGCCACCGGGCGGGTTCGGCCCGCGGCCCACGGGCCCGGCCGGCGGCGGCTACAGCGGGCCCCGCCCGGGCGGCGGAGGCGGCTTCGGAGGGCCTCGCCCCGGCGGGCCGTCCCCAGGTGGTACGGCGCCAGGACGCGACTTCGGCCCCAACGCCCCGCCCAGGGGGAAGAAGGCGAAGACGGCGTACTCACAGAAGGAGCGCGGCCCCAAGGGCCCCATCCCGACGAAGTTCACCGGTCGGATGTACGACCTCGACGACGTGAACGAGGACGACGGCGAGGATCAGCTACCCGACTTCATGAAGCACGAGGACGAGGACGGCAAGAACGAGGAGCAGGAATAGTGCTGCGACGCGAGGACTGCATTCTCTTCTCCGGCGGCGCCCAGGGGGCCGAGGAGGCTTTCGGCAAGGCGGCCGAGCGGCACGGCGTGGAAGAGGTCAACTTCTCGTTCGAGGGTCACACGCCGGTGCGCACCCGCGGGTTGCGCGTGCTCAATCACGAAGAGCTCCGCGGCGGCGACGTCAGCCTCGGCTACGTGTCGCGGCTCATGAGCCGGCGGTACCCGGATACGCCCACGTTCCGGAAGGTGCTCCAGAGCATCTGGTATCAGGTCAACGCCGGCCAGGCGATCTACGTGGTGGGAGCCATCCAGCCGGACAACACCGTGCGCGGCGGCACGGGCTGGGGTGCGGAGTTCGCGAAGCTGTGCAACAAGCCGCTGTTCGTGTTCGACCAGGGACGCGGCATCTGGTTCGCCTGGGACGGCGAGCACGCGACCTGGATGCCGCGGCGCTCGGGCGACGAGCCCGTCATCGAGCACATCCACTTCACCGGCACGGGGACGCGGTTTCTCGACGACGCCGGCCGCCGAGCCATCGACGATCTGTTCGCGCGCTCGTTCGGCGCGCGCTGACGCCTACCCCTAGAACAAGCCGCGTGCCCAGGGTCCGGTTACCGCCACGGTGAAGCCGGGCCGCTGGACGTTGAAGAAGAGCCACTGTCCGTCCGGGCTGAAGGTGGCGCCGGCCACCTCGCTCGATCGGAAGTCGCCCTCGATGCCGTGGTGGCTGCCGTCCAGGACGACGTTGTTGCGGGCAAAGCGGAAGATCTGCCCCTCGTCGGTCAGACCGTGCACGCAGGGGTTCATCGTCCCGTCCTCGCAGAGCACCAGGCCGCCCCGTGGGCTCGGGCATGCGTTGTCGGGCATGTTGAGGACGTCTGGCCCCGGCGACTCGAAGAGCAGGCGCAGGGTCGCCGCCCCTGGGTTGAGCTCCCACACCTGCCCCATGCGGGCGTTGCCGCCGCTCGTGGCCGTGACGTAGAGCCGGCCCTGGCTGAAGGTGCAGCCCTCGAGGCGTGCGAACGTGGCGCCGCCCCGCCGCGCGCCCTGCTCGAAGACGCCGCTGCCGTCACGCCCCGACTGGTCCGGGAGGTCGATGGGGACCCAGGTGATCGGCAGCAGCGTGCCGGAGCTGACGTTGCTCCGCGTGTCGAAGCGCGGGCGGCCCGCCACCGCCAGCATCTCGAGCTGGCCCCCGCGGGACAGATCGTCGCGGTGCTTCGGCACGAACCGGTAGAGGCCGGCCTGCCGTGCGTCCTCGGTCTGGTAGACGATGCCGGTGGCCGGATCGACGGCGGCCGCCTCGTGCACGAAGCGTCCCAGCGCGATGAGCGGCTCGGCGGTGGCGTCGCCGTCCACGGGAACCTCGAACACGTACCCGTGACGCCGGCGCCACGGCGCGCCGGGGCCCGGCTCGAACACAGTCTCCTCGCAGGTGAGCCACGAGCCCCAGGGCGTCGGCCCGCCGGCGCAATTCCGGAGGGTCCCGCCGAGCCGGGCACGCGCGCCCAGCCACGCGCCGCGCGCCGTGTCGAACTCGAGGCTGGTCGTCCCGCCGCCGGCGGCGCTGTCGTACACGGGGGCGCCGAACGCCGGGCCGCGCGTGCCCTCGTGGTTGCGCATGAGGATGACGCGCGAGCCGCGGCCGGGGAAGGCTGCCATGCCGTCGTGCGATCCGGGCGTGCGCGCGCCGTCGTCGAGCGGATCGCCGGTCCACCCGTAGCTCAGGTACCGAAAACCCTTGGGCAGCTGCAGCAGCGGCAATCCGGTGGTGTCGTCGCGGACCGGGCTGAGGGGTCCGTAGCCGTCGATGACCAGGCCCGCGCGGCCGTCGGCGGCAAGCCGCGCGACGAGGGCCTCGAAGGGCGTGGCCATGGCGGCGCCGCCCGCGAGGGCGGCGTGGCGGAGGAAGGCGCGGCGGTTCATGTCGGCTCCGGCTGTTCGGGGTCGGGCCTATTTTTACGAATTTCGAAAAAACAGGCCCGACCCCGGATTTTCCGGAGAGGATACCGCACGGCCGGTGCGGGTATCTGCGATTCAATTCATCATCACTTGACACAGCATGATGTGGGCTCATAGATTTCTGGCGTGCCCCACACGCTCGAAATCCGGCACCTGCAGCTCGTGCGGGAGATCTCGGCCACGGGCAGCGTGACGCGCGCCGCCGAGCGGCTGCATCTCACGCAGTCGGCGCTGTCGCACCAGCTTCGCGACATCGAATCGCGGCTCGGCCTGCAGCTCTTCCTGCGGGCCGGGAAGAAGATGGTGCTGACGCCAGCCGGCGAGCGCGTGCTGGGGTCGGCGCGGCGGGTGCTCGACGAGCTGACGCGGGCCGAGGACGACCTGCGCGTGATGACCGAGGACGGCAAGGGCGTGCTGCGGATCTGCACCGAGTGCAACACCGGCTACCACTGGCTGCCGCCGCTGCTCCAGGCGTTCCACCGCAAGTTCCCGGGCATCGACGTGCAGATCGCCGTGGACGCAACCGACGAGCCGATCGAGGCGCTCCTCGAGGGGCGGATCGACCTGGCCGTGGTCACGAGCCGGGTCGCGGACCGGCGCCTGGCGGCCACGGCGCTCTTCGAGGACGAGCTCGTGGCCATCGTCGCGCCCGCGCATCCCTTCGCGCGCCGGGCGTTCATCGAGCCGCAGGACTTCGCCGACGAGCACCTCATCATCTACAAGGCCGACCGCCGCGACAGCTATACGTTCACGCGCATCCTCACCCCGGCCGGCGTGGAACCGGCGCGGGTGTCGCAGGTGCCGCTCACCGAGGCCATCCTGGAGCTCGTCAAGGCCGGGCTCGGCGTCGGCGTCATGGCGCGGTGGGCCGTCGAACCGTCCATCCGGGCCGGGACGGTGCACGCGACGCGCATCACGCGGCGCGGCGTGTTCCGGCAGTGGTCGGCGGTGACGCTCCGCGACCGGCCCGAGCCCCGCTGGCAGCGCGAGTTCATCACGCTGCTCTCGCGGCAGGCGCTGCCGGCGCGTCTCGACAGGCGGTCCTGACGGCAATCCGCTATCATCCGGGCGCGCATGCCTGATCCCGCCGCCGATCGGCCGACGGTTCCCCTGTCCCGCGACATCATCGGCGGGCTCACGACCTTCGTCACGATGGCCTACATCGTGGTCGTGAACCCGGCCATCCTCTCGACTCCCGGCACCGGCATGCCGTTCAGCGGCGCGCTGACGGCGACGGTGGTGGTCGCGGGCGCGATGACGCTGTTCATGGGGCTGTACGCGAAGCTCCCCTTCGGCGTCGCGCCCGGCATGGGCCTGAACGCGTTCTTCACCTACACGATCGTGCTCCAGGCGGGGGTGCCGTGGCCGGTGGCGCTCGGCATCGTGTTCTGGGCCGGCGTGCTGTTCCTCGTCGTGTCCGCGACACCGCTGCGCGAGGCGATCGCGCTCGCGATTCCCCCGTCGCTGCGTTCGGCGACCGCAGCCGGCATCGGGCTGCTCCTGACGTTCATCGGCCTGCAGGCCGCGGGCTTCGTGGCCGACGACCCGGCGACGCTCGTCGGCGTCGGGCCGCTCGACCATCGCGCGCTTCTGACGCTCGTCGGCATCCTCGTCATCGCCCGCCTCGGCCGGCGCGACAACCCTCTCGCCTACCTGGCGAGCATCTTCGTCGTCACCGCCGCCGCGTGGGCCGGCGGGTGGGTGGAGCCGCCCGACCGCTGGGTGAGCGCGCCGGACTTCTCCTCGGTGTTCCTGCAGCTCGATGCGCGTGCGGCGCTGACGTGGGCGCTCGCGCCGGCCATCGTCACCGTGATGCTCACCGACCTGTTCGACTCGCTGTCCACCTTCGTCGGCGTGTCGCAGGCCGCCGGCCTGCACGACGCCACGGGACGGCCGCTCCGCCTGCGCCAGGGCCTCATCGTCGATGCCTTCGCGACGCTCGGGGCGGGCCTCGCGGGCAGCTCGCCCGGCACGGCGTATGTGGAGAGCATCGCGGGCATCCGCATGGGCGGCCGCACGGGCCGGTCCGCCGTGGTGACGGCGCTGTGCTTCGTGCCGTGCCTCTTCGTCGCGCCCGCGGCCGCGGCAGTGCCGCCGTACGCGACGGCCGCCGTGCTCATCATGGTGGGCGTGGCGATGTTCCGGAGCGTGGCGGACGTACCCTTCGAGCGCCTGGAGGTCGGCCTGCCGGCCTTCGCCACGCTGGTGCTCATCCCCCTGACGTTCTCGATTACGCAGGGCATCCTCTGGGGCTTCATCCTGTACGTGGCGCTTCACGCGCTCGCGGGCCGGCGCGCCGAGATCGGGGCGACGCTCTGGCTGCTGGCGATCGTGTCCGCCGGACTCCTGGTGCTCGAGCACGCCATCTGACGCATGACCGCGCTTCGCTGGGGACTGCTGGGAACGGCGCGCATCAACCGCCGGCTGATCCCCGCCATGCGGGCGGCCGGCAGGAGCGCCGTTGCGGCCGTGGCCAGCCGCGACCGGGCGCGCGCCGCGGCGTACGCGTCGGAGTGGGACATCCCGCTGGCCTTCGGATCCTACGAGGCGCTCCTCGGCAGCGACGCCGTCGACGCCGTCTACATCCCGCTTCCGAACAGCCTGCACGTCGAGTGGACGCTCGCCGCCCTCGCGGCCGGCAAGCACGTCCTGTGCGAGAAGCCGCTGGCGTTGACCCCGGCCGACGTCGAGCGCATCGCCGCCGCGGCGGCCGCCGCCGATCGCGTCGCCGCCGAGGGGTTCATGTACCGGCACGAGCCGCTGACCCGGCACGTGGCGGCCCTGGTCGCCGGCGGGGCCGTCGGCGAGCTGGTTCACGTCGACGCGGGCTTCACCTACACCCAGTCGCGCGCCGGGGACGTGCGGCTCGACCCGGCGCTCGGCGGCGGCAGCCTGTGGGACGTCGGCTGCTACGCGGTCAGCTACGCCCGTCTCCTGGCCGGGGAGCCCGTGTCGGCCTTCGGGTGGGCCCGCCCGGGACCGTCGGGCACCGACGACTCCTTCGCGGGCCTGCTGCGGACGTCGGCCGGCGTCACCGCCAGCGTCGTGAGCAGCTTCCGCGCCGGGAACCACGCGTGGCTGGAGGCCACCGGCAGCACGGGCACGCTGCGGCTGGCGAACCCCTTCAAGCCGGGCCCCTCCGAGGTCATCGAGATCAGGCGGGACGAGGCCGTGGAGCGCCTCGCCGTCCCGGGATCGCCGCGCATGTTCGTCGCCGAGATCGAGGACTTCGTCGGCGCGGCGCTCGACGGACGGCTCCCGGCGGTGACGCTGGCGGACAGCCGCGGGAACGCCGCCGCGCTTGCGGCGCTGAGCGAGTCGGCCCGGCGTGGCGCGCCGGTCCCCGTGTATCCTTGAGAGGATGACGGCTCCGGGCCAGACGGTGCTGTGGCGGCTCTTCCACGCCGCCCGGCGCGAGCACGCACGCGCGGTGATGCTGCCCGGCGGACCGCCGCACACGCTGGCCCTGTTCGTGAACGACGCGCTCGATCGGGTGGAGAACTACGACACACTCGATCTGGCGATGTACCGATCCGACGATGTCCGCCGGACCCTCGAGGGCGACGGATGGCGCGAGGAGACCTAGCCCGGTGATTCAGCTCGGCCGCAGACACCAGACCATCGGCGTGCGGGTCGGAGGCGTGCAGGTCGGCGGCGGCGCGCCCGTTGCCGTGCAGTCGATGACCATGACCGACACGGCGGACGCCGCCGCCACGGCGCGGCAGTGCGTGGAGCTCTGGCAGGCGGGGTCGGAGCTGGTGCGCGTCACCGTCAACGTGCCGGAGGCCGCCGCCGCCGTGCCCGAGGTCAAGCAGCGCATGCTCGACGCGGGGTGCACGGCTCCGCTCATCGGCGACTTCCACTACAACGGCCATCTCCTGCTGACCCGCTACCCCGGCGCGGCCCGGGCGCTCGACAAGTACCGCATCAACCCCGGCAACGTGGGGACCGGCCGGCGGCGCGACGAGCAGTTCTCGACGATCTGCAAGGTGGCCCTGGAGCACGGCAAGCCCGTGCGCATCGGCGTCAACGGCGGCTCCCTCAACCCGGAGCTCGTGATGGCGAAGATGCAGGAGAACACCGACCGCAATCTCGGCAAGTCGTCGGACGAGATCATCAACGAGTGCATGGTCCTCTCGGCGCTCCAGTCCACGGAGCTCGCGCTCGAGTCGGGCCTGAGGCCCGACTCGATCATCATCTCGTGCAAGGTCTCACGCCCGCTGCACCTCATCGAGGTGTACCGCGCGCTGGCGCGCCGCAGTCAGCAGCCGCTGCACCTCGGCCTCACCGAGGCGGGCATGGGCACCAAGGGGCTCGTGTGGTCGGCGTCGGCCATGGGCGTGCTGCTGCACGACGGCATCGGCGACACCATCCGCGTGTCGCTCACGCCGCGTCCGGGCGGCGACCGCCGCGAGGAGGTCTACGCGGCGTGCGAGCTGCTGCAGGCCATGGGCCTCCGGTCGTTCGCGCCGAGCGTGACGGCCTGTCCCGGCTGCGGGCGAACGACGAGCACGACCTTCCAGGAGCTGGCCGAGCGGGTGCAGGGCTACGTGCGCGAGCGGATGCCCGCGTGGAAGACGCAGTACGAGGGCGTCGAGACGCTGACGCTGGCCGTGATGGGATGCGTCGTGAACGGCCCGGGCGAGTCCCGGGCGGCCAACATCGGCATCTCGCTGCCCGGGACGGGCGAGGCGCCGAACTGCCCCGTGTACATCGACGGCGAGCACGCGACGACGCTCCGCGGCACCTACGACGAGCTGGCCGCGGCCTTCCAGGAGCTGCTGGACGACTACGTCGAGACGCGGTTCGCGAAGAAGGCGGTCGCCGGGTGAGAATCCGGCCCGCCACGCCGGCCGATCGCGCCCGGGCCCTCGAGTGGTGCGGCCGGCTGGCCGAGTTCGACGTGCCCGCCTGGCGCACCGCCGGCGAGGTGATCGATGGCGATGCCCGCGCCGTCGCCGCGTGGTTCGATGACCCGGATCGGCCGGACGAGGCCATGCTCATCGCGGAACTCGACGGCCGGCCCGTCGGCGTCATCTACCTGCTGGCGCCGGTCGACTACTTCAGCGGCCGGCCGCACGGCCACGTGTCGGTCCTGGCCGTCGCGCGCGAAGCCGAGGGCCGGGGCGTCGGCTCGGCGCTGCTCGAGGCGGCCGCCGCATGGTCGCGCGCGCGGGGCTGCGATCGGCTCACCATCATGGTGTTCGCCGGCAACCGCCGCGCCCGCGCGGTCTACGAGAAGAACGGCTTCGTGCCCGAGTTCGTCCGCTACGCCCGCACGCTCTGAACCGCCAGCACCGGACAGGGCGCCTCGCGCACCACGCGATGGGTGGTGGACCCGAACAGCGCCTGGTTGAGCGCGTTCCGCCCGTGCAGCCCGATGACAATCAGGTCCGCGACCACGTTGGTCGCCGTGCGGACGATCTCCTGGTACGGCTTGCCCTGCGCCAGGATCTCGGTGACGGGAATGCCCTCGGCCTTCACATCGTCCGCGAGGGCCTTCAGCTGGCGCGTGGCCTCGCTCTCTCGCCGGCGCCGATACTCGGACAGCACAGGCGAGAGCAGCTCGATGTGGTCGTGATGCCCGGGCCAGTCGAGCACGTGGATCAGCGTCAGCGGACTCTTCGCCTCCGCCGCGAGCGTGCGCGCGTAGGCGAGCGTCGCCGCGGACGCCTCGGAAAAGTCGACGGCGCAGAGAATCGACGTGAACGGGCCGGGTGACGACGGCGCGGGATCGGCCTTCGGCGGCACGACGAGGACCGCTCCACGGGTCCGCCGCAGCACCTTCTCGGTGACCGATCCCGGCGCCAGCCGCTCGAGGCCGCCCCGGCCGTGGGTGCCCATCACGATGAGCTCGGCCTTCGAGCGCTCCGCCTCCGACAGGATCTGCTCGACGATGAACCCCTCGTCGAGCAGCACCTCGTGCGGCACGCCGTCGAGCGCGGGCTCCGCGAAGGCCGCCAGCTCGCGGCGCACGGCCTCGCGCTCCGCCGGCGAGTACAGCGGCGTGGCGGCCACGGTGGGATGGGCCTCCGGGGCATGGAGCACCGGGAGCACGTGCACGACGCGGACGGAGGCCGCATACCACCGGGCCAGCAGCGCCGCGTAGTCCAGAGCCCGGCGGGACGCATCGGACATGTCCACGGGGCACACGAGCGTCGTGAGTCGCGTCATGACGGCACCTCGTCTTGGAGCAGGGCAGCGGCCTCGGAGGCCAGCGCGCGGGCGTCGCCGCGGGCGTCCAGCCGCCGCCACGCAATTCTGCCGGGGGTGGAGGCGAGCTGTGCGTGCACCACGTCGACGGTCGCGTCCGACACATCGTCGCGCCGGCGCGCGACGCGGGCCAGCAGCGTCTCGGGAGCGGCCTCCAGCCAGAAACCGGTGAACGGCACGCCCGCACGCGCCGCCGCCGCGGCGATCCGCTCCCGCCACGCGGGTGCGAGGAACGTCGCGTCGGCCACGGCCGCGTAGCCGGCGGCGAGGACGTCGGCCGCCCGGGCACACAGCCGATCGTAGACGCGCGCCGTCACGCTCGGGGCGTAGGCCGCGCGCTCCAGCCGCTCGTCCGGCGCATGGCCCAGCAGACGCTTCCGCTCGGCATCGCTGCGGATGACCACGGCGCCCGGCGCCGGGCCAAGGGTGGGCGCGACCGCGCGCGCGAGCGTGGACTTCCCCGCGCCCGAGTAGCCCCCGATGGCCACGAGCCGCGCCGGCCGCGGCTCGAGCAGGGTGCGGGCCAGGTCGAGGTACTGCCGCGCGCGCGCGTGGAGCTCGGGCACGCGCTCGGGTGCGGCCTGCAGGCGCGCCGCCGCCAGGCTGGTCTTCGCGCGAATCGCGGCGCGCGCCGAGAGGAACAGCGGCATGGCGCGCAAGCCGGCCACGTCACCGGTCATCTCCAGGTAGCGGTTGCACACGAGGTTGGCGTGCCCGGCCAGGCCGCGGGCGAGGAGGTCCATCAGCAGGAACGCCAGATCGTACAGCACGTCCACCGCCGCCAGCGCGTCGTTGAACTCCACGGCATCGAACGGGGTCGGCCGCCCGTCGAGGAGCACCAGGTTGCGGAGGTGCAGGTCGCCGTGGCACTGGCGCACGCGGCCCGCGCGGCGCCGCGCCTCGAGCAGCGGACCTACGCGTTCGAGCGCCGCTCGGCTGGCCGCGGCCAGGGCCCGGCAGGCGGCTGCGTCGAGGACGCCGTCGGTGTCGGCCAGGGCCGCGGCATTGCCGTCGAGCACCCAGGCCAGGCCGGCCCGCCCGCCGTGATCCGGACGGGGCTCGGCCGTGCGATGCAGGTGCGCCACGGCCTCGGCGACGACTGGCATCAGGGCCAGCGGCAGCTCGCCGCGCGCGGCGAGCCGATCGAGCACGTCCGCTTCGCGGAACCGCCGCATGACCACCAGCCACTCGACGGGTTCCCCGGCCCCGCCGAGCGACAGCGTGCCGCCGGGGGCGCGGCACACAGCCTGCACGCCGAGGTAGAGGTCCGGGGCGCTGCGCAGGTTCAGCCGGACCTCCGCGTGGCACGCATCGCGCCGCCGCTCCAGGGTCGAGAAATCGAGATAGTCATACCGAACCGCCCGCTTCACCTTGTAGGCCCGGTCGCCCGCCAGGAACACCGACGCGCTGTGGGTGTCGATGCGTTCGACGCGTGCGGGCGCCCCGGGGTACGACGCGCCGTCGCCCAGGAACGCCAGGATCTCGGCCTGATCGTCGCGCATGCGATTACGACCTGACCGTGAGCACGGGGCACTCGCTCTCGCGCAGCACGGCGTGGGCCGTGGACCCGAACAGCGCCAGGTCCACTGCCGTGCGCCCGTGGACGCCGAGCACGATCAGATCGGCGGCGTGCTCGCGCGCGAGGCGCAGAATCTCCTGCGAGGCCTTGCCGGCGGCCACGATCGGGTCGGGCCGGCACCACTCGGCCGCCTCCTCGGGCAGCAGGCCCGCCATGAGCCGGCGCGCCTCGGCTTCGCGTTCGCGCCGCAGCTCGGGCAGCGTGCGCTCCCACCCGTCGGGCCACTCCAGCACGTGCAGGAGCAGGAGCCGCGCGTCGCTCTCCTGGGCCAATGACAGCGCGAACTCGGCGGCGCGGACCGACGAGGGCGAGAAGTCGACGGCGCAGAGGATGGTCCGCGAGTGGCCGGCCGGCCGTTCGGCCATGTGCGGCGGCACCGTGGCCACCGGGCACGGCGCCTTGCGCAGCACCTTCTCGGCCACCGAGCCGACGGCAAACCGCTCGAAGCCGCCGCGGCCGTGGGTGCCCATCACGATGAGGTCCGCGGGCCACTCGCGCGCGGCGCGCAGGATGCACGGCACGACATCGCCCTGCTCGATTTCGAAGGCGACATCCACGCCCGCCGCGTCGACCGGCTTCACGAACGCGCGCAGCTCGTCGGCCATCGCGCGCCGCGCCTGTACCGTAAACGCAAACGGCGAGGCGTCGGCCGGGGCGACGCCGACGGGCGGCAGGACGAGGGCGGCCACTTCGATGACGCGCAGCCGCGCCTCGTACCAACGGGCGAGCTGCACGGCGTACTCGAGGGCGCGCAGCGACACCGGGGACTGGTCGACCGGGCAGAGGATGCGGGTGATGCTGATCATGGCCTCCTCCAGCGCACGCGAGCCAGGTGGTTCTCATGCGAGAAGTCGTAGCGCACGTCGCCCGAGTACGCCTTCACGAGCGCGTGGCCCAGCCGCTGGGCCAGGTGCGGCGTGGTCGTGGACACCACGAGCCCGCCCGCGCCGGGCTGCCAGGTGACGATGCGCGCCGTCGGATTGTCGAGGGCGGCCCGGGTCGCTTCGTTCACGAGCAGACGGCGGATGTCGGCCGCGTGGGCCGCCGCAAACCCGCCCTCCACACGCAGAATGCCCTCCACCGCGCCCGCGCGCACACGCCGGCATCCGGGGCACGGCGTGAGCGTCACCGCTGGCGTGCCGCCCCGCCGCCGCGAGACGCTCGCCAGGGGCTGGCTGTCGAGGCTCCAGCGTCGACGCACGTACACCGCGCCGCATCCCGGGCACACGCGCGGTTCGGTCGGCGCGCGCGGCCCGCGATGCTCCCCGCCGTGGTGGTCCACTCGACGCCTGAAACTGTCGATGTAGCGCTTCCGGGTCCGCATGGTGCCTCCCGGGGCGTCCCGACTCGCAGGGCAGCACCCGGAGAACCGGTTGCAAGTCGTGATCCAGCGCCGGCCGTGTGTATTTTTCCGGCAACAAGTCCTGTGACCGGCGACGCTGCCGGAACGGCGGCGCTAGAATCAGGGGACCATGACTCCGCCCGCCGCGCGCCTCCTCGCCGCCGCGCTCGCGGTCGCGCTCGCCGCCGGCGGGTCCGCGATCGCCGCGCGCCAGGATGTGCTGGGCGCGGCGCTGGCCGACCCGTCGGTCCGGGTGGCGCTTGCCGAAGTGGAGGCACGGCGCGACCGCACGGCGCGCTGGCTCGCCGACCTGGGCGCCATCGTGTCGCCGTCCGGCCAGGAGCATGCGCGTGCGGCCGCCGTCGCTGCCGAGATGCGACGCATCGGCCTGCAGCGCGTGGCCGTTGACGGCGCCCCGAACGCGGTGGGCATCGTCCCCGGCCGGTCGGGCAAGGCCCTGGTCTTCGTGTCGACCCTTGACGACCTGGCGACGGTCGCGGAGCACCAGCGCGCCGCCTCCGGCCCCCCGCGCGTCGACGGTGACCGTGTCGTCGGTCCCGGCACCAACACGTCCACGACCACGGCGGCCATGGTGGCCGCGGCGGATGCGCTGGTGCGCGCGCGCGTCGCGCCGCTCCACGATCTCGTCTTCGCGGCGGTGGCCCAGGAGGAAACCGGCCTGAAAGGCATGCAGGCCCTCTACGAGGCCTGGCGCGATCGCGCCGTGGCGTTCGTCGACATCCTCGGCGACGGCCGCAGCATCACCTACGGCGCCATCACCATTCACTGGTGGAAGGTGGTGGCCACCGGGCCCGCCGGGCACTCGCTGGGCGGCGGGGTGCCGAACGTCAACCAGGGCATCGGCCGCGCGGTCGATCGGATCCTGCAGCTCCCCCACCCCGCGCGCTTCGCCGACTCGCGCACCATCGTCAACGTGGCCATGCTCCAGAGCGGCGCGGTGTACAACCACAAGCCCGAGAGCGGATGGTTTTCCCTCGACATCCGATCGCTCGAGGCGTCCCATGTCGCCGACACCGAGGCCGCGGTGCGGCAGGTGCTGGACGAGGTGACGCGGGAGACCGGCATCCGGTTCGCGATGGAGCCCACCCAGCTGACTCCCGGGGGCCAGTTGCCGGGGTTTGGCGATGGTGCGATCGTGACGACGGCTGCCGCCATTGCCCGGCACCTCGGGTACGAGCCGCGGCTGGGCAATGCCGGCTCGTCGAACATGAACGTGGCGCTCGGCCGCGGCACGCCGGCCATCGGGCTCGGCGGCGAGCGCGGCGGACGGCGGGGCTGGCCCGACGAGTGGGCCGACATCCCCCAGATGATGCGAACGGCCAGGTTCGTCGTGCTGCTGGCGGCCACTATCGGTCGCCAGCCGTAGACGGGGAGACGAGAGATGACTCGTAGCAGGCGCGTCTCAATCGCCGCGGCCCTCATCGCGCTGACCGGCGCCGTGTCGGCGTCGCTGGCGCAGGCGCCGGCGGTGGACGTGCTCATCCGCGGCGGGCGCCTCATCGACGGCACGGGCAATCCGTGGATCCGCGCCGACGTCGCCATCGCGGGCGATCGCATCGCCGCGGTCGGCCGGCTGGACGATGTCCGGGCGGCGAAGGTGATTGACGCGGCGGGGCGCATCGTGGCGCCGGGCTTCATCGACGTGCATTCACATGCCGGTCCGGGCCTGGCGACCCTCGAGCTGCGACACGGCCAGCCCCTGCTCGCCCAGGGCATCACCACGGCGCTGGTGAATCCCGACGGCGGGGGCCCGACCGACCTCGCGGCGCAGCGCGCCACCTACGAAACGCAGGGCATCGGGCCCAACGTCGGCCTCTTCGCGCCCCACGGCTCGATTCGGCGCGCGGTGCTGGGCATGTCCGATCGCGATCCGACGCCCGCGGAGCTCGCGCGGATGCAGGCCCTGGTGCGGGACGCCATGCGAGCCGGCGCCGTCGGACTCTCCACCGGGCTCTACTACGCGCCGGGCAGCTACTCGAAGCTGCCGGAAGTCGTGGCGCTGGCGCGGGCGGCCGCCGAGTCGGGGGGCGTGTACTCGAGCCACATCCGCGACGAGAGCAACTACTCGGTCGGTCTCGTCGCGGCCGTGCAGGAGGTCATCGACATCGCCGAGCAGGCGGGCATCATCGCCATCGTGTCGCACATCAAGGCGCTCGGTCACGAGAGCCACGGGCTGTCGGAGACGGTGGTGCGCCGCATCGAGGCGGCGCGGGCGCGCGGACTCCAGGTCTACACCGATCAGTATCCGTACGAGGCCAGCGGCACCGGCATCGGCGGGGCGCTCATCCCCCGGTGGGCGCAGGTGTTCGGCCGCGAGGCGCTCCTCAAACGCATCCGCGGCGACGAGCGTCCGAAGCTGCTGGCCGAGGTGCGTGGCAACATCGCGCGCCGGGGCGGCGCCGACACGCTCTTCATCAGCCGCTACGAGCCCGATCCCGCGCTCGAAGGCCGGCACCTCGCGGAGCTGGCCGAGGCGCGCGGCGTCGCGCCGGAGGTGCTGGCGCTCGACCTCGTCGAGAAGGGCGACGCGTCGCTCGTGTCGTTCAACATGTCCGAGGCGGACATCGAGCGCTTCATGCGCCAGCCGTGGAACATGACGTGCACGGACGGCGATCTCGTGCCGCTCGGCGAGGGCAAGCCCCACCCGCGCGCCTACGGCGCCTTTCCACGGAAGCTCCGCCGGTACGTCCACGAGCGGAACGTCATCGATCTCGCGTCTGCCGTCCGCTCGATGACCAGCCTGCCCGCCCAGGTGTTCGGGCTCAAGGACCGTGGGCAGATCCGGCCCGGCGCGCTGGCCGACATCGTGGTGTTCGACGAGGCGGAGGTGCGCGACACTGCCACCTACCAGGATCCGCACCAGCTTGCGGAGGGGATGACCGACGTCCTTGTCAACGGCGTCGTCGTGCGAGAGCAGGGACGGTTCACGGACGCGCGGCCGGGCCGCGTGCTCAGGCCGGAGCGGCGCTAGCCGCGCTATTCGTAGCGCAGCGCCTCGACCGGATCGAGGCGCGCCGCGCGCCGCGCGGGCCAGTAGCCGGCGACGACGCCGACGCCGACGGCGCTCCCCAGCCCGGCCAGCACGGCCCAGGCGGGCGGCGC
>JBFMCA010000083.1:0-21588 GCA_040754955.1 Acidobacteriota bacterium | reverse complement strand
GAGACGTACAACCGTGAGTGGCTGATCGCACGACTCGGGTACCGTTCGCCGGCGCAAGTGCGTCAGGCGTTTGCGGTCAGGCCCGCGGCGTGATTACCATCAACGCGCTGTCCAATTCCCGTGCGGCCGTAAAATGTTTCGCTCCCTCGTTTCCACATGCCCTCCTGTCTTGTCGGGCTAACGCGCCAAATCAGCCGCGCGCCGACAGGCATCGCACGGCGCGTCGGCTGCATTTGGTGGTTATGCCGCATTCCCTGATGACACGACCCATCCCGGGAAGACAAGCACGCCCGGATGGCACTTGAGCGCGCGGCCGAGGGCCTTTGCGCGCTCAACGCCCAGCCGCACGCGGTCGTTCTCGATCGCCGAAATCGTGGCCTGCGAGATGCCCGCACGCTTCGCGAGGTCGTTCTGGCTCAACCCCTGGAACTCACGCATGATGCGCACGGACTCCCCAACCGTCACGCTCACCCGCTGTCGCTCGGCCCGATAGCCCTTCATCTCATTGCCTCCGGTAGTCGTGAGCCGTGATCCTCTCGACGACGTACGTCAGGCGTTCGGCATCGAGCCGATAGATCACCCGCCAGTGGTCGCCGAGCCGCGAGGAGCGGAACCCCTTCCACTTGCCCGCGAGCGCCTCGTCATGGAACCCCTTGATCAGTCGAACGCCGGGAGGACCGGACAGCCGGACGACGTCCTTCCATTTCTCGTAGCGCTTGAGGATCTCGCGGGGTATCTTGGGCACCTGCCGATCCAGGCGGCTGTGCTCCAAGATGGTCCACATGCGTCTAGTGTGCCCATGTCATCTTTAGGATGTCAAGCGCGCCCACTACGATGAGTTGTCGGCATAACGTCGTATAGGCATCGTGCGGCACTTGCCCGCCCGGTGCCCGCGGTGCGCCCGGCAGCCGCGCTCTCTCCGCGGGCTGTCGCCGCACCCCGCCCATTCTGGGGAGGACGGGTGCGCCAGTCAACTGATACCAAGGCTGAAGGTTCTGCCAAACGCCCTGTCCCGCGGCGCGCTGAGGAGGCAGCGGCATAGCGCGAGATAAGCGGGCTGGACGGCATGCGGCGATCGCCCCGGCCCACCCTCGCTGGCACTCGCATTGCCACGGAGGCCGCCGGGAGGCACCCGTGCGCGAACTCGAATCGTCACTGCAGCAGTTCGGCCAGTTTCTGCTGACCGCCAAACTGGTCAAGGACAAGGCGACGCCATACTGCGTCCGGTGGGTCCGGCAGTTCCTCACACGTCCCACAACCACCGACGCCCTCGCCGACAGGGTACGCAGATTCTGCGAGGATCTCGAGCGCACAGGAGCGCAGGATTGGCAGGTGCGCCAGGCGGAGCACGCACTGCAGCTCTACTTCGTCAACTTCCTCCAGCGCACCGATTGGCACCAGCCGGTGGCCCACCCCTCGCTCGACCACCAGGGCCAGGTCACGCCGCTCGCCGCGCTCGAGCAGCTGCGACAGCGCCTCCGCGCCAGGCACTACTCCTATCGCACCGAGGAGAGCTACACCGACTGGGCGCGCCGCTTCCTTGACTACCTGTCCGAGCGGCAGAGCCTGCCCCGGCCGCGCGTCGACGCCGCCGGTGTTCGCGACTACGTCGCCCACCTCGCCGTGCGTCTTCGCGTCTCCGCCAGCACACAGAACCAGGCCGCGAGCGCCATCCTGTTCCTTTGCCGCGAAGTGCTGGGCCTTGAACCCGAAGGCCTCTCCCTGACGGCTCGCGCCAAGCGCGGCACACACCTGCCCGTCGTGTTGAGCCTGCCGGAGACCGCGGCGCTACTCGGCGCGATGCGCGGGACGCCCAGGCTGATGGCCTCACTGATCTACGGCGGCGGGCTGCGGCTGTCCGAATGCTGCGAGCTGCGGGTGAAGGATCTGGACTTCGACCAGGGCCTGATGTTCGTCCGGAGCGGAAAGGGTGACAAGGACCGCTCGACGTTGCTCGCCGAATCGTGCCGGGATGAGCTTCGCGACCCACCTGCTGCTCAACGGCGTCGACATCCGCCAGATCCAGGACTACCTCGGACACGCCACCGTGGAGACCACCATGGTCTATACCCACGACCCACGTGGTGAAGGAGCTCCGAAACCCGGCGAAGAGCCCGCTCGACCTGTTGCGGGACCCGACCGCGTCACGACCGACGTGATCGGGACCTCCAGATCCGGCGGCGCGGCAGAATCCGGCTGGACGGCCGGCCATGCCAAATCGACCCACCGCTCGGACTCAGCGCGCCGCCGCCGCGATCTGCCGCCAGACCCTGAAGAAGTTCCCGCCCATCACCTTGCCGACGTCCTCGTCCGAGTACCCCGCGTCGATGAGGCTCTGGACGATGGCGCGGAAGTTGGCCTCCTCGCCGAAGGCGGGGAAGTAGCTCATGCCGCGGAGATCGGACGCGATGGCGAGATGGTCCACGCCGACGAGCCGCCTCACGTGATCGATGTGCCGGACCATGCCCGCCGGCGTCTCGAACACCTCCGCCGGCCAGATGCCGATGAGCCCGCCCTTCGCGCCGATGGCGCGGATCTCGTCGTCGGTCAGATACCGGTCGGCCTGGTGCAGCGCCTTGGCCCCGGTGTGGCTGAACAGAATCGGCCGCGACGACGTCTCGAGCGCGTCGAGGATCGTCCGCGTGCTGGCGTGGGCGAGATCGACGAGGACGCCCAGCCGGTTCGCTTCGCGGACGACGTCGCGGCCGAAGGCGGTGAGGCCCCCTGCGTCATAGGGTGGCGTCTGGTTCGAGCCGAGGTCGTTGTCGAGGAAGTGGACGAGCTGCACGAGCCTGACGCCGCGGCGGTGCAGCTCGCGGAGGTTGTCGAGGCTGCCCTCGAGGCCGTCGGCGCCCTCGAGCGCGGGCATCAGCGCCAGGCGCCCCGCCTTCTTCGCCGCCAGCACGGCGTCGGGTGAGGACGCCAGCACGGCGTCGCCAGCCTCGATGGTGCGGAGCACGCGCGCGAGGCGATCGAGCGTGAAAGCAAAAGCCTCGCCCGGCTCGAGCGGGTGGCGGTCGTTGCCCTGGAGCCGCGGCAC
Source organism: Acidobacteriota bacterium (assembly GCA_040754955.1). Classification (GTDB taxonomy): domain Bacteria; phylum Acidobacteriota; class Vicinamibacteria; order Vicinamibacterales; family UBA2999; genus JBFMCA01. Next base: position 18,548 of record JBFMCA010000083.1, on the reverse strand, counting down.
CGTGGACCCGTCCGGGCGCGTGTAGCCGCCCTGGAAGGCGGCGTCGGAGCTGACGTTGCAGACGACGAGGTCGATGAGGCCGCGCTGGTAGCGCGCGATCTCCTCGCGGTCGATGCGGTCCACGTTCGCGCGATGGAACCGGCTGGGATGCGCGTGGATGTCGGCGAAGACCGTGGTCGCATGGATGGCCTCCGGACGCTGGGCGCCGCCCCCCGCCGAGGCAGCGAGCGCGGCCCCGACGACGATCGCAAGCGTCTGTATAATCCGCCGCATGTGGACCCCTCCTCGCGTTTCCTCGGGAGCGTCGGCGGGCCTGCGCGCGACGCTCGGCCCCGCCGGCTTCGTGGCCGTCCTGGCGCTTGCCGCCGCCGCGTGGCATGCGCCCGTCGTCGCCCAGGGGACGGCGGCCCCGACCTTTCCGGGCGCCACGTGGGACGTCGTGCGGCCCGCGGACCTCGCCGCCTACGGCTGGTCGCCGGAGGCGCTCCGCAAAACCACCGCGTTCATCCGCGACGAGTCGAAGACCACCGGGCTCGTCGTCGTCGATCGCGGGCGCGTAGTGTACACCTACGGCGACATCGAGGAGCTGTCGTACGTGGCGTCGGTGCGCAAGAGCATCCTCGCCATGCTGTACGGGTACTGGGTCGAGAACAAGACGATCGACCTCGGCCGGACGCTGGCGGATCTCGGCATGGACGACATCGGCGGCCTCCTGCCGCGCGAGAAGCAGGCGACGATCCACCACCTCATCACGGCGCGCTCGGGCGTGTACCACCCGGCGTCCTACTCGGGCGACGACCTCGCGGAAGCGCCGCCGCGCGGGTCGCAGGCGCCCGGCAGCTACATGCTCTACAGCAACTGGGACTTCAACGCCGCGGGCTGGGTGTTCGAGCGCCTCACCGGGCGCGACATCTACGACGAGCTGCAGGCTCAGCTTGCCATCCCCCTGCAGTTCGAGGACTGGGATCGGAGCGCCCAGCGCAAGGAGGGGAACCTCGCGGTCTCGCACTATCCCGCGTACCCGATCTGGCTGTCCACGCGCGACATGGCGCGCATCGGCCACCTGATGCTCAACGAAGGCCGCTGGAACGGGCGGCAGGTCATCTCGCGCGAGTGGGCCCGCCGCATCGTCAGCGTCGTCACCCCGCTCGGCGAGATGAACCCGCCGCGCCGCCGCGACGGCTACTTCGGCTACGGGTACATGTGGTGGGTGTGGGACGGCCCGAAGGCGGTGGGCCCGTTCAGGGGCGCTTATACCGCTGTTGGCGCGGTGGGACAATACATCACGGTGTTCCCGTCGCTCCAGCTCGTCATCGCGCACAAGACGCACAACATCTACGGCCGCTCCACGTCGCGCGAGTCGTGGGAGGGCATCATCGAGCGGCTCTTTGCGGCGCGCGGCGTGACCATGCCGGGGCCGTACCCCTGGGCGAAATGAGCGCTGGCGACAGACCGCGTGAGACGCCCCTGATGGATCGCCGCGCGTTCGTCGCCTGGTTCGCCGCCTGCGCCGGCGCCGTCGCCCTGCCGCGGTCCGCGTCGGCCCAGATCCAGCCAGGCACGACGTCCTTCGGCGTGGAGACCGTGCGCGAGGCGGCGCTGGCGGGGTTGTCCTGGATCGACGATGAATGCTGCAGGCCAATCGGCGCCGGGCCGTCATCATGCAGGATGTCGCGCGCGCCATCGCCGGGGTCGACGCCGTGCTCTTCACGACGCTCACGCTCGACTCGCGCACCAGCCTCAACCCGGTGCTGAGCCTGACGCGGCATCGGACGATTGCCGTCCCGAACGGGTTCACCGCAAAGGGCACGCCGGACGGCGTCATGTTCGCGGGCCACCTGTACCGCGATGGGGAGCTTCTGGCGCTGGCGCGCGCCTTTCAGCAGGCGTCGGCGCCCGGGCCCGCGCATCCGCCGGGATTCGGGCCGGCGTGAACGGCAGTTGCGGTGACCCAACTGGTCCACGGCGGCCGGGCTTCGGTGGCCGGACCGCGCTGCGATGCCCGCAGCGGCCGCGTGACGCGAGCCCCCAAGAACGTGCCCGTGGCCACCTGCGCACGGCCTCGCGTCCCAGTGGCGTCACCGCGGCTGCCGTTCGCGCCTGACCTGGGTGGCGGCGACGGAAAGTCCCGGACGGACGCGACAGACGCGGATCAGAGTCCCGCGAGCGCGATGGCGCCGGCGCCGGTGAGCGCGCGCCGCAGGTAGTCGATCTGGCCCAGGTGGTAGTTCAGGTGGCCGTTGAGGTGCACCAGGAACTGGCGCGAGGTGATCGGCGTGCCCAGCACCGGCTCCGGGAAGATGCCGTCCAGCGCCTCCGGCGACAGGCCAGCGATGACCGGTGTCACCACCTGGCGGGTGTGGTGGATGCGCGAGAGCAGGTCGTCGGCCGTGAGCCCTGTCTGGCTGAACTCGAGCGGGCGCTGCCGCGTGTAGTCCACGCCCCCGAGCTGTCGGCCGATGTACTCGCGCAGGTTGCCTTCGAGATGCAGCGCGAGGTTGCCGGCGGAGTTGGCGACGCCGGGCAGCGTCCGCCACAGCGATGCGGTGTCTGGAAACGCGGCAATCTGCTGCGAGAGTCGAATGAGATCGCGTTCGTACAGCGCGGCGAGTTCGGCGGCGAGCATGCCCGCGAGTCTACCCGAGACCAACCTCGCATGGCACGCCGGTTGAGTAGAATCACCGCGATGGCTGTCCGCGCAGCCCGCGGCCTGGTGCGGCTCGCTCTGCTCACGTTGGCCCTGCCGGCCGCGCCGGTCCCGGCCGTCGCCCAGATTCAGCAGGGCGTCATCCACGGGACGGTCACCGGCCCCGATGGCCGCCCGTTGTCCGGCGCGATGGTGACGCTCGTCGACGGTCTCGGCACGCCGATGGCCCGGACCACGGCGGACGGCGGCGTGTTCCGCTTCTCGAACGTTGCGCCCGGCACCTACGCCGTGCAGGCCGAGGTGCCGCCCCTCACCGCCGTCGCGCGCGAGATCCGCGTGACGGGCGCGCTGCCCGTCCGCGTCGACCTCCAGCTGGCGGCCTCGACAACCGAAGGGGTGCTCGTGGTCGGCGACCAGCTCGAGGGGCCGGCCAGCGGCACGCGCGTGACGCTGGCTGGCGACGCCGTCCGGCGCGCGCCGGCGCGCGTGCGGAGCCGGGGACTGCTCGACGCGGTGGCAACCACTCCCGGCTGGTCCACCGAAGACAACGGCCTGCTGCACGCGCGCGGCGTGGACGACGGGTTCCTGTACGTCATCGACGGCGTGCCGGTGTACGAACGGCTCGACGGCCTGTTCGGCGTGGCGCCCGACCCCGCGATGGTCGACTCGGTCAACGTGGTGACGGGCTACGTGCCGCCCGAGTTCGGGCTCGAGTCGGGCGGCGTCATCGAGGTGCGATCCGCCGGCCGCGCGGCCGACCGCTGGATGGGCACGCTCGACGCCGGCGGCGGCAGCGACGACGGGCGCGACGTCTCGACGGTGGCCGGGGGACCCACGGGAGAGCGGACCGCGCTCACCGTGGGCCTGGCGGGATCGTCCTCGTCGCGCTACCTGGACCCGGTGCATCCGGACAACTTCCACAACGACGGCGGCACGCTGAGCGGCGGCGGGCAGTCGAGCTGGGCGCCCTCGATCCGAACGTCGATTACGGCAGTGGCCGGCTTCGGCCGCTCCACCTTCGACGTGCCGCATGGCGAGGAGCAGGAGGACGCGGGGCAGGACCAGCGCCAGCGGCTGCGCAGCTACTGGCAGACCGGGTCGTGGCAGCGCGTGTGGTCCGGCGACGTGGTGTCGCAGGTGGCGGGCTACCACCGGTTCGGGTCGTCCGCGCTCGACGGCAGCCCGGACGACACGCCGGTCCGCATCGACGCCAACCGGACGCTCCGGCGGTGGGGCGCGCTGGCCAGCGTCACCGTGCACCGCGGCGCGCACGTCCTGAAGATCGGCGGCGAGGTCTCGCGGCTCTCGCTCCGCGAGGCGTTCCGCTTCATCGTCGTGGACCCCGACGAGGCGGAGGAGGCGGGCCTGAGCGAGGCGGCCATCGCGCACACGGCGGCGAACCCGTTTGTGTTCGCTGGCGCCGCGACGCCGGCGCTGGCCTCCGTGTACGTGCAGGACACGATCCGGACGCTCGACCGCCTGACGGTGGACATCGGCGTGCGTGCCGACTGGACCCGGCTCCTCGACGAGGCGTCGCAGGTGAGCCCGCGCGCAGGTGCGGCCTATCGCTGGCCGTCGAGCGGCACGACCCTCCGCGCGTCGGTGGGCCGCTTCTTTCAGCCGCCGCAGCCCGAGTACCTGCTGCTCGCGTCTTCGCCCGAGGCGCGCGCGCTGTCGCCGTTCGTCGAGGACGCCGGCGAGGGCGGCGCCGACGTGCAGCCGGAGCGGCAGACGGCGCTCGAAGCCGGGGTGAGCCAGGCGCTCGGACGCCGCGCGCGGCTCGACGTGGCGTACTGGCGGCGATGGGTGACGAGCGTCGCCGATCCGAACGTGCTCTTCGGCACGACCATCGTGTTCCCGAACAACGTGGCCAGGGGGCGGGCCTCGGGCGTCGACGTCCGGCTCGAGGCGCCGCGGCACCGCGGCTGGTCGGGCTACCTGAGCTACGCCAACGCCAGCGTCGTGCAGTTCGGCCCCATCACCGGCGGCCTCTTCCTCGAGGACGAGTTCCTCGAGATCCGCGACGGGACGGCCTTCACGCCCGATCACGACCAGCGCCACGTCGGCGCGTTCGGCGTGACGTGGGACGCCGAGCGGTTCGGGACGCAGCTGGCGCTGACGGGGCGTTACGAGAGCGGCACGCCGCTGTCGGTGGACGACGACGAGCTCGACGAGCTGGCCGGGCGGCCGGGCGCGGAGCGGGTGGACTTCGCGCGCGGCCGCGTGAAGCCCCGCACGGTGCTCGACGTCGCGCTGTCGCAGCGGCTCCTGGCCGGCCGGCGCGTCGAGCTGGCGCTGCGCGCGTCGCTCCTCAACCTGACGGGCCGGCGCTGGGCCTACAACTTCGGCAACCCGTTCAGCGGCACCCATTTCGGCCCCGGCCGCACGCTGCACGTCGGCGTCCGGGCCATGTTCAGGTAGGCTTGTGCGGCTCGGTTCCCCAGGAGGCCCCATGCGCAATGGCCGTGTCCTCGCCCGTCTGTCGTTCGGTCTGCTGCTGGCCGCGACCGTCCTGTCGCCGCCGCTTGCCGCCCAGGTGGCGGTCCGCACGGCGCCAGCCGCCGCGGCGGTCGCTGCTCCAGAATCGGTCGGCCTGGCCCCCGACCTGCACGCCCGCATGGACGAGGGCATGCAGGGCATCGTGGACAAGGGGCACCTGGCCGGCGTCGTCACGCTCGTCGCGCGGCACGGGAGGGTCGTGCAGTACAAGGCCTACGGCAAGCGCGACCTGGCGAGCGGCGCGCCCATGGCGCTCGACACCATCGCGCGCATCTACTCGATGACCAAGCCCATCACCGGCGTCGCGATGCTGATGCTGTACGAGGAAGGCAAGTGGTCGCCGGACGATCCGATTGCGAAGCACATCCCCGCCTTCGCCGGCCTGAAGGTGTACGCGGGCGCGAACGAGGCGGGCGAGGCGATCCTCGAGACGCCGAAGCGGGCGCCGACCATGCGCGACCTGATGTCGCACACCGCGGGCTTCACCTACGGCCTCTTCGGCAACACGCCCGTCGACAAGCTGTACCAGGCGGCACAGCCCCTGTCGGCGCCGTCGCTCCAGGCGTTCATCGACCGGATGGCGACGCTGCCGCTGCTGTACCACCCGGGCGAGCGGTGGGTGTACAGCGTGGGCGTCGACATCCAGGGCTATCTGGTGGAGAAGCTCTCGGGCCAGCCCTTCCCCGATTTCCTCCGGACACGCATCTTCGAGCCGCTCGGCATGACCGACACGGCGTTCTACGTCCCCGAATCGAAGCTGGATCGGCTGGCGACGATCTACACGTGGAGCCAGGAGAAGGGCATGCTGGTCCCGCAGCCGCGCCCGGGGGGCATCAGCGAGCCGCCGGGGCTGCCGTCGGGCGGCGGCGGGCTGTACGGGACGGCGGCCGATTACTTCCGCTTCGCGCAGATGCTGCTCAACGGCGGCGAGCTCGACGGCACACGCCTGCTGAAGAAGGCCACCGTCGACATGATGCGGACCAACGTGCTCGACGCGCAGGTGCTGGCGTCGAAGCCGGGCATCGGGCAGGCGCGCTTCAGCCCGGCGCAGGGGTTCGGGTACGACGTGGCGGTGGTCCTCGACCCTGCGGGGCTCATGTCCCAGGTGGGCAAGGGCACCTACTGGTGGTGGGGCATCGCGGGCACGTGGTTCTGGATCGATCCGTCGAACGACATCGTGATGGTGGGCATCATCCAGCGGCAGGGCGGCGCGCCGGGCGCGGCGAACCACGAAGAGGTCGCGCGAACCGCCATCTACGGCGCGCTGGCGAAGGCGGCGCCGTAGCGGTCCGTTCAGTCGAACGTGAGCACGGCGAAGGCGACGGCGACGAGCGAGAGCGCCAGCGCGACCTTGCCCATCTGCGCGAGTCGAGGCGCCGCGGATTGGTCGCCGCCCGCCATGGCGCGTTGCAGGCGCAGCATGTAGATCACCGCGGCCGTCAGCAGGACGACCGCGGTGAGCTTGACGTGGAAGTGCCACGTGAGCGCCGCGAAGCCGCCCCACTTCGTGTAAACGAGGATCAGCCCGGAGACCCACAGCAGCTCGAGCCCGTGGCGGCCCAGGCGGCTCATCGTCGGCGGGAACCGCCCGAGCACGGCGCGCTCCGACGGCGTGGCGCCGGCCATGAGCCCACCCATCACCAGGTTGGCAAACGACGCCGAGAGACCCAAGGCCAGCCCGAGGAAGTGCAGAAACAGCAGAACCTGGTTGAACTCCGCCATCGAGCGGCCTCCCCGGCCGGGGAGGCCTCCCGGCCGCGCGGGCAGGATATCATGCCGGGCACAGCCATGCGACCCGTCACCGACCTCTTCAGCCTCGCCAACCGCGTCGCCATCGTCACGGGCGGCTCCCGCGGCCTCGGCGAGGAGATGGCCGAGGGCCTCGCCGAAGCCGGCGCGGCGCTCGTGCTGTGCGCCCGCCGCGACGAGTGGCTCCAGCCCACCGTGGACGCGTTCCGCGGCCGCGGCTTCCGCGTGGAGGGCGTGCGCTGCGACGTGTCGGTGCCCGGCGACGTGCAGGCGGTGGTCGATCACACGATGGCCACCTTCGGCCAGATCGACATCCTCGTCAACAACGCGGGCGTCACGTGGGGCGCGCCGGCCGAGGACATGCCGCTCGACACGTGGAAGAAGGTGCTCGACATCAACCTGACCGGCGCCTTCCTCTTCGCGCAGGCCGCCGGGCGCAGGATGCTCGAGCGCGAGTACGGCCGCATCATCAACGTGGCGTCGGTCGCCGGGCTCCAGGCGTCGGTCGAGGGCCCGCACTACGCCGGCTACGCAGCCAGCAAGGCGGGGCTCATGGGCCTCACGCGCGAGCTGGCGGCCTCGTGGGGCCGGCGCGGCATCCGCGTGAACGCCATCGCGCCGGGCTTCTTCCACTCGCGCCTGGCCGATCCGGCCATCGAGACGGCCGAGCCGCGCATCAAGGCGTCGAGCCCCATCCCGCGCGTCGGCGGCGCGGGCGAGCTGAAGGGCGTGGCCGTGTTCCTCGCGTCGGACGCGTCCAACTACATCACCGGCCAGACGCTCGTCGTCGACGGCGGCCGCACCATCGCGTGACCGCCATGCCGCGTCAGCGCCCGTGGCTCGCACACTACGACTACTGGGTGCCGGCCGCGCCGGCGTTTCCGCGGCGGCCGCTCTACGAGATTCTCCGCCACGCGGCGGCGGACCGGCCCGACCATCCGGCCTGCACGTTCCTCCTGCCGACGCCGGGCGGTACGCTGGCGTCGGACCTGTCGTTCGGCGACCTCAAGGCGCGCGTGGATCGGCTGGCCACCGCGCTCGCCGCCCGCGGGCTCGTCAAGGGCGACCGCGTCGGCGTCATGCTGCCCAACTGCCCGCAATACGCGCTCGCGGTCTTCGCCGTCCTGCGACTCGGCGCCATCGTCGTCAACATCAACCCGGCGTACACGCCGCCGGAGATCGCGTTCATCCTCCGCGACTCCGCCATCCGGATGCTCGTGACGCTCGACGCGCTGGTGCCGGCAGTGTCATCGGTCCGGCACGGCATGGCGCTCGAGACGATCGTCGTGACGGCGCTGACCGAGTACGCGAGCGTGGCGAAGGCGCCCGCGCCCGCTGAGGGCGTCGTGCGCCTGGCGGACCTCCTCGACGAGGCGCCGCGGCCGGACCTGCCGCGCGTGCCGATCGATCCGGACGAGGATGTGGCCGTGCTGCAGTACACCGGCGGCACCACCGGCGTGCCGAAAGCGGCGATGCTCACGCACCGCAACATCTTCGCCAACGTCATCCAGACCGAGCTGTGGCACAAGCGCGGCATCGAGCGCGGGGAGGACCGGCATCTGCTCGTCATCCCGTACTTCCACATCTACGGGCTGACGGTGGGGCTCATGATGGGCCTCTGGATTGGCGCGCGGCAGATCCAGGTGCCGCGCTACGACGTCGAGGTCGTGCTGGCGGCGATCCGCGACTACCGCCCGACCTACGTTCCGGCGGTGCCCACCATCTACGTGTCGCTGCTCAACCACCCGCGGCTGCACGAGTACGGCCTCGATCGCGTGAAGGTCTTCAACAGCGGGTCGGCGCCGCTGCCCCTCGACGTGCTCGAGCGCTTCGAGCGGCAGGTCAACGTGCCGCTCAACGAGGGGTACGGCCTCTCCGAGGCGTCGCCGGTGACCCACTCCACGCCGCACCTGGCCCGCAGGAAGCCGGGCAGCATCGGGCTGCCGCTGCCGGGCACCGACATGAAGATCGTCAGCCTCGCCACCGGCACCGACGAGGTGGCGCCGGGCGAGAACGGCGAGCTGTGCATCGCGGGCCCGCAGGTCATGAAGGGGTACTGGAACCGCCCCGACGAAACGGCCATCGCGCTCCGCGCGCATGCCGACGGGCGCGTGTGGCTCCACACCGGCGACGTGGCCCGCATGGACGAGGACGGCTACACGTTCATCGTCCAGCGCAAGAAGGACATGCTCATCGTGGATGGCTACAACGTCTACCCCTCCGAGGTGGAGCGCGCGCTCTACCTGCACCCCGCGGTCATGGAAGCCGCCGTCGTCGGCGTCACCGACCCCTACCACGGCGAGATCGTGAAGGCCGTCGTCGTGCTCCGGCCCGGGCAGGCGGCGACACCCGACGAACTGAAGGCGCACTGCCGCGGCATGCTGGCGGAGTACAAGCGCCCGCGCGTGGTCGAGATTCGCGACAGCCTGCCGAAGTCGGCTGTGGGGAAGGTGCTGTACACGGCGCTTCGCGCCGGGGCGGTGAACGGTGCGTGAACGCCTCCTGGCCTTCATGGCCCGCGAGATCTACCCGAACGAGGCGCTCTTCCGCCGGCAGATTGCCGACCACCGCTGGCAGGTGCCGCCCATCGTCGAGGAACTCAAGGAGAAGGCGCGGGCCGAGGGGCTCTGGAACCTGTTCCTCACCGACCGCAGGCACGGCGCGGGGCTCACGAACCTGCAGTACGCGCCGCTCTGCGAGATCATGGGCCGCTCGCCCGGGCTCGCCCCCGAGGTGTTCAACTGTTCGGCGCCGGACACCGGCAACATGGAGGTGCTGGCGCGCTACGGGACCCCGGCGCAGCAGGACGAGTGGCTGACGCCGCTCCTCGAGGGCCGCATCCGGTCGTGCTTCGCCATGACGGAGCCCGACGTCGCGTCCTCGGACGCCACCAACATCCGTTCGACCATCACGCGCGACGGCGACTGGTACGTGCTCAACGGGCGGAAGTGGTGGACCTCCGGCGCCGGCGATCCGCGCTGCAAGGTCGCCATCTTCATGGGGCTGTCCAATCCCGACGCGCCGCCGCACAAGCGGCAGTCGATGATCCTGGTGCCCATGGACGCGCCGGGCGTCACCATTCGCCGCATGCTCACCGTGTTCGGCTACGACGATGCGCCGCACGGGCACGCGGAGATCACGTTCGAGAACGTGCGGGTGCCGGCGGCAAACATGCTGCTCGGCGAAGGGCGGGGCTTCGAGATCGCACAGGGGCGTCTCGGGCCCGGCCGCATCCACCACTGCATGCGGCAGATCGGCGTCGCCGAGCGCGCCCTCGAGACGATGGCGGCGCGCGTGAAGTCGCGCGTGGCCTTCGGGCGGCCGCTGGCCGAGCAGGGTGGTATCCGGCAGGCCATTGCCCAGTCCCGCATCGAGATCGATCAGGCGCGGCTGCTCACGATGCGGGCCGCGGAGCTGATGGACACGGTGGGCAGCAAGGCCGCCCGCCGCGAGATCGCGATGATCAAGGTGGTGGCGCCGAACGTGGCGCTGGCCGTGCTCGACCGCGCCATCCAGGCGCACGGGGCGGCGGGGGTGAGCCAGGACACCTTCCTCGCGCACGCCTGGGCCAACGCGCGCGGGCTCAGGCTCGCCGACGGCCCCGACGAGGTCCACCTCGAGACGATCGCGAAGCTCGAGCTGAAGGGCGGCGGCGCACCCTGACGGCGACGGCCATCACAGGGCGCGCACGGTGATGTCCGGGAAGCGCTGGAAGTCGCGGTCTGCGGTGAGCAGTTCCCGGACGCCGTGCTCGACACAGAGCGCGACGATCTGCGCGTCGAAGGTCAGATTCCCGGTGACGCCGCGGTCCCGCGTGAGCTGGAGGAGCAGGGCGATGTGGCGTTCACCCGGCATCAACACGCGGAGCGACGGCGACGCCTGGAGGGCCGCGATGGCCTGCGTCGCCTGCTCGACGGTCGAGGGCGGCTTCAGGATGCCGGGGTGCGTGGTCACACGCAGGAACTCGGAGATGCAGACGACGGGAATGGCCCAGAGGTCCGCGCCGTCGGCCAGCCCGGACACCGCCGCGAGCGCGCGGGCGTGCTGCGGAAACTCCCGGCGGTGCGCGTAGACGAGGATGTTCGTGTCGACGGCGATCACGGACCCTCGTCCCGCATCGCGTCGTAGAGGCGATCGCGGTCCGCGATGTCGACGTCAGGCGGGCGTCGGCCGTCGACCACAATCCACCGCTCGGCGAGCGGCGGCGGCGGCTCGGCCCGGTGGCCCAGGAAGTGGCGCAGCGCGCGTTCGACGACGCTCGTCAGCGTGGTTCCCTCTTTCGCCGCCCGCCGGCGGGCGCGGTCGAGCACAGCGTCCTCGATGTCCAGCGTCGTCCGCATGCATAAAAGCATACGAATCACAGCACCGATATGTCAACCGGACCGCCCGCGCGGCCTCGTCCCCCAGCCGAACGGCCTCGGCCGCGTCGAGCCGCACCATCGGCGTGGCCCCCCACCTCCATGCGCGTGAATACATGCATGCAATAATCTGCTATCATGCAGGCATGTCCACCCAGCTCACCATCCGCAACGTTCCCGACGACGTCCGCGAGCGGCTGGACCAGATGAGCCGTGAGCGCGGTGAGAGTCTGAACACGGTCGTGGTCGGCATTCTCGCCGAACACGTGGGCGTCGACGCCCGGCGCGCGCGGCTTGCCCGCTACGCCACATGGACGGACGCCGACGCAGCGGAGTTCGACGCCGCTCTGGCAGCGCAGCGGACGATCGATGCCGAACTCTGGCGCTGACGGTCTCGGCCACCTCGTCCTCGACACCTCGGCCTACTCGCACTTCCGCCGGGGACATCCCGGCGTGCTGGCCGCGCTGGCGCGGGCTGAGCGCGTCGTCGTGCCCGCCACCGTGATCGGCGAACTGGAGGCCGCCTTCGAACTGGGCACGCGGACGCTCGAGAACCGGCGCACCCTCGAGGACTTCCTCACGGAGCCCTTTGTCGATCGACTCGACATCACGGCGACGGTGGCTCGCCGCTACGGACGGATCTTCGCGGCGCTCAAGCGCGCGGGCACGCCGCTGCCCGTCAACGACATCTGGATTGCCGCCGCCGTGTTCGACTGCGGCGGGACGCTCGTCACCTTCGACCGTGACTTCGAGCGGGTGCCGGGCCTGGATCGGATGACGCTGGCGCCCGTCTGATCGCGCGCGCCGGGCCGCCTGCTCGGCCATGTGTCGCGCCGCCGCGCCGCGCACGGCGTGCAGCTGGCGTCGGGCGTCTCATCAGAGTCGGCCCCCTCGCGGGCGAGCCGATCTTACACGCAACCGCGCCGCCGTTCACCGCCGCGCGGTGCGCCGCCGCGGCGATCGCGCGGCGCGCGAGTGCTCGGACTTCACCGCCTTGCGCGGTTGCGACTCCGCGAACGCGACCGAGCGATCCACCCAGCGCCCGAGCGCCTTTGGCGTGGCGAGGCCCTCCGCGTCCACGTAGAGGAACCCGCGCATCGGCGTGCCCGTGAAGTCCATGGGCCGCACGTGCGGCTCGTCGGCCAGACGATCGGCCTCCGCGGCGCCGAGCCGCACCATCAGCGACGACCCCACGATGCCGCAGCACATGTGGCCGCGGACCATGAAGCACACGCCGCCGAACATGTGCTTTTCGACCAGGTCCGTCCGTCCGGCCAGCGCCGCGCGCACACGGCGGGCGAGCGTCTCATCGAACGCCATGGCTGGCCACCTCCCAGGCCTTCTCCGCAATGTGTCGCGCCGCCGCACCGCGTTCCAGTGCGTGGGCCGAGGCCGCGTTCCCCTGGAGGCCCCGCGCGTAGACGCCCTGCAGGATGCTGGCGAGGCGGAACATCGAGAACGCCAGGTAGAACGGCCAGTCGTTGCCCACCGTGCGTCCCGTGCGCGCGCAGTAGGCCGCCACGTAGCTCGCCTCGTCCGGCAGGCCGTCCTCGTCCGCCCCGGCGGCCGCCCGGCCCAGCAGCGCCGGCGACAGGTGATACGTCAGGCAGTTGTACGCCAGGTCCGCCAGCGGATGCCCGAGCGTCGAGAGCTCCCAGTCGACGACGGCCACGATGCGCGGCTCGGTGGGATGGAACAGCAGGTTTTCGACGCGGTAGTCGCCGTGCACGATGGTCGTCTCGTCGTCCGCCGGCACGTGGGCGGGCAGCCACGCCATGAGGTGATCCATCGCGGGCAGCTCGTCGGTCTTCGCGGCGACGAACTGCTGGCTCCACCGCGCAATCTGGCGTGCGTAGTAGTTGCCGGCCTTGCCGTAGTCCGCGAGGCCGGCCTCGGCCACCGGCACGCCGTGCAGCCGCGCCAGCACGGCTACCATGTCGTCGTACATCGCGCCGCGATCGGCCGGTGACACGCCCGGGAGGCGCGGGTCCCGAAACACACGTCCCGGCACGAAGTCCATGACGAAGAACGGCGTGCCGATGATCGACGCGTCGTCGCACAGGAACCGCGTCGGCGGCACCGGGACGTCGAAGGCGGCGAGCGCCGACATCACGCGGTGCTCGCGCTCAATCTGGTGCGCGGACGGCAGGAGCCGGCCCGGCGGCTTCTTGCGCAGGACGTAGCGGCCGCTTGCCGCCTCGAGCAGGTACGTGGGATTCGACTGTCCGCCCTCGAACTGGCGGACCGTCACGGGGCCGCGGAAGCCGTCGAGACGGTCGGCCAGGACACGCGCGAGCGCCGCTTCGTCGAGCTGGTGCCCGGCGCGCACCGGCGTGGTGTCGGGCGGCGCGGGGGCCGCGGGACGGGCTCCCTCCATCGCGTCAGATTATCGCCCGGCCGCGCGCCGCGCGGGCGGGCCTCCAGGCGCCGCGCGCCATACCTGCCAACACTTGTAACGCCGAGTTCTCCACGGCCGTGCGCCCGGGAGTGCCGAGGGCGGCTGCCAGCGTCGCGGTCGGCGAGGCCCACCACCAGCGACGCCCGCCATGCGTGGAGCGACTTGCTGAGGACGTCTGGCCGACGCCGTTCGTCGACAGCCAGTCGGGGGCGACGGCGGCAAGGGTCGGCTTGCGCGGCGGCCAACGCACAGCCGGCTATGCCAACGCGTCCAGATCGGCCAGGTCCTGCGGTCGTCCGCTGGCGCGTTTGTTCCGAATGAGGTCGACCCGGCCGATGTAGTGGACCGGCTGCCCGCCATACCGGCCTGCCACGCGACCCGCCCACGCCTCGTCGAACGAGACGCCGTCGATCACCGTCAGCAGGTCGATGCGGTTGGGAGGCATGCCGAGCTGGATCGTCTGGCCCGGGGTCGAAAAGTCGGCGAGGGTGAGGCCCAGACCGCCAAAACCGAAGTCGTCGAGCGCCGCCAGCACGCGCATGGCGTTCTCGGTTGTCGGCTCGATGAAGACGCCGATGTCTCTGGTGTAGCGGGGCTTCGCGTGAAACGCGAAAGCATATCCGCCGACAACCACCGCCCTAACGTTGCGGGCGTTGAATGCGGCGAACAACTCGTCGAAGTCTTTCGTAACCATTGCAGCGGCCACGCCAGCGACCTCGCGCCGGTCCCGCTGCCCGTTGCTTTTCGCGCGCTGAATCCAGCCGCCCCTGCGGTACGTTCTGTCTGGCAGGACGCGCCCACGCCCGCGCCGGGCGTGGCCGGGGACGAACGCCATGCAGCCATCCATCGCCTACGCCGTCATCGGCGGCGTCGCCGTCATCCTCGCCGTGAGCGTGTACGTCTTCGGGCGGCTGCGCATCGAGCAGGAGCGCACCATCCAGAAGCTCGTGGACCGCGGCCTCTCGGGCGAGGACCTGCTCAAGACGGCCGGCGTGGTGACGCAGGCCGACCTGGACCTCCGACGCGGGGCCCTCCTCATCGCCGTCGGCCTGTCGTGGTCGGTTGCCACCTTTCTCATCGGCGGCACGGCCTGGCTCTTTGGCCTGGTCCCGATCGCGCTCGGCATCGTGTTCCTGCTGTTCCGGATCCTGGATGGCCGATCGCGGTGACGCCGACGTCGAGGAGGCCGGCTGGATCGGCCGCGTCGTTGCGCTCGACGACCACGACGCGTTCGCGGCGCTGGTGTCGCGGCACCAGGCGTCGGTTCGGGGATTCCTCCGCCGCCTGACGTCCGGCGATGCGAGCCGCGCCGACGACCTGGCGCAGGAAACGTTCTGGAAGGCGTATCGACACCTGGGGAGCTTCAAGGGCCGCGGGCGGTTCCTGAGCTGGCTGTTCCGCATCGCCTACCAGGAGTTCGTCACCGACGAGCGCCGCCGGCACGGCACCCCGGTGCCGCTCACCGACGACATGTCGTCGGGCGAGGACGTCGGCGGGCGCGTCGAGGACGCGCGCACGTTCGATCAGCTGATCGACGCGCTGCGTCCCGAAGAACGGTCGGCCATCGTGCTGCACTACCGGCACGAGCTGACGCATGCGGAGATTGCCGAGGTGCTCGAGGCGCCGCTCGGCACGGTGAAGACGCTGATTCGACGAGGCCGGGCCAGGCTGGCGCGCGCCGCCGGGGCGCCGCCGCTGGGAGACGAGGCATGAGCGGGCACGACGTCGACGGCTGGCTGCGCGAACGCCTCGATGATCGCCCCCTGCCCGATGGCGGGTTTTCCGCGCGCCTGCGGGCGCGGGTCGAGCGCCGCGCGAGACGCCGGAGGTGGGTGCTGGGGGCCGCGTGTGCCGCGGCGTCCGGGTTCGCCGCGGCCACCGCGGCACTGCTGCCGGTGGCGCCGGCGGCGCCGGATGTGACGCCCGCGGCCGCGATTGCTGCGCTGCTGCTGACGGCGGCCTGTGCCGTGTCGTGGATTGCTACGACTGAGAGGACTGCGCGATGAAACTGCATCTGACTGCTGCGCTCGCGGCGACGTGCGCCGTGTCGGTCGCCGCCACGGCGCTCGTGGCCGACTACCGACGCGGGCGCCTCATGCCATCCGAGTTCGTCGAGCTCCCGTCGCTGGAATCGGCCCTGCTGGGCGAGCGGCGGAACCTCATCGTCCGGCTGCCCGACAGCTACCACCGGGAGCCGGCGCGCCGCTATCCGGTCGTGTACGTGCTCGACGGCTCGTCGCTCGACGTGCCGGCCGCCCAGAGCGCCGCCGTGATGGCGCGCATCGGCGTGATGCCCGAGGTGATCGTCGTCGGCATCCCGAACGTCAGCGGCGAAGGCCGGCAGCGCGATTACACGCCGCCGTACATGGCGCAGGACGCGGAGGTGGCCGACAGCCCGCGCGGCGCGGCCGATCGCTTTCTCGCGTTCCTGGAGCAGGAGCTCATCCCGTTTGTCGAGGGCCGCTACCGGACCACCGGGCTGCGGGCGCTCGCCGGCCACTCGCGGGGCGGCCTGTTCGTGTGCTATTCGCTCATCGAGAAGCCGCACCTCTTTCAGGCCCGGGTCGCGCACAGCCCGGCGCTCTGGCGCGACGGCGAGGCCATCGTCGGGCGCCTGGCCTCGTTCCTGAAGCAGGCGCCGGCGCTCGACGGGGTCCTCTATCTCAGCCTGGGGTCGGAGGAGAACGCGAAGATGACGGCGGCGTTCCGGTCGGCGGAGGCGGTACTGCGTGTCCACGCGGAGGCCGCCGGCCTTCGCTGGCAGGCCGACGTCGTGAGCGGCGCGAACCACCAGACCAACGCCACGCTGGCGATGCCGCTGGGGCTCGAGGCCGCGTTCGCGGCGGCTACCGCGGTTCGAAGCGGAACACCAGGTAGCTGATTGGCCCGTCGAGCGCGCTGAACCCGTGCGGCGTGCCCGCGGGAATGACGATGATGTCCCCGGGCTTCACGCGCCGGCTCTCGCCGCCCTCGCGCGCGCCGCTCTGGCCCAGCCCGACGTTGAGGCGGGTGAGGTCGATGGGCTTGGGATCGACCAGGCGCCCGCCCGTCACGAGCGTGCCCGATCCCGAGACGATGTAGTAGGTCTCGGTGACCGTGTTGTGGATGAGCGACGAGCTCTCCGGCTTCACGCGGTGGAGCATCGCCACCGAGGCGCGGCCGCCGTGGGCGTCGACGATCCTGATGGGCTGATCGACGACGCCCTTCGCGATCTGCTCCTTGAGGACCGCCTCGTGATCCTCCTTGCTGATGAACGTGCCGGGCGCGGCGCCCTGCGCGGCGGCCTGCTGGGTATCGAGCGCGAGCAACAGCGTGAGGGTGGCAAGCATCAGCATGGGCGCACTCTACACCAGGTGGCGGATGGTTTGCCTGCCATTGCCGGGCGGGACTGATCTGGTGGCGTGACGCCCTCCCCCCGACCCGCCGCCCCGCCGACGGGGCCCGACGTGCACTGACGGACACCGACGGCGCCCGTCGCGCCGCATGTTCGAGCCGCTGGCGTCTGGTTCGTCCGCGCGCTTCCTCAGCACCTGGCGGTTCGCACGCGCGCAAACAGGCTATAGTGGCGCGGCGCGGAACACCCCGCGCGGGAGGCCGATATGGTGCGCGCTCGAATCCTCGTGGTCACCGCCGGACTGCTGTGGTGGCCGCTCGCCGCGGCGATCGAAACCCAGGCGCCATCCGTGACGCTCTTTGAAGGCGCCCGCCTCATCGTGGGCGACGGCACCGCCCCGATCGACAACGCCGCCTTCATCGTCGAGGGCAGCCGTTTTGGCGCGGTCGGCCGGGTCGGGCAGGTGACCGCGCCCGCGGGCGCGGCGCGCGTCAGCCTCGCCGGCAAAACCGTCATGCCGGGCATCATCGACACGCACACGCACCCGGCCACGGAACGCGCCGAGCTGGAGGACCAGCTCCGCCGGAAGGCGTACTTCGGCGCCACGGTTCTCATGAGCCTGGGGCTCGACGGCAACGACGTGGCGTTCCAGGTGCGCCAGTCGCCCATCGCGGGCGGCGCGCGCCTCTTCACCGCCGGTCGCGGCATCACGCGGCCCGAGCCGGGCCGCACCGACGTGCCGTACTGGGTCAACTCCCCGGCCGAGGCGCGAAAGTCGGTGCAGGAGCAGGCCGCCCGCAAGGTGGACTTCATCAAGATCTGGGTGGACGACCGGGACGGCAAGTACCCGAAGCTCACGCCCGAGTTGTACGGCGCCGTTATCGACGAGGCGCACAAGCACGGCATCAAGGTGACCGCGCACGTCTACACGCTCGAGGACGCGAAGGGCCTGCTCAAGGCAGGGGTCGACGCCTTCGCGCACGGCGTGCGTGACATGGACGTGGACGACGAGATCATGGCGCTGTTCAAGGCGCGGCCGAACGTCGTGCTGGTCCCGAATCTCCCGGACCGGGGCGTCGTCGCCGACTTCGCGTGGCTGGCCGACAGCCTGCCGGCGGGCGAGCTCGAGAAGCTGCAGGCCGCATCCACCGACCGGCCCGCGGCGCAGGCGGCCTTTGGCATCCAGGCGCGGAACCTCGCGAAGCTGAACGCCGCGGGCGTCCCCATCGCCTTCGGCACCGACGGCATGGTGGCGTGGAGTCATCACGCCGAGATGGAGGACATGGTCATCTCGGGCATGACGCCGCACCAGGTGATCGTGGCGGCCACACGGAACTCCGCCGCGCTCTTGGGGCTCGAGGATGCCGGCACCATCCGGCAGGGCAACACGGCGGATTTCCTGGTGCTCGACGCGAACCCGATTGACGACATCCGGCACACGCGCCGGATCTCGGCCGTGTATCTGCGCGGCACGGCGCTCGACCGTGCGGCGATGCGCAAGGGCTGGATGTAGGGAAATTCGGGGTCGGGCCTATTTTTACGTCGATCGTAAAAATAGGCCCG
>JBFMCA010000082.1:0-21722 GCA_040754955.1 Acidobacteriota bacterium | reverse complement strand
ATGTCGTGGGTCTGTTCGTCGGGTCCGCGCACTCGCAGGCTCCTTTCAGAGTTGGTGCGAGCATGGTAGTACGGCGGAATCGATCTGTCGATCCCCCGCGAGTCACTTTTTCAGCACCCTGCTAGAGTTGATCTAGCAGTACGAGCAATCGCATGTCAACACGAAAAACTGGCTCCCCAGCCACCCCGCAAGTTCCCGTGGAATTCGCCCGCCTTCTCGGCGTGCGTCGCACGATGACGCTGCGCCGGATCATGAGGCAGAGCGGCCTCCCTCCCGAGGTGCTCCTCGATCTCGGGCTGGAGCTGCTCGACATCGCCAGCCGAAAACTGTCGCCTTCGCCAATAAAACGGCAGGCCGTTGGCCTTGGCACGGCGCGCTGGAGGAACGTGAGTCCCGAGGACAGGAGCAAGGCCCTGAGCCTGGCGGCGCAGGCCCGGTGGGCGAAGCATCGCCGGGCGACGAAGGAAGAGGGCGGGCCGAACAGGAAGTAGGTACGCAGATCCTGCGTACAGACGTACGCAGATTCTGCAACTATTGTGTGCAAGCTATCGCATAGCTAACGCAGCAGGCAGACGGACATCCAGATGATTTGCCGGGGGGAATCCGGGCAGAGGTAGCGGTCCCGCTGTTGCAGGTTACGTGCCGGTATGCCAGCGTTCACCAGCTGGCGGCGGAGGCGCTGGCAGCCAACAAGTTACACGGACGAGCTGCTGGCGGCACCTCTCCCGGCCAGGAAGTTCTTACCTAGTGAGCAGGCCGGCGTGCATCGTTTTCCAGCGGGCAGACGCTTGCCGCCGGCTACAGCCACGGCCACACTTGGCGTCTTGCCACGCGCATTCCAAGGAACTGGTTGCGAAGTTTCTCCTCGTTCTTCTTGATCGCCCCTTCGATGTCGTCGGCTGCGGACGCCAAGAAGCTCCGCCGATGCGGTGCCAGATCGTCGAGGCCGTCTCTCCACCACACGTATCGGCTGTCGACACAGCGGAGGAACATCCGGAAGGCACCCAGAGCAACGTCATCGGAGCCGGTCGATACGAACGTCGCGAACCACCGTCGCGCCCATTCCCCAACATTCTGGTCCTTCACCGCAGCGGTCAACTGTTCTTGTTGCCACTCAAGTGCATCAGCGGGGCCCGTTGGCAAGCTCTTCGGCACGCCGTCGCTGCCAAATCCGAGAAGGCGCAAGGCCCTGACCTTGAACAACGGGTTCTCGCTAGCCAGGTCCATCTCGATTCGCTCGGAGAGCCACGGCGATGCGGGCCCGTGCGCTGCCAGGGCGGCAAGCACGAGCAAGTCCCGATCAGAAGCTGCCCTTTCGAGGTGGGACTCCCAAAGCACTCTGACGGCATTGCAGTCCGGCGCTCCAAAGAGCACGAAGTCCAAGATCGGCACTTCTGTGTCTTCGTCGATGAAATGTACGGGTCCCTGCGTTTCACAAAGGGCTTCGTACAGGGCCGATCCCTTCACCGGGTCCGTCGATAGCAGCACTTCGCAAAGCGATTCGTAGAAGCTCCGAGCCAGCCATGTTCTCGCACCGACCGCCGCTAGTCCTGAAGGTCCGCCGAGCCACCGGTCAACTAGATCGGGCCGAGCCAGGATGACTTCCTTGAGCCCCTTGGTACTGAAGCGGCGAGCGAACCAGTGATTTCGAGCCTCGCGCTGCTCGGCGAGGACCTCGCCAAGTCGGGTGTGCATTGACTGGAGCTCGGCATCTGACGGCCCACTCAGAAGATCCCCTGGTGGAGGTTCGCTGGGCTTCCCACCCCAGGTCGAGCCTCGGGCCTGGAAGGTAATCGTCTTCGAGAACTCGCTGATCGGGACGCGGGGCAGTTCGAGGTCCGCCGACTGGGACTGGCGCCCGGTGACTTCGATGCTCGGGTACGGCGTCTCCGGCTCTCGGCTGCAGTGCCGCCAAGCCTCGTCAAGGTCCTCCGCGTAGAGAGTGACTTCATTCGGACGAAATCCACGTGCGGACACAGCCTCGCCCAGGTACGTCGGCGCAACCCTCTCACGCAGCTCGTCGTAGGTCAGGTCTCTTCCCCACCGAGCGAGGACGAGGCTTCCCCAGTGATCCTCCGGTGGAAGTCGTCCATCGACGACGCCGGCGCGCCACTCAGTCGCAGAAAGAGCCTTCCCCGCCGACTCGAGCCCAGCTCTGTAGATGAGCATAAAGGCGAGGTAGCGGACGAGGGCGTCGCCGCTTCCAAGCAAAGGCGTCAGGTCGTCTCCAGCCTCGTTTGGCACCGTCTTCGGATGCGAGCAGGCGAGCGCCAAGATGCATGCGGTTTCGTGCTCGTGCTGCGCGCGCTGCAGGCGTTCTCGCAATTCGCCCCAGGCCAACGGTTTGAAGTGGTTGCCGAAACTTGTGTAGAGCTTTGCTTCTCTGGGCCGCTTCAGCAACCCATCCAACTGCTCACCAGCGCTCATTCCAGAGAGCAATAGGTCGAACAGCGCGTGCTCAGCCCTGGTAGCTTCCTTGTCTTCATCTACTCGGTCGATTCGAAGACGGTCCCACGTCAGCCTGATCGCGGACATCTCAGCCGGGGTCAGTGCAAGACGGAACCGCCGAAGCTGGTACGCCAGCTGTCGAAGTGCCAGCTCCTCTCTCGATCGCACTTCCACTGCGAGCCTGCGAACCACGTCTGCTAGCGCTGACGGTGCACAGCTTGCCGTTACGGCTTCGACTGTGTCAAAGGACAGGTCGTGTTCCGTCTGACCTACGCTGGACCATACGTTCTGAGTGTCGATAGTCTCGGCAGCGGCGACCAATCGATCTACCGTGTTCTGAGGCACCGCGAACGTGGGATCGCGAACACATTTGGCCAGCTGTTGCGCCATGATTCGCACCGGAACGTCGTCTCTCCCAGCACATCGCGAGCAGTGCTCTGTCCGCCAGGCAAACCCTGCAATGCACGGGTCTTGCTCGTAGCGGGTGAGGAGCGCCGAGGTGGGGAACGTGTCGTCGGGAATCGCGGCTCGGAGGTCCAAAGCCGCCGCCGTACCAACGCTAGTGAACAGGCGGTACGCTGCCTGGCGTCCTGCTGTCGATCCTGCTGCCGCGAACCGCCGACCTTCGGGCTCCAGAAGCGGCCAGAGATTCTCGCCAGCCGTCCGAATCACCCATCGGCACAGCTCAGCAACGTTGGATCGATCGTCGAGTGCATCGGCCAAGTATCCCGTCGCAAGGGCGTGTGCGAAGGGGCGACGATCGGTCGTCGAGATGATCGCTAGAGCGAGTCGGGAGAGGCGGAGGAGTCCGGGGTCCGAAACCACGGTGAGTGTCGCCCCGCCATGCTGTAGGGGGCCTGAGGTCACTTCGCGTCCAAGTTCTTCCGACAGCTGGGCCAGGCGGGATCTGTACGTGGCCCCACGATCACGGGTCTCGTCATGGTCGAGTACAAGGCCCATCCAGCGCTCGAAAGCAGGAACGAGGTGAGCCAGAACCGTCTCGGAGGACGCGACTCGTTCGAGTGCGTCCTTGAGCACTTCTTCGGCCCAGGCATCATCGATGTCATCAGACCAGAGTGCCTCCGCCGCGGACAAGAACGCAGCCGGATCCAACAGGAAGTAGGAAGCCGTTGCGGTCCCCAGCCTCGCCTCTTGATTCCGCATGCCAAGCCATTTCGCTATCAGCAAGCTTCTGATTTCGGTTGGGCAGGTCGAGGACCGAAGGGAGTGAATTAACGCGTGTTCGACGATGCTTGCTTTTAGATCGACGTCTGGTGCCGGTTCCAGCCACGACTCCAGTACCTCTGACGGCTGGCGGCCCTCGTTGTCATGGGAGAGCCGCTCGACGAGCAGCAGCCCTAGACCGAGTGCCAGACGGGCTGGCTCCACCCTCCAGTGCCGCCCCTCCGGAACGAGGACTCCGCTAGTCTGCAGTTCGCCGAGTAGCGCGCCATACTCGCTGCCGGCCGTCGCAACCTGAAGATCTGCAGCCTCAAGGCGCTGACGCTCCCTTTGAATTCCGGCCAGCGTAGCGATCGCTTGCTGGAATTCTGCCTCGGAGGCCAGGCCGGCCCGCCGAGACTCCCGGTCACGCCAATCCTCATAGATGAGCCTGGGGACAGTAATGTCTCCACTGGCGACCATCGCGGTCCTGTGCTGAACGGCGAGTTCAAGGTATCGCGGTCTGCGGACCAGAGGGTAGATCTCGGGCGGCAAGTCCTTGCGCGTCAGGCCCCTCTGCGAGAGTGCCGTGTCAAGCTCCGATTCGTCGTATCCAGAGACCTGCACCTGGAGCCAATTGATGTGCGAGTACCCGGCGACCTTTGGCCAATAGCTGGGGCGCGTCGTGACGATTGGCGCGATGGCGCTTCCCCATGGCTCCGCAGCTAGTTGTTCGATCACTCGACGCCACCACTGCGGGTGATGGCGTTCGTTGATTCCGTCGAGGACGAGAAGCAACAGCGGCCCGTTGCTGTGCCCGGACTGGGCCCACTTGATGACCCTGTCGCGCCACCGCTCTGAACTTTGCCCTAGACGCCGTGAAAGGTTCTGTGCGATGAGGTCTGGAAGTTCGTCCGCCGTGGCATCTTTGGACGGCACCCACAAGGCGATTGGCCCATCGCCGTTCGGCTTGATGCGCGAAGCGAGCCAAGTAGCGAGCGCCCACGTCTTTCCGTCGCCTTCGTCTCCGACCAGGGCTATTCCTGTGCGGTGCACGGACCACGATGTGAACCATTCTTCGAGCCGAAGCGCCACGGCACTGCGACCAACAAGCAGCCCGCGTGCAGCTTGGCCCTCGACGTCTAGGGCCTGACCAAATGCTGCCCTGGACTGCGGTGCGGAGGTAAACGCACTGTTCAGCGCCGTCGCCAGCCGTCTGGCAACAGACGCACGGCCGATACCACCGTTGAGGCCCTTCGCGAGCTCATCGCGCTCGCTACTGAATTCAGGCCTAGCCCGAGCGCGGTCGAGCAGCTCACCCACCGGACCTGCCGATGCGATGCCGGAGCGCTGTAGCGCCTCTGCAACCACACCTGGATCGAGGGCGCAGATCGTGGCGAGGTTTCCTCCATCCGCGCCGTTCAGAGCCAGTACCAGAACGTCAACATTCAGACGCTCGGCCGTTTCTTCAAGGCCGCGATGAAGCTGGTCGCTCACAGTTCGAGTCGCGGCCAGGACCCAGAGGTCAAGGTCCGGAATGTCGGTGGCGGCAGTCGCAAGCTTGCCCTTGATCTCCGTTTCATCGAGGTCCGAATCTTCGGAGTACCGCTTGCACTCGACAGCGATCCTCGCGTTGCCGTCTCGGGACGACGACATGTCCCGTCCGCCCTGCGTTCCAGAACGGGCCAAGACAAACTCCGTTCCGGTGGCGAGACTGACAAGCCGTCGCACCAGTCCCTCGAGGCCATCGAGTCCCGTTGCCCGTAGCTGGCGCAGGCTCGTCGCAAGAAGCTCGTACTCGGATCTCGTCAGCATTGGAAGGGGCATCGCCCGGGTTGAGTTGGCCGGTGCCGTGAATGCGCAAGGGTAGCCTACCCTTCTTCACCCCAGCTCTGCCTCACCAACTTCTCGAGACGTTGCTGCCTCTCTTTGACCCACGGCGCATAGTGCTTCGCCACCACCTGCGGCGTGTTGCCAAGAATCGTGGCGACGTCCTCGACCGACGCCCCGGCGAGCAGCAGTTCGACGGCGCACGTGTCGCGGAACCGGTGCGAGTGACCATCCTTGACGTCCGCGAGCTCGAACACGCGTCCGAGGTACCGCGACCAATTCGACACGGCCGATCGGATGTTCGCGCCCGTCCAGAAGTACCGCTCCGAACCGCTGTCCGCCTTCTCGAGGGCCTGGACGACCTGCGGCGGCACGGGCACGGTGACCGCCTGGCCCGTCTTCGCGGTCCGCACGAACACGGTGCCGTTCGACACCTGGCTCTTGGACAGCCGAATCGCATCACCGATCCGGAGCCCCGTGAAGCGCATGGTCAACACGAACGCGCGAATCCGATCCTTGTTGCCGCCGTACTCGTCGCAGGCGGCGATGATGCGCTTCATCTCGTCGCGTGAGAACGGGAGCGTCGGGCTTGCCGTGACCTTCGGCGGCTTCACCGACGTCGCCGGGTTCTGCTTGATCCAGCCGGCCTGCTGGCAGAAGCGGAGGAAGGCGCGGAGGCGCTCCAGATTCTTCGTGGCGTAGAGCGGGCTGTCCTTCCACGACTGCCGGAACTGGCGGAGGGCATCGACCGTCAGCTGGCGCAGGTTGGAGAGCCCCTTGGACTCACACCAGCTCAGCATTCGATCCTCGAGCAGGTGGCGGTACTTCCGCTTCGCTTCCCACCCCAGGTGCCGGGCGTCGAGGTCCGCCAAGAACTTGGTGATGGCGTCGCGGACGCTCGGCGCCTCGGCCTTCACGACCCCGATCTCGCCAGACGCAGTCCAGCCGAGGATCAGTTCAGTGGCGGCCTCCCAAGACGTCTGGTCCAATGCCCGGCGAATGGTCTGGCCGCCCAGCGTGCCGTAGACGTGAATTGGGCACTGGCAGCGCCGGTACCTCGTGGACGTGTGCGGACAATCCTTCAGGTGACGCCTGATCAGCCTCAGCGCCATGCCAGAAGCTAGCACGAAGGGCACGTATTGAGCACGCGTAAGTTCGCGCTCAACGTAAGTGCTTTATTTTCAGCGTTTAAGTTATGGCGGAGAGGGTGGGATTCGAACCCACGTGCCGCTTGCGCGACAAGACGCTTTCGAGGCGCCCCCGTTACGACCACTTCGGTACCTCTCCGCGCGGGGGAAGACGTTGATTATAGCAGGCTTGGGAGGGCTGGATGCTTGGAGGGATGGGGGCGTGGCGCCCCCGGTACGTCTCCACCCCTCCACCCCTCGAAGCCTCCCCCCTTTGACACCCCTGGGTCTTTTCTTCACAATATACGAACAAATGCCCCGCGACCTCCTCACCGACTTCGAGCTCATGCTCCTCCTCGCCATCCTCCGCATCGGCGACGAGGCGTACGCCGTGGAGATCGCGCGCGAGATCGAGACCACCGGCGGGCGGAAGGTCCAGCTCGGCGCCGCCTACGCGGCGCTCGCGCGGCTCGAGCAGCAGGGGCTCGTCGCCTCGCGCACCGGCGAGCCCACCGCCCAGCGCGGCGGCCGCGCCAAGCGCTACTTTCGCGTCACGACCCGTGGACTGAACGCGGTGAAGGTCACCCGGGGCGCGCTCACCGCGCTCTGGCGCGGCCTGCCCCAGCTTCGGGAGGTGCAGCCATGACGCCTCGTCCCACGCCCCGCGTCGCGCTCTGGCTCCTGGAACGGTTCGTCGCCGACAGCGAGCCCCTGGCCGGCGATCTTGCCGAGGAACACGCGCGCGGGCGCTCGCGCGCGTGGGTGTGGCGCCAGGTCATCGGCGCCTTCGCGGCGGCCGCCATGCGGCCAGCGGGCGACATCCGCCCCATCCGCCTCCTCGACGCACAGCCGCTCGAGGCCGTCAGCCGCACGCTGGCCTTCCGCCGGCGCGAGCGCGTGCTCAACCTCAACGCCAACCCCACCGCCCAGTTCGGCGGCCTCAGCGTGGTCGTGCTCGGCGGCATCCTCACGGCCACCGCGCCGTACTTCTGGGCGCTGCTGGCCGCGGCGGTCCTGGCGGGCGCGTGCTTCGGCGTTGCGCTCATCGCCACGGAACGTCACGCACAGCCGCCGACGTCGGTGCGGGCGCGATAGAGGGCTTCCGGGCTTCGGGCTTCAGGCTTCGGGCGTCGAGCTTTCAGGTTCTGGGCTCTAGGCTTTGGCCCTAGGCGGTCCACCTCGGCGCTAACCGGCACGCGTTCAGGAAGGGCCGGGCCCGTCAGGCGCCGTCGTCGATCACCCGCGGCAGAATCCCGGCCGGGCGGCCGAAGTGGGGGACCGCGTCGGACGGGCCGCCAGGACCCGGTGCGACGAACCGCTCCAGGCTGGCGGAGTAGTACAGGCAGCCGACCTCGTCGGCCGGGCGGCTCCTGATGAACCGATCGGCGTCGGCCAGCGCCTCGAGCCATTGCGATTTCAACGCGGTCAGATCCACGGGCTGGGCGAGATGGAGGCGGGCGAAGTCCTCAGCGTGGTACTTGCCGCGGCGCCGCAGGATCTCGAGCAGCGAGAGCGGTGTGTAACCAGGGTCCTTCCCTGCCGCGGCCCAGCACAACGCTCCAATCGGCAGCGTGCGCTCGTGCAGGTCGAGCATGTCGAGAAAATCCCTGGGCTCGTCACGGCCCGCCAGCGCCAGGAGCTTGTTGGTCGCCAGGTCGATCGGGTGCAGCACCCAGCCCACGACCGGACGGGTTCCTGGCCAGCAGCCGCGCCACGTCCTCCTGATGCGCGGTCAGCGGCACAGCCGGGCTCCCGCGATCCAGCCCGCGCGGCCGCCGTGCTTCTTCAGTTGCTCGGCCACCCACGGCACGTCCGCCTTCGTCACCACATAATCCGGATCGCACGACCAGAAACACCGGGCATGAAACCGCCGATAGGCGCGCCGCGCCTCTCGAAGCCGCACCATCCCACGGGCTGCCTGCGGATCGAGGCGCCGGCGGCTCTTGAGACCGCCGCGGCGGCCAATCTCGATAACATTAACCGTCGTTGTCTGGCATCTCGCCTCCCCTGCAGGCGGCATCCTGACGGCGACCGCGCCGTAGCTTCTGGGCGCTGCTGGCCGCGGCGGTCCTGGCGGCGGGTGCGTCGGCGTCGCGCTCATCGCAACGCGCGGCACGCGCGGACGACACGCTCCGTGCCGCCGGCCCGAGAGATCAACGATCTTAGAGCGACTTCAGGACTGCCGCGGCGTCGAGTTTGAGCGCGCGCGCCGCTGGCACGGCGAGGGCTGCCACCGTGACGAGCGTCACCACCAGCGCGCCCGCGGTCCACGAGGCGGTGTCGGCCCGATCGATGCCGAACACGAACGGTTCGACGAACGGAAACGAGAGGTACGCGAGGGCCGGCGCGAGGACCACGCCGCCGGCAAGCGCCTGGGCCACATGTCGGACGAGCGGCTGCACCCGTTGCCGCGAGGATGCGCCGAGCGCACTCCGAATCGCGACGTCGCGGGACCGCTCGGCCACGACGTGCGAGAGGTGGCCGGACAGGCCGAGGCCTGTCAGCACCAGGAGAATCGCCGCAAAGGCGCCCGCAATGACGGCGTAGGCGCGTCGATCCGACACGGTATCGTCGAGAATCCGCTGGAGGGTCGCCAGGCGCTGGACGGGCTGCCCGGGGTACACGCCTTCGACGATCCGGCGCAGATCGGCCGCGACCTGCGCCTCCTGCATCGTCGTGCGCACCACCAGCCAGAGCTGATTCGTGGTCTGGAGTGCGCGCGGCCAGTAGAACGCCGGCGTCGGCGGCTGCAGCAGCGAGCGCGCCCGCACATCCGCCACGACGCCGACAATCCGGGTGCCCGAGTGGCCTTCGAGGAACCGACCCAGCGGGTCCGCTCCCGGGTACAGCGCGTCAGCGAGCGCCTGGGAGACCACGGCCACCCAGGCCCGCCCGTCGGCATCGGCATCGGTCAGACGGCGTCCGCGGAGGAGCGGGATTCCCATGACATCGAAGTACGCCGGATCGACGTGCCTGACGTGAGCGTACATCTGCTGTCCGTCAGGACGCTGCAGGCGGCGCACCGCGTCGGTGCCGAGCAGCGGAATCGCCGACGTGACGCTGGCCGCCTTCACGTAGGGCAGCTCCCGCACGCGTCTCAGCAGTTCACCCTCGTAGCGGCTGAACGCCTGGTCGCGGTAGGCGGGATGCATCAGCTGGACCTCCGCCGCAAACACCTGCTCGGAGGCGTCGAACCCCTTCTCCACGTGCATGACGTTCCAGAAGCTGCGGACGAGCATGGCGCCGGCGATGAGGAGCGCGGTCACGAGCAGGAACTGTGCACCGAGCAGGCCCGCACGAAGCCGAAGTGCGCCGGGGGTCATCGTCGTGGTCTGCGAGTCCTCGAGGGTTCGCTGATCCCGATGGCCGAGATTGGTCAACGCGGGAATGAGCCCGGCGACCAGGGTGCTGAACACAACCGCCGCAAACACGCCGACGAGCGTCCACCCGTCGAGCCCGATCGCGTCCGCGCCGGGCAGCCCGGCCGGTACCATGGCCCGCAGGCCCGGCAGCGCGATCGCCACGGCCGCGACCCCGACGACGCCCGCCGCGAGGGCAATGGCCGCGGCCTCCGTGAACGCCTGGCGCGCCAGGCGAGCCGGCGAGGCGCCGAGCGCGCGGCGGATTCGCATCTCGCGCACGCGGGATGCGGTCGACGCGGCGAAGGCCGTGGCCGCGTTCGCCGCGCCGGCCAGCAGGACGAGGAGCGTGAGGGCCGAGACGAGGAACAAGCCCCCCTTCGACGACCCAACCGCGTGGTCGTGCACGCGCTCGAGCCAGAGGCGGGCCGGCCCGCGCGACGTGCGATCGGCTGGGTCGGAAAACGCCTCCATCGCGGCTTCCGCCGTCTCGATCGACGTTCCGGGACCGAGGCGCGCGACCACGCGGTAGAGCGCGGCAAACGGCGGCTCCCGGTCGATCGTCGACCACGCGAGCGGCAGCCAGATCTCCGTCTCGTCCGGATACGTGAAGTGCACGGCTCTCGGAAGGACCCCGATGATCTCGACGACGCGCGGCTCCCTCGCGCGGCCCACGGCCATCGAGGCCGTCCGGCCCACGACGCGAGGGTCGGCGCCAAAGCGCCGCCGCCACAGGCGGTCGCTGATCACGGCCACGTCCACCTCGTCTTCGCGGAAGGTGCGGCCAACGGCGGGGTGCACGCCGAGCACGTGAAACACATTGGCCGTCGCGAAGGTGCCGCGCAGCCGCTCCACGCCGTCGCCCGTCGTGAGATCGATGCGAGGCGACCACCCGGTTTCCCAGCTCTCGACGATCGCGAGATCCGCGAACGGCAGGGATTGCCCCTTCCAGCGACCGATCATGGCCGGGGTGAGCACGCCACGAGCCAGACGCCGCGGGTCCCAGAAGTCGGGCCGGGCAGACCATCCGGGAGCCTGACGCCAGACGTGGACGAGATCCTGGGGCCGGTCGTACGGCAGCGGCCTGACGAGCACGGCGCTCGACACGCTGATGATGGCGGCGCTCGCGCCGACGCTCACGGCAAGCGAGGTGAGCGCCACGAGCCCGAGCCCCCGTCGGCGGACGAGGTACCGTGCACCTGAACGCACGTCGAGGAGAAGGCCTCCAGGCCCCCACCCCTCCAAGCCTCCAAGTCTCCACGCCTTCACGTTTCCAGAAACCCCGCCATCCCACGCGCCACGTCCTCCGGCGCCTCCACCGTGGAGAGGTGCGCCGCGTCCACTTCCAGGAGCTGTGCGCCCGGGATGTGATCGCGCAGCCACTCGCCCAGCGCCGGCGGCGTGGCCTGATCGTGGCGCCCGACGATGACGAGCGTCTGCGCGCGGACGCGACCGGCGTCGGGCCGGAGATCCGCATCGCGCATCGAGGCGCAGCAGCCCGCGTAGCCCTCCGGCGGCGTTGCGGCCAGCGCCGCGCGGAAGCGCTCGAAGGTCTCCGGCTCGCGCGCGCGGAAGCCCTCGGTGAACCACCGGCCGATGGCGCGATCGGCGAGCGCCCTCAGGCCCTCGGTGCGCGCCGTCTGGATGCGCTCGCGCCACACCTCCGGCGTCGCGATCACCGCGCCGGTGTTGAGCAGCACCAGCCGGTTCACGCGCTCGGGCGCGTGGATGCCAAGCCAGAGCGCCGTGAGCCCGCCTACCGACACGCCCGCCACGTGCGCCCGCGCGATCGACAGGCCGTCCATGAGCGACACGACGTCGTGCCCGAGCCGCGCGATGGAGTAGTCGCCATCCGGCACGTCCGACTCGCCGTGCCCGCGCGTGTCGTATCGGATCACGCGGAACGTCGTCGCGAGCGCCGCCGCCGGCCGCTCCCACAGCGCCCGTGTCGTGCCGAGCGAGTTGGACAGGATGAGCACCGGCGCGCCCCGCGGCCCCTCGTCCGTGTACGCCAACCCGACCCCGTCATCCGTGATGTGCCGTTCGGTCACCCTCGACCCCTCCAGGCCTCCACCCCTCCACCCCTCAACGCCTCCACCCCTCCAAGTCTCCAAGCCTCCAAGCCTCCGAGCCGACAGGCCTCAGGCTTCGGGCGTCAGGCGTCGGGCTTCAGACGCCTGGCGCGAAAGAACTCCTGCATCACCGCCCGGCACTCGTCCGCCCGCACGCCGCCGGTCACCTCGAGCCGGTGGTTCAGCCCCGGCGCCTCGTGCGCGCGCTGCGTCGAGCCGAGCGCGCCGGCCTTGGGCTCGACGGCGCCGAACACGACGCGGCCGACGCGCGCGTGCACCATGGCGCCCACGCACATCATGCACGGCTCGATGGTGACGAACAGCGTCGCGCCCGTCAGCCGGTAGTTCCCCACCTCGCGCGCCGCCGCGCGCAGCGCCACGATCTCGGCGTGCGCCGTCGGGTCGGCCGCGGCGATGGGCTGGTTGAACCCGCGCCCCACCACCCGGTCGTCCAGCACCACGACGGCGCCCACGGGCACCTCGCCGGCTTCCTGCGCGCAGCGTGCCTGCTCCAGCGCGAGCGCCATGCCTGCCTCGTCGGTCACCGGACGATTCTAGGCCACCCCGCGGGCCTTCCTCCGCCACCGGGGACCCGGCACGACGCAGCCCGTCCCGCGCGGCACCGCGCGGAAATCGGCCACGAATCATCTGGCGCCACTCAGGCACGCCGTTGGCACCTCCCGGCGAGTCCTCCACCGGGGTGCGCGCGGATGCCGGATTCCCGGCAATATGACCGCGGTCATACCACGCGGCGCCGCAAACCGAGAGGATGCACGGAGAAGGAGGCCCGATGGCCGTCCGCGTCGCGCTGCCCGATCTCGCGCACTGGAAGGGGCAGGTCAAATGTCAGGCGGGGTGCCCGGTCGCCACCGACGCGGGCCGCTACGTGCAGCTCGCCGCCGAGGGACGCCTCGAGGAGGCCTACCTCGTGGCGCGGGCGCCAAACCCCTTTGCCTCGGTCTGCGGCCGCGTGTGCGCGGCACCCTGCGAAGACGTCTGCCGCCGCGGAGCCATCGACGCGCCCGTGGCCATCCGCGCGCTCAAGCGCACGCTCACCGAACAGTACGGCGTCGAATCGCTCCGCCCCGACACGCAGGCGCTGCTCCAGGTGAAGCC
Organism: Acidobacteriota bacterium; assembly: GCA_040754955.1. Taxonomy (GTDB): domain Bacteria; phylum Acidobacteriota; class Vicinamibacteria; order Vicinamibacterales; family UBA2999; genus JBFMCA01. Next base: position 8,609 of record JBFMCA010000082.1, on the reverse strand, counting down.
GGCCGAGGGCAACCGCTACGCGGGCCACATGCCGATGGCCTTCTACCGCTCGCGCGCGGATGCGAAGGACGCTTCGGCCGAAGCCCCCGCCGTAGCCCGCCTCTCCGGCATCGGCGGGCGAAGGCGGGTTGCCGTCATCGGCGCCGGCCCGGCCGGGCTCGCCGCCGCGCACGACCTGGCCCTCCTCGGCTACGGCGTCACGGTGTTCGAGGCCGCCGACGAGCCGGGCGGCATGATGCGCTTCGGCATCCCCGAGTATCGCCTGCCCCGCTCCATCATCCGCGCCGAGATCGACCGCATCGTCAAGCTGGGCGTCACGCTCGAGCTCGGGACACGGCTCGGCGTGGGCTTCGGTCTGTCAGAGCTGCGGGCCGAGGGGTTCGACGCCGTGTTCATTTCGGTCGGGGTGTCCGAGGGCAGGGATCTGCATGTCCCCGGCGTCGAGCTCGACGGCGTTGTCAAGGCGGTGGATTACCTGCTCAACGTCAACAAGGGGTACCGGCTCGATCTGGGCCGTCGGGTGGTGGTCATCGGCGGCGGCTTCGTGGCGTTCGACGCGGCGCGCACGGCGCTGCGCATCGGGCGCGAGGGCGGCCTCGACCAGGCGGAGGTTGACGCGCTGGCGTCTGCCGCCGACGCCCGCGTGAAGGAAGCCCTCGACTCGGCCCGGGCGGCCGTGCGGGGCGGCGCCGCCGACGTCACCATCGTGTCGCTCGAGAGCTTCGACGAGATGCCGGTGCTGCGCACCACGCAGGGGCATGAGGAGTTCGAGGAGGCGAAGAAGGAGGGCATCCGCTTCGTCACGCGCCGGGGTCCGGCCCGCTTCGAGGGCAACGGACGCCTGTCACGCATCGCCCTCAGGGCGGTCACGCGGGTGTTCGACGAGAACGGCCGCTTCGCCCCGCAGTACGACGATGGCGACGAGCTGATCCTCGAGGCCGACGCGTGCATCCTCGCCATTGGCCAGCGGGCGGACCTGTCGTTCCTGACGGACGCCGACGGCGTCGAGCTCACGCCGGGCGGCACGGTCAGGGTCGATCCGCAGACGCTCGCCACGTCGGCCCCCGGGGTGTATGCCGGCGGCGACGTCGCCTTCGGGCCGCGGAACCTCATCGAGGCCATCGCCAACGGCAAGCGCGCCGCACGGTCCATCCACGAGTACCTCGCGGGCGACCATGCGCACATCGAGACCGAGATTGCCATCGAAGAAATCCCCACCGAGCGCTACCGCATGATCGCCGGTTTCGAGCGGCTCGACCGCGAGCCGCCGCCCACGCTGCCGCTCGATCGGCGCACGGGCATCGCGGAGGTCGAGACGGGATTCGACGCAGAGGCCGCCCGGCGCCAGGCGGCGCGGTGTCTCGTGTGCCACGTCCAGACCATCTACGACCCCGAGCTCTGCATCCTCTGCAACCGCTGCGTGGACGTCTGTCCCGAGTACTGCCTGGCGATTGTGCCCTACGAGGAGCTGGATCTCGACGACGCCACGCGCGCGGCGCTGGCCGCGCGCGCGGACGCCACCCCCGAGATGCCCCTGGCCGCGATGATCAAGGACGATCACCGCTGCATCCGCTGCGGCCTGTGCGCCATCCGCTGCCCCACCGGCGCGATGACGATGGAACGGTTTTCGATCACGGAGCGTTGGACATCATGAGCGACGAGCATCACGACAAACCCGATCGGCGCGACTTCCTGCTCAAGCTCGGCGCGGGCGCGGGCGCCGCCGCCATCGTCACGCAGACCGCGGCCGCGATGCGGTCGCTCGTGCCGAACGTCTCCTACGACGCGCCCACGACGGTCAAGCTGGGCGTGCCGACGGATTTCCCCGACGGCCTGAAGTTCCTGCCCGACGAGCGGCTCTTCGTTTTCCGCGAGGGCAACACCTTCCACGCGGTGTCGGCGGTCTGCACGCACCTGGGCTGCACGGTGCGCGCCGAGGCGCTGTCGAACCCGCAGCGGGCCGAGATTGGCGGCGCGCCGCTCACGCTGACGCACCGCTTCATGTGCCCGTGCCACGGCTCCGAGTACAAGGGCGACGGGACGAACGTGTCGGGGCCGGCGCCGAAGCCGCTGGCGTGGTACCGGCTCACCGTGGCGCCCGACGACGGGCAGCTCGTCGTGGATCTGGCGGCGGAAGTGGGCCACGACTTCCGGCTGACGCTCGGGTGACGCCATGGCCACACTGATCCCCCCGCTCGAACGCACCGCCCCCGAAGCGCCCGGCCTGCACGAGGCGCCGCTCTGGAGCTACCGCCCGCAGTCGGACCGCGAGGCGGGCGACGCCGTCGCCTCGAACCTGATGCTGCACTGGTTCCCCGCCAAGGTCAGCAAGGCCTCGATGGCGTGGTCCTATTCGTACTGGCTCGGCACCATCACCGGCGCGCTCTTCTTCCTGCTCATCCTGTCGGGCCTGCCGCTGCTGTTCCTGTACGTGCCGTCGGTCGAGCGCGCCTACCAGTCCATCAAGGACCTCGAGTTCGTCATCACCTTCGGGTCGTGGATCCGCGCCGTGCACCGCATCGCCGCCCACGGGATGGTGATCGCGGTCTTCCTGCACCTGGTGCGGGTGTTCCTGACCGGCGCGTACAAGAACGGCGTGGGCCGCGGGCAGCGGCGCGAGTGGAACTGGGTCATCGGCGTCGCGATGCTGCTGCTGACGCTCTTCCTGTCGTTCACCGGGTACCTGCTCCCGTGGGACCAGCTCGCCTTCTGGGCGGTGACGGTGGGCACGAACATCGCGGCGTCCATCCCGTGGATTGGCGGCACGGTGCGGGAGCTGCTCATCGGCGGCCGCAACATCGAGCAGGCGACGCTCATCCGCTTCTACGCGCTGCACTGCATCATCCTGCCGGGCGCCCTCGGCGTGCTCTTCGCCTATCACATGTGGCGCGTGCGCAAGGACGGCGGGCTCGCCTGCGCCGACCGCGAGACGGTGCTGCCGAAGGCGCAGCCGGTGCCCGTCACGCCGACCAAGACCTACACGCTGCTCGGCCTGGCGCGCGGCACGGCCCCGACCGTGCGCGCCTCGTCCATCGCCATGCCGGACAGCACGGTGAACGCCGTGCCGGATCTCGTGCGGCGCTCGGCCATCGTGGTGCTCGGAACCATCGCCATCGTCGGCATCCTCGCGGTGTTCATCGCCTCGCCGCTCGAGGAGCCGGCCAACCCGCTGGTGACGCCCAACCCGGCGAAGGCGCCCTGGTACTTCCTCTGGCTGCAGGAGATCGTCACGATCACGACCTTCCGCATCGGGTCGTTCACGGTGAACGGCGCGTTCCTCGGCGGCGTGGTGCTGCCGGGCCTGCTCGTCGGGCTGCTCACCGCGTGGCCCTGGCTGGACCGGTCCTCGGTGGCCACGACAGGCGTGTGGCTGCCCCGCGAGCGGCGGGCGCAGAACCTGGTGTTCCTCGGCGTGCTGGGCCTGGTGCTGGTCTTCACCGTCATCGGCCTCTACCTGCGCGGCCCCTACTGGCAGTTCTACTGGCCATGGGAGGCGTGGCCGCCGATCCCCGGGAGGATCTGACATGGAGAAGCGCACCAACTCTCCGTATCCCTCCATCGATCGGCCGGTCATGGCCGTCGTCGGCGTGGTGCTGGTCGTGGGCACCGGGCTCTTCATGTGGAGCGACCGCGCGCGCGACTACCGCTACTACCAGGCCGAGTTCCGCCGGATGGTCGCCGAGAAGTTCGGCGAGGAGAAGGCGGCGGAGGTGCCGTCGGGCCTGCAGCAGATCTGGGTGCCCGACCTGCGCCGCGCCGACCGGTGCCAGACCTGCCACCAGGGCGTGACGTGGCCGGGCTTCGAGAACGCGGAGCATCCGTACCGCACGCACCCCGCGGAACCGTTGAAGGCCCACCCGCTGGAGGACTACGGCTGCACCTCGTGCCACGGCGGGCAGGGCTGGGCCATCGACACGTGGGCGGCGCACGGCGAAGTGGCGCACTGGGAGGAGCCGCTCCTCAGCCGCACGCTGGGCGAATCCTACACGCTGGCGACCGGCAAGACGGCGCTGATGCAGATGACCTGCAACGTCTGCCACAGGTACGACCGGGACACGAAGGGCGCCGACGCCATCAACCTCGCGAAGCGGCTCGTCAACGAGAAGGGCTGCCGCGCGTGCCACGTCATCAACGGGTACGGCGGCACGATCGGGCCGGATCTGACGGAAGTCGGCGACAAGCCCCCGGAGCAGTACGACTTCACGCGCCTGTCGGGCCAGAAGACGGCCTTTGCGTGGCATGTCGCGCACTTCAAGGATCCGCGGGCGCTCTCGGCGGGCACGGTCATGCCGAACTTCAACTTCACGACCGAGCAGGCGCAGGCGCTGGCAATGCTGATGCTCTCCTGGCGGCGGCACGATGTGCCGGCGGCCAAGCTCGCCGGCGCGCCGCGCGTCGATCCGCGGACCCCCGAAGAGATCGAGGCTGAAGCGAAGATGCGCACGGGACCCGGCGGCTGGTTCGTGCAGACGGGCTGCTTCGTCTGCCACTCCGTGTCGGTCTACGGCGTGAAGAGCCCCGCGCAGATTGGCCCGGACCTCTCCATTGCCGTCGAGGACGTGCAAAGCCGCTTCGGCCGGACCATCGACGATTTCATCCGGCAGCCCACGGGCACGATGGAAGTGGTGCTGTCGCGCCAGATCATCCTCTCGCCCGACCAGAAGGAGTTCGCCATCCAGAAGCTGCGAGAGGCCTTCGCTGAATACCAGCGCCAGAAGGCCGCTGGATCCATTTCTACCGGGAGTCATTAGGAGGCATGGTCATGAGCCCACGCAGGCGTCCGTTCGTCTGGGCCAGCGTTATCGCCCTCGTCACGATCGCGGTGCTCGGCAGCTACTGCGCGCCGAGCGCGCCCGAACGGCGCCAGGCCGGCGCCGGCGCTACCTCGGACATCGCCCAGGCAGCCCTGGCCACCTACGTGCCGCCGGGCGACCTCGACCAGTACTACATGTTCGCCTCGGGCGGGCACTCGGGGAACGTGTACGTCTACGGCATCCCGTCGATGCGCCACATCTCCACCATCCCGGTGTTCGCGCCCTACCCGGCCACCGGCTACGGCTTCGACGATGAGTCGAAGGCCATGCTGGGCGAGTTCACGTGGGGCGACGTGCACCACCCCTCGCTGTCGGAGACCAACGGCGAGTACGACGGCCGGTGGCTGTTCGTGAACGAGATGAACGGCCGGCTCGCGCGCATCGACCTGCGCGACTTCAAGACCAAGCAGATCCTGGGCCCGATCCCGAACCTGCACGGCAACCACGCGTCGGCCTTCGTCACGCCGAACACCGAGTACTCGATGATGGCCAGCCGCTTCTCGCGTCCCGTCCCGCAGCGCCCCGTCAGCGTCGACCGCTACGCGACCGACTACAAGGGCATCGTCGCGGGCGTGAAAATCGATCCCAAGACCGGCGAGATGTCGCTCGCGTGGCAGATCCTGATGCCGCCCTTCGACTACGACCTCGGGGATGCCGGCAAGCTCGCGTCCGACGGCTGGATGTTCTTCTCGTCGTACAACACCGAGCGCGCCACCGGGAAGCTGGAGATCACCGCGTCGCAGCGCGACCGCGACTACATCGCGGCCGTCGACTGGCGCGCCGCGGAGAAGGCCATCGAGGCCGGCCAGTTCACGGTCATCGACGGCGTGCGCGTCATCGACCCGGCGAAGGTGCCGGGCATCGTATACCTGCTGCCCTGCGGCAAGTCGCCGCACGGCGTGGACGTCTCGCCCGACGGCAAGTACATCGTCGGCTCCGGCAAGCTGCAGGGCGTGACCACCGTCTTCAACTGGGAGAAGGTCCAGACCGCGATCCGCAACAAGGACTTCTCGGGCGACGAGGACGGCATCCCGGTGCTCACCTACGAGAACATCAAGGACGCCGAGGTGCCGGTCGGCCTCGGGCCGCTCCACACCCAGTTCGGCACCGACGGCTTCGCCTACACGTCGCTCTTCGTCGACAGCGCCATCGCCAAGTGGAAGCTCGGCACGTGGGAAGTCGTGGACAAGGTCCCCATGTCGTACTCCATCGGCCACCTCGCCGCGGCCGAAGGCGACACGGTGAGCCCGGACGGGAACTACCTGGTGGGCCTCAACAAGCTGTCGCACGGCCGGCACCTGTCGGTGGGCCCGTCGCAGCCGGAGTCGTCCCAGCTCGTGGACATCACCGAGGAGAAGATGAAGCTCCTCTACGACGCGTTCACCGAGCCCGAACCGCACTACGCGCAGATCATCAAGGCCGACAAGATCAAGGCCATCGAGGTCTACCCGCGCGAGGAGAACAAGCACCCGCTGGCCGTGTGGGATGTCAACGAGGCGGGCGTCACGCGCAACGGAAAGAAAGTCACCGTGAAGATGGTGGCGGTCCGATCCACGCTGACGCCGGCGTCATTCGAGGTGAACGCGGGCGACGAGGTGACGGTCGCCGTCACCAACATCGAGCAGACCACCGACGAGCTCCACGGCTTCGGCCTCCTCGACTACAACATCAACATCGTCGTCGATCCGGGCGAGACGAAGACCGTGACGTTCACGGCGCGGAAGAGCGGCGTGTTCGCCTACTACTGCACCAACTTCTGCTCGGCGCTCCACCAGGAGATGCAGGGCTACATGGTGGTCAGGTGAGCGTGCGAGATCTCGGATGACCGATGTGAGACTCGAGCGCAGATCATGAAGGCATTCCTCGAGCGGACGAACCGGTTTCTCGATCAGGGGCTCGATGTCGGGCCGCGGCTGCTCATGCTGGCCGCCGCGGCCCTGCTCGTCCTCACCTACTTCGTCCCGCTCTGGAACCTGACGATGTTCGCGCCGCAGTACCCGAACGGGCTGCGGCTCGACATCTACTCGTACACGCTCGCCGGCGGCAACGGCGGCCAGGACATCGTCGAGATCAACGTGCTGAACCACTACATCGGCATGCGCGATCTCGTGAACGAGAACTTCACCGAGTTCCAGTGGATGCCGTTCGCCATCGGGGCCATCGCGCTGCTCGTCGTCCGCGCCGTCGTACACGGTACGGTCGCCTCGCTCCTCGACGTGCTCGTCATCTTCGGCTACTTCGGGGCGTTCTCGCTCTGGTCGTTCGGATACAAACTGTACCGCTACGGCCACGACCTGGCGCCCACGGCGGCGGTGAAGGTCGATCCCTTCATGCCGCCTCTCTTCGGCTACCAGAAGATCGCCAACTTCGAGGTGTATTCCTATCCCCAGTCTGGCACCTACCTCATGGTCGGCGTGGTCGCGCTGCTTGGCGCCGCGTTCCTGTGGGCGTGGTGGTCGGGCCGGGCGGCGCGCGCCGGGGAGGGCGCGTCGTGACCCGCGCGCCGTGGTGGGCGGTCGCCGTGCTGGTCGTGGCGGCCCCTGCCGCGGCGCAGGACATGACCGCGGCAAAGGTCGGCACGCTCGAAGGCCGGCCGCGGCCGGAGCACACCTCGCCCCTCCAGGTGCGGCTCGACGCCGCCGCGCCCGGCGACACCGTTATCGTCGAGGCCGGCACCTACGAGGGCGACCTCGTCGTCGAGCGGCCGCTCACGCTCATCGGCCGTGGCCGGCCCGTGCTGCGCGGCTCGGGTACCGGCTCGGTCGTCCGCGTGCGCGCCGCCAACGTCCGCATCGAAGGCTTCGAGATCGACGGTCGGGGCGGCGGCGATCTCGGCCGAGATCCGTCCGGCATCCACGTCTCCGCTCCCGGCGTCGCCATCGTCGACTGCCTCGTGCGCCAGTCGCTCTTCGGCATCTACCTCCGCGAAGCCAACGGCGCCCGCGTCGAGCGCTCGCGCATCGTGGGCGTGCCGGGCCGCGATCCCGGCGAGATCGGCTCCGGCATCCACGTCTGGAACACCAACGGGTTCACGCTCACCGGGAACGAGATCGTCCACACCCGCGACGGCATCTACATCCAGTCGGCCACCAACGGCGTCATCCGCGGCAACTACGCGCACGACCTCAGGTACGGGCTGCACTACATGTTCTCGGACGACAACCTCTTCGAGGACAACACCTTCGAGAACGGCGCGGCGGGGACCGCGCTGATGTACTCGCGCCGCATCACCTTCCGCCGCAACCGCTTTCTCAGAAACCGCGGCTTCGCGTCGGTGGGCCTGCTCTTCAAGGCGTGTGACGATGTGGTGGCGGAAGACAACCTGATCGCGGACAACGCGCGCGGGATCTTCCTGGAGGGCTCGTACCGCAACGTCTTCCGCGGCAACATCGTGGCCATGTCGGACCAGGCCATCGTGCTCTACGACTCGAGCAAGGAGAACGTGTTCGAGGGCAACTCGTTCGTGGCGAACTTCACGCCGCTCTCGTTGTCGGGGCGCCGCACGGATACCCGCTTCGAGGGCAACTACTGGTCGGACCACGGCGAACCTGATCTCGACGGCGACGGCATCGCGGACCGGCCGTATCGCCTGTCGAACGTGTTCGACCACCTGCGCGGCAACCTGACGGCGGCGGATCTCTTCGCGCACGGCCTGGCCGCGCGCGCCCTGGGCGCCGCAGAGCGCGCCTTCCCGGTGCTGGACCTGGTGCCCGTCGTCGACGAGCGCCCCCTGGCCCGGCCGCCGCACACGAACGCCCCGACCAGCCCCACCCGCCCTACCAGCCCTACCAGCCC
>JBFMCA010000081.1:0-21794 GCA_040754955.1 Acidobacteriota bacterium | reverse complement strand
CGGCATCCGGTCGCCCACGCCGTGCTTGATCCGACCGCCGCCAAGCGCCTGTAGACTTGCTACGACCGTTAACGAACGACGACTGATTCGACTGAACTAACCCGTCCACGAGATCGGATCAGGCCCATCCGCTCATTTCTTCTGCCTCCGCGTGCGCCGGGGTTGACTCTTCCGTTGGGCTGCGCGATTCCGAATCGCGCGCATCTTGCAGCTTGGATCGCCGCACAAGCGCGCATCGGAGCGCCTGGCAGTCGCGTCGCGAACATCAGAGACCTTGAACCACTCGCGGCATCCCTCGCAGACCTTGAACCCGTGGCCTTTGGACAACTGCTCCCACAACTGAATCCACATCACTCCGATGAGCGAAGACGGCCAGAAGCCGAAGCGGAAACCGCTTGGACCGTAGAAGAAGCTCGTCTTCACTTGATGCAGGTAGAAGTGTCGATTCACGTCGGCGGACACGTCGTTGAGTACCCGGCCGGCCTCCGAGCGCCAGTCGACCTCCTTCTCCCAACTGCCAGCTGCTCCGACAACTCGGTCATAGGCCCCGACGGCCTTGCTCAACGCCTCGTGGTGTTCAAGCCAATCCGAAAAAGAACCCAGCGTCAGCGCATCAGGATCGAAGCCAGAGGGCCATGCAGGACGCAGGCCACCGTACTCGGCTGCAAACCTGGCAAACCCCGCTTCTGTCGCTTCGGTTGTCACGAAGATTCGAAACAGCGCGGGCGAATCGAACGGGTAGTAACGCTCCGTGCGTACGGTGCGGTCCTGTCGAAGCCATCGTGTGAGGGCGGCGAAGTCCCGCTCGCGCCGGTTGTCGGCGAGGACCCGCATCAGTGACTCATCGAGGTCGCACCAGGTCAAGGACTCCGATGTGACGGGAGGCTTCGGACGGTTCCACGGGAATTCGGACTTGATCATTCGAATACTCGCATGTTGCCGTTATGTTGCTTGAATGGCAACATCCGAGAACCACACAATACCACTTGGAAAGGGCGGAACCAAAATGGAAACGAACAGGATGATCGAGAAGATACTTCTGCGGCCCGGTGAGGTTGCCGAGTTGCTTGGCATCGGCCGCACGAAGGCGTACGAACTGATCGGCTCGGGCGTGCTGCCCTCCCTCCGTATCGGGGCGAGCGTCCGCGTGCCGATGGACTCCCTGCGGGCTTGGGTCGCCGCGCAGAGCGACGAAGTCGCGCGGACGGCCCTCGACCAGCGCCTCGACACGGCCGGGCGGGGATAACGGCTATGTCGGCACCGACGGTCGCCGGCATGATGCAATGCACCCTCGGCGCCCTCCGCGTCATTCGCGAGCTGCGCGCCGAGAACGCGATCTGGCGCGAACTGGCGACAGTCGCCGTGCATCTCCTGCATGAGGCCCATCGCGACCGCGAGGCTGCGCGCAGGATTGCGGCGCACCTCCGCGAGGAAATCCGCCGCTACACGGCCGCCCAGGTGCCGGGGGATCGGGCGGCATGAGCGCCCCCAGCATCACAGCACGCGAGATCCGGTTTCGGCCGCGCGGCGGTGACGGGGCCACCGAGGGCCTCGACGCGCTACTAACCACGGTGACCGGTTACCTGCGGCGCTACGTGGTCCTGTCTGACGACCAAATCGTCGCAGTCGCCCTGTGGGTCGCCCATACGCACGCGTTCGAGGCCGCCGACTGCACGCCGTACCTGCAGATCACATCGGCGACGAAACGCGCGGGCAAGACGCGGTTGCTCGAGGTCCTCGAGCCCATCGTCGCGCGGCCGTGGTTCACAGGCCGCACCAGCGCGGCCGCGCTGATGCGGAAGATCGACGCCCAGCGCTCGACCCTGCTTCTGGACGAGTCCGACGCGGCCTTCAACAGCGACGGCGAGTACGGGGAAGCGTTACGAGGGCAACTCAACCTGGGCTATCGGCGGAGGGGCTCAAGCACGGTTTGTGTCGGGCAGGGGACGAAGATCGAAGCGCGAGACTTCAGCACTTTCAGTCCCAAGGCGATCGCGGGCATTGGACAGCTCCCGCCAACGGTTGCGGACCGTGCGATCCGCATCGAGCTTCGGCGCAAGACGACCGATGAGCCCTGCGCGCGCTGGCGCGACCGAGACGGAACGGCGGAGGCTCGGCCGATCAGTGAGAGCCTCGCGCGATGGGCCGGCTATGCCGTCGAGGTCTTGAGCGCCGCGAGGCCGGGACTCCCGCGCGCGCTGAGCGACCGCGCCGCCGACGTCTGGGAACCGCTCCTGGCGATCGCGGATCTCGCGGGCAGCGAGTGGGCCGAGCGCGCTCGGCGTGCGGCGATCGCGTTATCAGGGACTCCCGACGATGGCGACATCAACGTCGAGTTACTCCATGACATCGCGCGGATCTTCGAGGAGGAGCGATCAACGTTCCTCGACTCAACGACCCTCGCCTCCAAGCTCGCCGCCCAGGTAGACCGGCCGTGGGCCGACTGGCGACAGGGACGAGGTATCACGCCGAAGGCCATCGCGGAGCGCCTCAAGGGCTTCTCAATCGTTCCGGTCCGGAACGCAGAGGGCTCCGCACGCGGGTACCGACGGGACCAGTTCGACGATGCCCTCGCGCGCTACCCCCCGGCTGCATGTGTCAATCCGTCAGACGCCCAATGAATCCGGGCACCCGCGTCGAATTCTGATCTGTCGGATGCAGTGCAGGTCTGACACATCCAAAGACGCGATTCACGCCATAAATCCGGGCACGTCTGACACTTTGACGGATGACAGCGGGAAAGGTCGGCGGCCCACGCTCCCGCTTCCGCGCGGCTCAGTCTTCAAGCGCTTACGAGCGCGGAATCCGCTCCGGTGTTCGTCAAGGTGTTCGTCAAACGGCAGATCTCGCCGCTCACCTGATCACCGAATGGCCAGATTGTCTAAGGAATGCTGGTGAGCCCGGAAGGAATCGAACCTTCAACCAACAGATTAAGAGTCTGCTGCTCTGCCAGTTGAGCTACGGGCCCACTCGAGGTGCGAGCAGCGCCGCACGGTTCGCGCCGCGCGGCGACTGGCAAGCCCCAAGTATACCAACCGGTTTTGCGCCCCCGCAAGCGTGATGTATCCTCGATCCATGCACACACGATTCGCCGCCGTCGCCGCGGCGGCCACGCTCGCCGCCGGGTTCGGAGTCGCGGCCCTCGTCGCGGCCCAGAAACCCGCCGCGCCCACGGCCACCTCCGTCGTCGTCTACAAGTCGCCCACGTGAGGGTGCTGCACCGCCTGGATGGAACATCTCCGGGCGAACGGCTTCCGTGTCGAAGCCCAGGACGTCTCCAACGACCGCCTCTACGCCATCGCCCGCGAGGCCGGCGTCCCCGAGGACATGGGGTCGTGCCACACCGCCAAGGTCGGCGGCTACATCGTCGAGGGCCACGTGCCCGCGGCCGACATCCAGCGCATGCTGACGGAGAAGCCGGCCATCACCGGCATCGCCGTGCCCGGCATGCCGCTCGGATCGCCCGGCATGGAACAGGGGCCCCGCAAGGACCCCTACGACGTGTTCACCTTCTCGCGCGACGGGAAGCGGACCGTCTTCCAGTCGCACCGCTAGACGCGCGTCAGACGCCGGACGGCGCGGCCCGCTCGAGCATCGCCCACACGAAGTGCGGCGAGCGCCCGCCGGCCCGCGCCATCCGGATCCAGAGCAGCGTCATGTGCTCGAGATGGAGGGCCTGCTCGAGGCCGCCCACGTCCACCGGCTGCCAGCCGAGCTGGGCGGCAAGCTCCCCCACCACGCGCCGGGCGCCGGCTTCCCGGCCACACAGCAGCATCGCCGGCTTCACGCCGTACCCCGGATACGCCGAGTCCTCGAAGTTCTCGTAGCCGTAGATGCTGAACGCCTTCACCACGCGCGCCTGCGGCACCAGCGCCTGCACGGCCTCGGCGCCCGAGCGCGCGCTCCCCAGCCCGTGCGACAGCCCGGGACCGACGGGGTTGGTGCAATCGACGAGCACCTTGTCCGCCAGCTCCGCCGCCACCGGCGCGAGCGCCGCCTCGTTCGCCTGAAACGGGGTCGCGAGGAACACCACGTCCGCGCCGCGGACGGCGTCCCGCGGGGACGCGACGGCGAGCCCGGGGTTGCGCGCACGGGCCGCGCGCACGCTGTTCGACGCCGCGTCCTCCGCGGCGAGCGTCACGTCGTGGCCGACGCGCTGGAGCCGGTCGGCCAGCGCCCCGCCGACACGGCCGCAGCCGATGAACGCCAGCCGGCTCATCGCCCCAGCGCCTCGACGACCAGCCGCGCCGCGGCCGCGCCCGAAAACTGCTGCTGCCCGGTGACGAGCCGGCCGTCGCGCACGGCAAACTCGCGGAAGCGCTGGTCGACCACGAAGTTCGTGCCGGGCAGCCGGCGCGCCTCGTCCTCGATCCAGAACGGCTGGATGCGCCGGCCGACGAAGCTGTCCGCGAACTGCTCCTCGCTCGTGGCAAACCCCGTCCACGTCTTCCCCTCCACGAGGAGCTCGCCGGTCGAGAGGGTCGTGTCGAGCAGCAGACAGGTGGCGTGGCACATGAGCGCCGTGATCTTCCCCGCCTCGTAGAAGCGCGCCACGAGCGCCTCGAGCCTGCGGTTGTGGCGGAACGTCACCATCGGCGACTGCCCGCCGACGAAGAACACGCCGTCGTAGGCAGCCACGTCCACCTCGTCCACGCTCCGCGTGCTGGCGAGGAGCGCCGCGTGCGCGGGCGACTTCTTGAAGCCGAGGCTGAGGATGTCGGCGGCCGAGTAGCCGCTCGGATCCTCGGGGTCGCTGAAGGCATCGGCCTGAAGCGCGCCGCCGTCCGCGCTCCGGATCTCCACCTCGTAACCCGCCTCGGTGAACGTCCAGTACGGATGCGTCAGCTCGGCCCACCAGAACCCGACGGGCCACCCCGTGGTGGGCGAGACGGCCGGGTTGGCGGCCACCATCAGCAGCCGCTTGCGGCGGTCGCCGGCAACGTTGGCGTTCGCGCTCATCCTGTCACTCCTCCGGCCCGGCTCGACGGCAGGCCCGGAGCGTCAGGGTAGACGGCGCGCTGATGTTGAATCAATGCACATCGATGCAACGTTCACTTGCACGGCGTGCAACTCATGAGCGGCCGCGGCGCCGCGGCGGCCCCGCCGCCCGAGCGGCCCGCATGAACACGTCGCGGAGCCACTGGTTGGCCGGCTCGTTGTCGAGCCGCGGATGCCACAGCAGGTTGAGCGTGTAGGGCGCGAGCGGCAGCGGCGCCGGCACGATCCGGAGCGGGAGCGACGCCGCCACCGCGCGCGCCGCGCTGGCCGAAACCGTGAGCGCCAGGTCGGTGGCCGCTGTCAGGTGCAGCGCCGCGGCGAAGTACGGCACGACGTGCCGAATCCGGCGCTCGTGGCCCTGCTGGGCCAGCGCCGCGTCCACCTGGCTCTGTCGCCCGATGGGCGCGACGACGATGTGGTCGAGCGCCAGGTACCGGGGCAGCGTCAGGCGGCGCCGCGCCGCCGGATGGCCCGCGCGCAGCACGCACACGAACCGCTCCGCCATGAGCCGCCGCGTCCGGAACTCCGGCGGGAACACGCCCGGCAGGCACACCGACAGGTCCGCCGTGCCGTCGCGGAGCGCCATCCAGTCGTCGGCCACGCTGGGCAGGACGCGCAGCGTCACGTCCGGCGCCTCCTGACGGACGATGCGGTCCACCGCGGCGCCGAGCGCCAGCAGCACCTGATCGGTCGCGAAGATGGTGAACGTCCGTCGAAGGGCCGACGGCTCGAACGGGCCCGGCGGGCGCAGCAGCCGCGCCGCGTCCTCGATGAGGCTCCGGACGTGCGGCCTGAGCGCCTCGGCCCGCGGCGTCAGCCGCATCGATCGGCCCGAGCGCACCAGGACGGGGTCGCCCAGCCGATCGCGGATGCGGGCCAGCGCGTGGCTCACGGCCGGCGTGCTCAGCCCGAGCCGCCGCGCCGCGCGCGTCACGTGCGCTTCCTGCAGCAGCGCGTCGAGCGTGACCAGGAGCGGGAAATCGCGCGCGTCCATCGGTCGGCCGCCTCGCGTCAGCGGAACGTCCGCCAGCCCATCGCCAGCCGGCTGAAACCCGTCACCGCGCACACCACGGCATACGTGTAGGCCACGGGCACGAACCAGTCGGGCCGTGCCGTGACCAGCAGGAACACCGCGATGGTCTCGGTGCCTTCCGCCAGCCCGGCCATGTAGTAGAAGCTCTTCTCGCCCTGCGCGGTGGTCGTCATGCCCCGCTGCCCCGCCACGATCGCATAGCCCAGGAAGCTCACGCCCGCGAGGATGAACGAGGCGAGGAGCACCGCGGCCGCGAGCGCATGCGCCGCGGGATCGGCCACCGCGAACGCCGCGGGAATGGCGGCGTAGAACACGAAGTCCGCGAAGATGTCGAGGTAGCCGCCGAAGTCGGTCTTCCCGCTCGCGCGCGCGACGGCGCCATCCACGCCGTCCATCAAGCGGTTGACGACGATGAGCGCGAACCCGAGCGAGAACGCCCCGGTGGCAACCGCCGCCGCCGCGCCGAGCCCGACGAGCATGGCCACCAGCGTCACGCCGTTGGCGGACACCCCGCGCGCCGCCAGCGCGCGGCCCATCACGTTGAGCGGGGGATCGATGAGCGGCCGGACGGTGGAGTCGAGCATCAGCGCCGCCTCACGCCACCAGGCCGATGACCGCGCCGGTCATGGCCGTCGCCAGGTTGCCCACAATCCACGACTTGATGCCGAGCGACGCGACCTCGGCCCGGCGCGATGGGGCGAGCGTGCCGATGGTGGTGAGCTGCAGCCCGATGCTGGCCAGGTTCGCGAAGCCGCACATGGCATAGGTGGTGACGAGCGTGGCGCGCGGCCCGAGCGTCCCCGGCGCAAGCGCCGCCAGCTCCTGGTACGCGACGTACTCGTTCAGGATGGCCTTGGTGCCCATCAGCGCGCCGGCCGCGGGCGCCTCGCTCCACGGCACTCCGATGAGCCACAGCAGCGGCGCGAAGAGCGTCCCGAACACCCGCCGGAGCGTCAGGGGCTCACCGCCCACGAGCGGCAACAGCCCCAGTACCTGGTCCGTCAGCGCGACGAGCGCAAACACCACGATGAGCACGGCGATGACCACCAGGAAGAGCTGCAGCCCGTCCATCGTCCCCCGGACGATCGCATCGATGCTGCTCTCGTACTTCAGGTCCGCTTCGTCCGCCACGGCCGTCTTCGCCGCGGTCCCGTCGCCCGGCACGACGATGCGCGCCAGCAGGAGCGTGGCGGGCAGCGACACGAGGGACGCCGTCACGAGATGACCGATGGCGTTGTCCACCACCCCCTGCAGCGTCTGCGCGTAGAGGACGAGCACGACGCCCGAGACCGTGGAGAGGCCGAGCGACATCACCATGAACAGCTCCTCGCGGCTCATGTGCGCCAGGTACGCGCGCACCACGAGCGGCGCCTCGACGACGCCGAGGAACACGTTGGCGCCGGCGTTGAGCCCCACCGCGCCGCCGACGCCCAGCGTCCGCTGCGTAGCCCACGACAGGGCGCGCACGATGGCGCGGAGCACGCCCCAGTGCCAGAGCACCGCCGCGAGCGCGGAGGTCACGATGACGAGCGGGAGGATGTCGAAGGCGATGGTGACGGGCCGCTGGGCGCCTTCGCGCAGCACGAACGGCAGCTCGCCGCCGCCCAGGTAGCCAAAGACGTAGGTGGACCCCACCCGGGTGGCGGCCTCGAGCGCGCGCAGGCCGTCGTTGGCCACGCGCATGGCGTCCCACACGGCCGGCACGCGGAGCACGATGGCGGCGAGCGCAAACTGGAGGCCGAGGGCCACCGCCACCCAGCGCCACGGCGGAAACGCCTGGCGCCGCTCGCTGATGGCCCAGCAGATCCCCAGGATGACGGCGAGCCCGATGATGGCCTGGAGGCCCATGGCCTCCTAGTCTAGCGTGCTACTTCGGCGGGAACGGCGGCGCGTTCGACTGCGGCACGTGGCACGTCGTGCACACCCACCGGGCGCCGGCAAGCGCCGGCTCACCGCCGTTCGATGGACGAAGGATATGGGACGACGGCAGGGCCGGGGGGCCATCGGCATCCCCTTCCGTCGCGTGGCACATCACGCACGCGTTCTCCTCGCGCGTGATGGGCACGAGCCCTTCGAGCGAGTGCGGGACGAGCGGCGGGGCCTCGAGCCAGGGGCGCGGAAGCCGCGCGGACTCGCCCGGCGCCTTGTCGGTGTAGACGACGGGAGGGGGCGCCGGGCCCTGGGCAGGCGCCAGGCTTCCGGCTTCGGGCTCCTGGGTGGCCGCGCCTGCGGCGACCGCCAGCGCGAGCGCGCACGCCAAGCCGGCTGCGATGAGCGTCTTCATGCCGTCCCCTCCGCCTTGTAGACCTTCACCGCGCACTTCTTGAAGTCGGTCTGCTTCGAGATGGGACACATCGCGTCGAGCGTCACGATGTTGACGAAGACGTGCTCGTCGAACCACGGCACGTAGACCGTGCCGCGCGGCATGCCGTAGCGGCCCTCGGTTTCCACCCGCGTCCGGATGCGCCCGCGCCGCGACTCGATCCACGCCATCTCGTGACGGGCCAGGCCCCGCTGCTTCGCGTCGTCGGGGTGCATGTAGACGAGCGCCGACGGCACGGCGCTGTGCAGCTCGGGCACGCGCCGCGTCATGGTCCCCGAATGCCAGTGCTCCAGCACGCGGCCCGTGCTGAGCCACATGTCGAACTCGGCGTCGGGCGCCTCGGCCGGGGGCGCGTACGGCCGGAAGAAGATCTTGGCCTTGTGGCCAATCGGCTCCGGCGCGCCCTCACCGGGCCCGTCGAGCGTCCCGGTCCTGAGCGCCTTCTGCGCCGTGCCGTAGAAGTCGAAGCCCGACCCCTTCGCGCAGTACGGGTCGTACTGCTCGTTGAACCGCCACTTCGTCTCGCGGCCGTCGACGACGGGCCATCGGAGCCCCCGCACGTCGTCGGCGAAGTAGGCGTCGAACGGCGCCAGGTCGTGGCCGTGGCCCCGTCCGAACGCGGCGTACTCCTCGAAGAGCGCCTTCTCGGGAAACCACGCCTCGCCGAGGTGCTGCACCGTGTCGTTGGCCGCGCCGCGCGCGACCGGGTCGGGCCACGCCACCTTGCGGTTGGCGGGCGTCGCGAAGAGCGCCTCGTAGAGCGTCGTGTCGTCCCGGTATCCCAGCGCGCGCGCCTGCTCCATCCGGTCGCCCCAGAACTCCTTCACCGTGAAGCGCTTGGAGAACTCCAGGATCTGCCACAGGTCCGACCGCGCGTCGCCTGGCGCGTGCACCTGCTGCCGCCACATCTGCGTCCGGCGCTCGGCGTTGCCGTAGGCGCCCCACTTCTCGAAGATCATCGCCGCCGGCAGCACGAGATCGGCCACGCGCGTCGAGATGCCCGGATACGCGTCGGCCACCACGATGAACGCGTCGAGCCTGCGGGCCGCGTCCACCCAGTGCCGCGCGTTGGCCGTGGCCTGGAAGGGGTTGTTCACCTGCACCCACACCCACTTGATGCGCCCGTCCTCGAGGTCGCGCATCATCGTGGTGAGGTCGCTGCCCGGCGTGGGGTTGATGGTGCCCGCGGGCAGGCGCCAGTGCTTCTCGGCCTCCGCGCGGTGCGCCGGGTCCGTCACCACCATGTCCGCCGGCAGCCGGTGCGCGAAGGTGCCGACCTCGCGCGCCGTGCCGCACGCCGACGGCTGGCCCGTCAGCGAGAACGCGCTCATGCCCGGCTTCGCGTACTTGCCGGTGAGCAGGTGCACCATGTAGGCCTGCTCGTTCACCCACGTGCCGCGCGTGTGCTGGTTGAACCCCATGGTCCAGAACGACACCACCTTGCGCGCGCGGTCGGCGTAGATGTCCGCGAGCTGCACGAGCTTCGCCTTGAAGGCCTCCAGCGGCTCGCTCGGGTCGCCGTGCGCCAGATCCGCCACGTAGTCCAGCGTGTAGGGCTCCAGGGCTCGCGTGAAGTCCTCGAACGAGATGCGCCAGTGCTCGCCCGCGCGGGCGCCCCGCGTGTCGCCCCGCAGGCTGTAGCCGATGTCGGTCTGCCCCGCCGCGAACACGCAGTGCTTCTCCACGAACTCGCGGTCCATGGCGTCGCGCACGACGATCTCGCGGGCGATGTAGTTCCAGACCGCCAGATCCGACTGCGGCCGGATGATGAGCTCCAGGTCGGCCATGTCGGAGGTCGGCGTCCTGAACGTCGTCAGGTTGACGATGCGGAAGGACGGGGTGCGCAGCCGGCGATCGACGAGGCGCGCCCAGAGCATGGGGTGCATCTCGGCCATGTTCGCGCCCCACGCGACGGCCGCGTCCGTCAGGTCGATGTCGTCGTAGCAGCCGGCCGGCTCGTCGATGCCGAAGGTCTGCATGAACGCCGCGACGGCCGACGCCATGCAGTGGCGCGCGTTCGGCTCGATGTTGTTGCTCCGCCAGCCGGCCTTCACGAGCTTGGCCGCGGCATACCCCTCCTGCACGGTGTACTGGCCCGAGCCCATGATGGCCACGCCCGTCGGGCCGAGCTCCTTGTACACGCGCCGGAACTGCGCCGCCATCTCGTCGAAGGCGCGCTCCCACGACACCGGCGTGAACTCGCCCTGCTTGTCGAAGCGCCCGTCCTTCATCCGCAGCAGCGGCGTGGTCAGCCGATCGGCGCCGTAGAGAATGCGCGCGTTCGAGTAGCCCTTCACGCAGAGCAGGCCCTTGTTGACCGGCGAGTCCGGGTCGCCCTTGACCGCGACGACGCGGTTGCCCCGTGTGCCGATCTGGATGCCGCAGCCGGTGCCGCAGAAGCGGCAGACGCCCTTGTCCCAGCGCACGGCATCCTCGCCGGCGGCCGCCTGGGCCAGCAGCGAGGCCGAGGCCGGAATGCCGGCAGCGGCCGCGGTGGCCGCAGCCACCGAGGCGCGCAGGAACTCGCGTCGATTGCACCCCTTCATGTCAGGTCTCCCGTGGCCTCGTCGGCCGGCTCGGCGCGGTGACACACGAGGCTCACCACGCCCACTCCCGGGAGGGCGCTGATCTCGCGAAACGCGGCTTCCTGTGCGTCGACCGAGTCGGTCTCGACGGTGACGACGAGGCGGCCGGCGGCCTCGTCGGCGGCGTGGACCTCGGTATCTGGCCGGGCTGCCAGCTGCCGCGCCACGCCGGCCAGCTCGGCCGGATGGGCGGCAACCAGCAGCCCCGCAACATGAACGAACGGCAGGGCTTGGCTCATCTCCCCCTCATCGTACCCGCCCGGAAGCCCGGGCGGGTATGACGGGGATCACACGAGCGGCCCAGGAAGGGCGTGGTGGCGATGGTCCGTTCGTTGAGCGTCGAGGCCGTCGCCGTCCACCACGGTCGGCGCGGCGCTCACGGTGACGGTTTCAGCGACGGCCGCCACGCGCAGCACCGGCTGCAGGGTCACCGCCTGACCGACGGCCACCGCCACGTTCTCCTGCACGAGCGTCGTGAAGCCCGCGAGCTCGAACGTGACGGCAGCACGGCGCCGCTGGCGTCCTGCACGGCGCCCTGGATGACGCCGGTGGTGACCGGGGTCCGATCGAGGAGGGGCGATACGATGCGCACGAACAGCACAACCCAATCTCCTTCGCTAGAATGCTGCCCAGGCACCCGCCACACGTCATGCCACCGACCATCCTGCTCGACACGCTCGCCCGTGGCGGTGCCATCGCCCTGCTGGCCACGCTGACGGCGGCGCTCCTCCGCGATCTGCCGCGCTCGGCCGTCTCCTGGTCGGCCGCCGGGCTCTTCGCCTCGATCGCGGCCCATCTGCTCCTCTCCTCCCCGATCTACGACCGGGGCGGCCTCGCCAACGACGTCTTGCAGGCCGCCGCGCTGGCTGCGCCGGCGGCGTTCTGGCTGTTTACACGGACGCTGTTCGCCGATGAGCGGCCGCCACGGGGACGCGACGTGACGGCTGCCGCGGTTCTGGTGGCGGTGGGCCTGTTCCGTCCGGCCCGTGAGGCACAGGTTCTCTACTACCTCATGGCGGTCGTGCTGGTCGCCGCAGCGCTCACCGAAATCTGGCGCGAGCGACCGGGCGACCTCGTGGAGCCGCGGCGACGCCTGCGGGCGGTGTTCGTCGGGGTGGTGGGTCTCGAGTTCCTGACAGTGCTGGCCGTGGAGGTCGGCCTCCAGGGACAACCGGCGCCGGCCTCGATCGAGCTGATGAAGAGCGCGGCCGCGCTGGGCATCACGGCGCTCTTCACGGTCTGGCTGCTCACCGCGCGACCGGACCTGCTGGCGCCGGCCCCGTCAGAGGGTGCGCCGGCCGGGGCCGGTATCGGGCCCGGGGACGTCGACGCGCGGTACCGCGATCGCCTGCTGGCGGCCATGCGCGACGACCGACTCTACCGCCAGGAGGGGCTGACCATCGGCGCGCTCGCAGCCCGCCTCGACCTGCCCGAGTACCGCGTGCGCCGCATCATCAACCAGCACCTCGGCTACCGGAACTTCAACGCCTTTCTCAACGACCTCCGCACCGACGAGGCGTGCCGCATCCTGGCCGATCCTGCGCACGAGCGACTCCCCATCTTCAACCTCGCCCTCGATCTCGGCTACGGGTCGCCCGGCCCGTTCAACCGCGCGTTCCGCGCGAAGACCGGCATGACGCCGTCGGAGTTCCGGCGGGCCCGAACCGTCGCCAACTCCTGAAATCGCGCGCCGATTCGTCGAATCGGCCAGCCCGTTCGGGATCCGGCGGGACGATCGCCCACCCGGTTCGTCATTCTCCACAGGACGCGGCGGACACGCCGCCGCACCAGCTCCAACGGGAGGCCACCATGGCGCAACGCGCCCTTCTCGCCATCGTCCTGCTTCTGTTTCTGGCCCAGACGGCCGTGGTGCTGACCGGCGTCGGGTACGTCGGCTTCGTGGAGTCCATTGGCATCAACGACGCCACGAGGCTGATGTTCTTCGACCTCGTCATCACACTCGCGCTCATCCTGGGCTGGATGTACCGCGACGCCGCCCGCACGGGGCGGCGGTTCTGGCCCTACGCCGCGCTGACGCTCGCCTTCGGCAGCGCCGGGCCGCTCGCCTACCTGCTCCTGG
Organism: Acidobacteriota bacterium; assembly: GCA_040754955.1. Taxonomy (GTDB): domain Bacteria; phylum Acidobacteriota; class Vicinamibacteria; order Vicinamibacterales; family UBA2999; genus JBFMCA01. The sequence goes on along the minus strand of JBFMCA010000081.1, from coordinate 8,775 downwards.
CTCCGCCGGTGTCGTGCCCGGTGCACCGCCGCGACATCCCGACGAGCCTGTCCGGAGGACGGGCGTGACCATGGTGGCGCGCGACTACCTGCATCTCGTTGGCTACCTGCTGCCCACGGTGATCACCGGGTACGGCGTGGTGCTGCCCGAGCACGGCATCTGCGGCGTGAACGAGCTGACCGTCGGGTTCGGCTCGGCCGTCGCCGGCGCGGCGCTGACCTACGTGGCGGGCGTTCGGTCGGCCCTCCGCCGCCGCGGCTGTCCCCCGCCGCGCGCCGGCTGGCGCCGGCCCGTGTGGCTGGCGCGACAGGCAGGACGCCCGCGTGGCCTCTGCGGCGCCGCCCTGGCCCGCATCATGGTCCGGGAGACGGCGGGGGCCAATGCCGCGACCGTCGCGATCGCCCGCGTCGAGCCGCATGAACGCGTCGTCGAACTGGGCTGCGGCGGCGGCCATGCCGTGGCTCTCGTGGCCGCTGAGCTGACGACAGGCACCGTCGTCGGGTTCGATGTCTCAGCCGGCATGGTGAGGCTGGCGAGACGCCGCAACCGGTCGGCCATCGCCCGGGGCGTCGCTCACGTGGCGCAGGGCGATGCCCGGCGGATCGATCTGCCTGACGCGAGCGTCGACTGTGTCCTGGCGACGCACACCGTGTACTTCTGGCCCGAACTGGACGGCGTGGGGCGCGAGATCGTGCGCGTCCTCAGACCAGGCGGGCGCCTGGTGCTGGGGCTCGCGGATCCCGAGGAGATGCGTTCGCAGTTCCCGGAGTCGGTGTACACACTCCGGGCGCCGGCGGCGATCGAGATGGTGCTGGCCGACGCGGGACTCGTCGAAGGTGGGATCGAAACCCGCGTCGTCGACGGGCATCGCCTCCACTGGGTGATGATGCGGAAGGCGCACGCCGGTCCATGACCGGCGCGCGCCTCGCGTGCGTCGTCGCCGGGTCAGTCGAAGATCGAACGCCACTCGCGCGGCCGGCCGCGCTCGTCAACCACCAGAGTTGGCGCAGCTCGCGGCGGTACGGTTGCACGTATAATCTCGCCCGGAGGTTGTCGATGGCCGGGCGGGGGACGGGTCGCAGAGGTCTGCTGTCGGGGTTGAGCGCCGCCGTGGCGGCTTTCGTCGTGGGGTCGCGGACGGCCGGCGTCCAGGCGGCAACTGCCTTTACGCCGGCCCGCCACGAACGGGACGAGTGGCTCGACAAGCTGCCCGGCAAGCACCGCGTGATCCTCGACGCGGTGACGGCCACCGGCGCCAGCGAGGCCATCGGCTTCGCCACCAACATCTACCTCGCCAACAAGGCCGACTACGGGCTCGAAGAGAAGGACATCGCGCTCATCGTCTGCCTGCGCCACTTCGCCACGGTTTTCGCCTTCACGGACCCCATCTGGGCGAAGCACGGCAAGGCGCTCGCCTCGGCAGTCCGGTACACCGACCCGCGGTCGAGCGAGCCGCCCGTCGTCAATCCCTACAACAGCGCGCCGCGAAGCGCCTACGACACGCTGGCGAAGCGCGGCGCGCACTTCGCCATCTGCGACATGGCCACCAACCGCTTCGCGCGGATGCTGGCGGGGCCGGACGGCGACCAGGCGGCGGTCTACAAGGAGCTCCGGGCCCATGCCATTCCGAACGCCCACTTCGTGGCGGCGGGCGTCGTGGGCGTGACGCGCGCACAGGAGTACGGCTACAGCGTCCTGCACGTCGGGTAGGACTCGCGTGATCGAGACCCGGCTGGTTCGCGCGCACGCGCTGGCGGCCTTCGCCACGCTGCTCGTCTCGGTCAGCGTCGGCATCGTGATGGCCCTGCAGCTCGTGTGGCCCGACATCGCCGGCCACGCGGCGCCGCTCGGCTGGGGCCGCCTCCGCTACGCGCACACGCAGGGCATCATGCTCGGGTGGCTGGGCAACGCATTCCTCGCGTTCCTCTACCATGCCGTGCCCATCCTCACCGGCCGGCCCGTCACGAGCGCGCGCCTCGGCCAGTGGCTCTTCGGCCTGTGGAACGCCGCCGTCGTCGTGCCCGGCTGGGTGCTCGTGCTGGCCGGCATGGGGCAGCCGCTCGAGTGGGCGGAGTTCCCGCTCCTGATTGATGCCGTCGTCATCCTCGCGCTCCTGGTCGCGGCGGTGCAGTTCATCCCGCCGTTCTTCCGCCAGGGCGTGTCGAGCCTGTACGTGTCGAGCTGGTACATCGTCGGCAGCCTCGTGTTCACGCTGCTCGCGTATCCGATGGGGAACCTGGCGCCGGAGCTGCTGCCCGGCGCGGGAGGAGCGGCGTTCAGCGGGCTGTGGATTCACGACGCGGTAGGGCTGTTCGTCACGCCGCTGGCGCTGGCCATCGTGTACTTCGTGATCCCGGCGGCGACGGGCCGGCCCATCTACAGCCACTTCCTGTCGATGCTCGGGTTCTGGCTGCTGTTCTTCCTCTATCCGCTGAACGGCACCCACCACTACGTGTACTCGGTCATCCCGATGCCGGCGCAGCTCAGCGCCATCACGGCGTCGGCGCTCCTCGGCGTGACGGTCGTCATCGTCGTGTTCAACCTGTTCATGTCCATGCGCGGCTCGGGGTTCTTCCCGCGCGACGTTGCCCTGCGCTTCGTCGGCATGAGCACGTTCTTCTACATCGTCGTCAGCCTGCAGGGCGCGAGCCAGGCACAGATGATGATCAACCAGACGGTGCACTTCACCGACTGGGTCATCGGCCACTCGCACCTGGCCATGCTGGGCTTCGCGAGCTTCGCCGCCATCGGCGGCCTGGTGCACGCGTGGAGCCGGCTGCCCGCGGCGCGCGTCGGCGATCGGGCGCTCGACTGGGCCTTCTGGCTGCTCACCGGCGGCGTGGCCGTCATGGTGATCGACCTGACCGTCGCCGGGCTCGTGCAGGCCGGCCACTGGCAGTCGAACGCGCCGTGGATTGAGTCGGTGCGCGCCTCGCGGCCCTACTGGCTGGTGCGGGCGCTCTCGGCCATCCCGCTGACCGCCGGCTTCATCGCGCTGGCCGCCGGGCTGCGGACGTCGACGGCGCTCGCGCCAGAGCCGCAGGAGGGCGCGCCGGCCGCGCCCGTCACGGCGGAGGCGACGCATCAGCCGCGCGTCGAGGGGCCGGCGGCGACGGCGCCGGCGGGCCTGTCGGCGGCGTACCTCGTGGCCTCGGTGGCGGGCGTCGGCTTCTTCGTCATGTCGGTCGGAGCCCTGGGCGTGTGGCCGGCCCGCGTGCTCGAGGCGCAGACGGCCGCGATGTCGCCGCCGAGCCCGCTCGGCCTGACGGCGAGCGAGACGCGCGGGCGGCTCCTTTACGGCCGCGAAGGCTGCGCGTACTGCCACACGCAGCAGGTGCGGTACCTGGCGGCGGACACGGCGCGGTTCGGCGCGCCGACGCTGGCGTGGGAGACGCGCTTCGACTTCCCGCAGCTCTGGGGCACGCGCCGCATCGGGCCCGACCTGGCGCGCGCAGGAGGAACACGGTCGGCCGACTGGCAGTTCGCGCACCTCTTCGCGCCGCGCCTCCTCGTCCCCGACTCGGTGATGCCGGCCTACCCATGGCTGTTCGATGGCGCGCCCGATCGGCCGCGGCAGGAGGCGCGCGACCTGGTGGCGTACCTCGAGTCGCTCGGGCGCGCGCGCGAGATCGCCGGGCCGGAAGGCGACGCGCATGCGCGCGAGGCGTGCGCGTGCCCGGACGACGAGATGAAGCTGATGGCGTTCGAGGGCCCGCTCAACGCGCACCCCGCGCGGACGCGGCGCGAGGGCGCGGTGCCCGCGCTGCCGCCGGCGGCCGATCGCGCGCGGGGCCTGGCGCTGTACGCCGCCCGCTGCGCGACGTGCCATGGGCCGGCCGGCGACGGCGACGGCCCGGGGGGCGCGGGCCTGCTGCCGCGACCGGCCAACCTCGCGGCGCACGAGTACACGCCGGCGCGCGTCGCCGAGGCGTTGTGGAACGGCGTGGCCGGCTCGGCCATGCCGGCGTGGCGCGATCGGTCGCTGGACGACCTGGCCGCGCTGACCGAGGCCGTGCGGAGCCTGCACCGCAGGGAGGCGACGCCAGTGCCGCCGGATCTGGCCGCCCTCGGCGCCGAGGTGTACGCCACGCACTGCGTGCAGTGCCACGGCGAGCGCGGCGACGGGCGCGGCACGGCGGCGGACGAGCTGGTCATGGCGCCCACGAGCTTCGTCCGCCAGCGGCCCGCCCTTACCTACGCTGTCCAGGCGCTCAGGGAAGGCATCCCGGGCACGCCGATGGTGCCGTGGACGCCGCGGCTCTCGAGCGCCGAAATCGTGGCCGTGGCGCACCACGTCCGGAGCTTCTACCAGCCATGACGACCGATCTCATCGTCTCGCTGGCGCTGGCGTTCGCGGCCGGGTTCACGCTGGCGTGGGCCGTCAGCCCCGGCCTCAGGGCCTGGATCGAGCGACCCAAGCACGACTTCCTGGACCGCGCCCGGCGGTATGATCGAGCCTGCGGGCCGGCAGAGGCGTCCGGCCACGGGAGCCCGCGCGCATCATGAAGACTGCGTTCTTCGCGTCCGCCCTGCTGGGCGCCGTCGCCGTCGCGCTGACCCTCGGGCCGGGGCGCGCCGGGCCGGGGCGCACGGACCTGGGCCTGCCGGCCATCGCCACCGAGGAGTACGGGCGCCGTCTCATCGCGAACACTGCGCGCTACATCGGCCCGGATCACGCGGACCCCGATCGGCGCTTCTCCGGCGCGCGGCTGTCGTGCGGGTCGTGCCACATCGCCACCGGCACCGAGCCGGGCACGCTCACGCTGCTGCAGGTGACCGAACGCTACCCGCGCTTCTCGGGCCGCGCCGGCGGCATGACGGACATCGAGGACCGCATCAACGAGTGTATGCAGCGGAGCCTCAACGGGAGGCCGCTCCCGATGGACAGCGCCGAGATGATCGCGATGGCGGCGTACCTCCGCTCGCTCGGCGCGCGCTACGCGGCGATGGGCGCGGGCCAGAAGGCGGTGGACGAGCCGGCGCCGTTCAAGACCCCGGCGCGCGCGGCCGACCCCGAGGCGGGCCGGCTCGTGTTCAACGAGCGCTGCGCCATCTGCCACGGCGGCGATGGGCACGGCCTGCCGGCAAGCGCGAATCCCGCCGACGGGTATCTCTTCCCGCCGCTCTGGGGCCCCGACAGCTTCAACGACGGCGCCGGCATGCACCGGGTGCTCACCGCGTCGCGCTTCATCAAGGCGCGGATGCCGCTCGGCAAGCCCGACCTGACCGACGACGAGGCCTTCGACGTCGCGGCGTACATCAACTCGCAGCCGCGGCCGGCCATGCCGAACCTCGAGGCGGACTACCCGGACAAGACGGCGAAGCCCATCGACAACCCCTACGGCCCCTTCGCGGATCCCTTCCCGGCCGAGCAGCACAAGTACGGCCCGTTCCAGCCCATCGAGGAGTACTACAAGGCGCTGAAGAAGACGCGCTAGTGCCAGACGCGCGCGCGCACGGCTGTCACCTCAGGGCGTGACGGTCGCCTTGAACTCCGGCGCGCGGCGCGCGCGCACGCGCTGCTCCAGCGCGAAGGCCAACCCGAGGATCGGCCCCTCGTCGTACGCGCGCCCCATGAAGGTGAGGCCGATGGGCAGGCCGTGGCTGTCACCCACCGGCACGGTGATGCTCGGCGTCCCCGCCACGGCGGCCATGCCGTACCCCGCGCCGACGAAGTGATCGCCCAGCAGCGGATCGGTGAGCCACGCCGGCGACGTGCTCGGCGCGACGAGCGCGTCGAGCCGGTCGCGATCGAGCGCGGCGACGAGGCCGTCGCGCCCGGCGAGGCGCCGGGCGGCGTCCCGCGCCTCGAGGTACGCGGCGTCGGTGAGCGGGCCCTTGGCCTGCGCCTGCTCGAAGATGTCCTGGCCGAAGAACGGCATGACCGTGGCGGCATTCGCCGCGTTCCACGCGATGAGCGCTTCGAGCGATCCGTGCGGCGCTCCGCTCGCGGCAAGGAACCGATTGAGCCCGTCCTTGAACTCGTAGAGCAGCACCTCGAACTCGGGCCCGTTCCACTGGCCGTAGCGCTCGATGCGGACGTCCACCACCTCCGCGCCGGCGTCCTTCATCACCTGGATGGCCGAGTTCATCGCGACGTCCACCGCATGGTTGAAGCCCATGGCCTGGCGCACCACGCCGAGGCGCTTGCCCTTGAGCGCCTCGCCGTCGAGGAACGTCGCGTAGTCGGCCGCGATGCGACCCTCGGCGGCTGGCCCGGCCGGGTCCGCCGGATCGACGCCGGCCATGGCCGTGAGCAGCAGCGCCGCGTCGGCCACCGTGCGGGTCATCGGGCCCGCCGTGTCCTGCGAGATCGAGATGGGAATGATCCCGCTCCGGCTCACGAGCCCCACCGTGGGCTTGAGCCCGACGAGCGCGGTCACCGACGCGGGGCAGATGATGCTGCCGTCGGTCTCGGTGCCGATGCCCACGGCCGCCAGACTGGCCGCAATCGCCGCGCCCGTGCCGGAGCTCGACCCGCACGGGTTGCGATCGAGCGCATAGGGGTTCTTCGTCTGGCCGCCACGCGAGCTCCAGCCCGACGTGGAGCGCGTCGACCGGAAGTTGGCCCACTCGCTCAGGTTCGTCTTGCCCAGGATGACGACGCCGGCCGCGCGCAGGCGAGCGACGAGAAACGCGTCGGCCGCCGGCCGATGCCCGGCCAGTGCCAGCGAGCCGCCCGAGTTGGCCAGGCCGGCGACGTCGATGTTGTCCTTGATGAGCACGGGCAGGCCGTGCAGCGGCCCGCGCACCTTCCCGGCGGCGCGCTCGGCGTCGAGCGCCTCCGCCTCGGCCAGCGCCTTCGGGTTGATCTCGATGACCGCGTTCAGCTCCGGCCCAGACTGATCGATGCCGGCGATGCGGTCGAGATAGGCGCGCGTCAGGGCGCGCGAGGTGAACGTGCCGGCCGCCATCCCGTCGCGCGCGGCAACGGCGGAGAGCTCGACGACATCGACGGAAATCGGCGGCCGCTCACCCTGATCGACGGGCGGCTCGGTGCCGCAGGCGGCGGCAACGAGGATCGCGAGAACGAGCGGCAGACAGGAGGCGAGCGGTCGACTCATACCGCTCATGGTAGATCAAACGGGAATGGCGAATGGCGAATGGCGAATGGCGAAAAGAGAAAGGGCGGAGGATTCGACCGGGCGACTCAGCCCGGTTCACCCTCCGCCCCTTTCGTCATTCGCCATTCGCCATTCGTCATTTCAGCTGCTGCGTCGTCACGGCGCCCGGCTTGAGGGCGTTCGCGATGTTCGTCAGCGCCTTCTCGACCATCTTGCGTGACGTGGCCAGGTTCATGCGCATGTGGTAGTCGCTGCCCTTGCCGTAGGACGCGCCCTGGTTGAGGTGCACCTTGGCCTTCTCGACGAACCAGCGCTCGAGCACCTGCTCCCTGTTCATCGACGGCTCGTTGGCGGCCTTGCGGCGATTGTGCTCCTCGGCCATCCGGTCGGCGCCGATCTGCTCCGCGACGCCCTTGCAGTCGAGCCAGAGCAGGTACGTGCCCTCGGGCTTGTACGCCTTGATGGCCGGGATGTTCCGGCGGATGAAGTCCACGGCGAAGTCGTGGTTGCCGTCGATGTACTCGACGCACTGGTTGAGCCACTCGCCGCCGCCCGTGTAGGCCGCGTGGTTGGCGATGATGCCCAGCGTGTTGAGGTCGGGACGGTGGTGCACCTTGATCTTCGCGAGCAGCTCCGCGTTGGTCGTGTGGAACCAGCCCACCTTGTGCGCGGCGAGCCCGAACGACTTGCTCGCAGCCTTGAAGGTGATGCTGTTGTGGACGATGGCCTTGTCGGGAAGGGAGGCAAACGGCGTGTACTTCTGGCCCTTGGTGACGAAGTCGCAGTGGATTTCGTCGGCCAGCACCAGCACGCGCCGCTTGAGACAGATTTCCCCGATGCGCAGGAGGTCGGCCTCGCTCCACACGTTGCCAGTCGGGTTCTGCGGATTGCAGAGAATGAACGCGTAGGTGTCGGGCCCGATGCGGCGCTCGAAGTCGTCGAAGTCCATGTCGAAGCGGCCGTTGGCAAACCGCAGCGGGCTCTCTTCCGCGATGGTCTGCGTATAGCGCAGGTCCGAGTAGAAGCCGTTGTAGGTGGGCGTCTGGAGCAGCACGCGGCTGCCCTTCGGGGACACCACGTCGAGCGTGGCGATGATCCCCGGGTGCACGCCCGACGTGATCATCATCTCCTCGGGCTTGATGGTCACGTTGTAGCGCCGCTTGTTCCAGTCGAGAATCGTCTCGGCCACCGCGTCGGGCATGTGCAGGTAGCCCCAGTTCTCGTGCTCGAACCGCTTCTTGAGCGCCTGCGTAATGGCCGGCGCCGCGCGGAAGTCCATGTCGGCGATGCCCATGCCGACCTCCACGCTGCCGGGCCCGAACCGCTCGATCTGCTGGTCGAACTTCACCGAGTCGGTGCCGAACCGGTTGTAGATCGTGTCGAAGTCGAACCGCCCGCCCGGCGCCTGCAGGGCCCCGCCGCCCATCTCCCCGGCCTCGGCGGATCCCACCAGCGTCGTGCGGGCCCCGACCGCGCCCGCCAGCGCGGTCATGCCGGCGTTTCTCAGAAAGGTGCGGCGATTGAGCGCATCACTCCGTGACATGCCTGGCTCCCCCAGAGGCGACCGCGCGGCAGGGCCGGCGAGCGCCCGTTGCGGCCCGTTGTCCCACGGGCCGGTCGTTTCCCGGTGGCGACATCCTACACCCGTTGACCCGGTGAGGGCCGACCTTTCTGCCGAGCTGGAGAACGGAGGGCGACCGGCCCGCGGAGG
>JBFMCA010000080.1:0-21823 GCA_040754955.1 Acidobacteriota bacterium | reverse complement strand
CCCCCCCCCCCGCCGGCATCACCCGGACACCATCCGGATGGACGAACTGCATGGGTAGCGTGGGGACCATGGTCCAATCTCCCGAATCGCGAGAACCCCGCGACGAAACCCTCGTGACGGAACCCCGTCTACATGGGCTGTTCCCGCCCCGCCCGCAGCACCGTGTCCCACCCCACGAGCGGCGCGCCGTCAGCCGCCTTGGCGGCCGCCTCGGCGGTTGCGAAGGCCAGGAAGTCGCGCTCCATCGTCTTGCGGTTCACCACCGTGTGCACGTAGACGGCGCTCTCGGCCGACAGCCACTTGCCGGTCGCGTAGTCGGTGACGTAGATGCGGCCGTCGGGCGGCGCCGCCTGCTGGCCGAGCCAGGTCGACATGCAGTGAATGGTCCGGAACTTCGAGGCGACGCCGTTGGAGGCCATGACTTCGGCGGCCAGGCGGGCGTCGGAGATGGGCTGCCGGCAGCGCCAGCAGGCTTCACCCGTCAGGACATCCACCGGTTTCGGCGTGGAGCAGGCGGCCACGGCCGAGGCCAGAATGAGGGCGCTGAGGACTCGCATAAACCCCTCCCGGGTTGCCGGGTATTCGGCGATCAACAGAGGTCACCGGGACGAGGAGCAAACCCCGCGCCACGCCCGCGTGTGCCAACTCCTTCGCCATTCGCCATTTGTCATTTGTCATTTGTCATTCGTCATTTGTCATTTCCCGTATCAAAAAAAGGGCCGCCGAAGCGGCCCCAAGGACTCCCCACAGGAGGAAGCACGAACGAGAGGCGCCTACCAGAGGTAGGTGAGCCGCACCAGCCCGGTGTGGGCCGTGTACGGCCGGTAGATGTAGCCGAGCAGCACGGTGTTGGTCGCGGTGACGGGCAGGCCCGGAATGAGCGGCGGCAGGACGAGTGCGGAGGCGATGTCCGGCCCCAGCGCGAAGTCCTCCACCTTGTAGTTCTCGTACCAGTAGCTGGCGCCCAGCTGCAGCCGATCCGACAGCCTGTGGGCCACGTCGATGCTGCCGCGAAGAATCTCGCTCACGACGGGCGCGAGCGGCCGCGGGGTGGTCAGGACGGTGTCCGAGGTCAGCACGTAGTTGTACGTGTCGGTCGCGTCGCTCCAGTTCACGGACAGCCGCAGGTTCGTGCGTGGCGCGATCTCAGCCACGTCCATCCCCACGTCGAGGTTGTTCACCGTGCCATCGTAGTCTGTGAACCAGTTGCGCCTCGGATCGAACCACTGCGCGTTCGGCGCAGGAGACGCCGTGCGCGAGAGCTGCAGCGAATCGTACTGCTCGCGCGCGTACACCGCGTTGACCGACACGCGGTCGTTCGGGAAGACGTCGATCCCGAGCGACATCTGGGTCGAGTCGAATTCCTGCAGGCCGAACTCGGAGTTGGGATACTCCTCGCGGCCGACGCCCACGCTGGCGTTCACGCCGACGTACTCATTGGGCGTGAAGGTCGCAAGCAGCGTCGCCCGCCTGCGATCGCGGTCGGCGATGTCGAACTGCCGCATGCCCGGCTGCTCGGACACGGCCTCGAGCACATGGAGATCGAGCCCCGACCCCTCTCGGGAGCTGTTCTCGAAGAGCGCCCGGAACGTCGCGACCTGGTTGCCCGTCGTGTCGAAGGACACCCTGAAGGTGTTCTCGGTCGTCTCTTCCCAGTGCCGGAAGGTCCGATCGCCGATGGCGTTGCTGTACCCTACCCGGATCGATGCGGCCGGCACCACCGTGAACGTGGCGTCGGCGTCGAAGTTCTTCCGGGTGACGCTGTACGGCTCCGGCTCGGGCGAGCTCGCGGCATCGTCGAGGACGCCGTCGAAGCGGACGCGGCCTACGGTTTCGAAGTGGTGCGTCCGGTTATCGACGTCCACGTAGCGATAGCGGGCGACGAAGAGGAACTGGTTCACCGGCCGCGCCGAGTACTGCAGGTTGAACACCGTGTTGCGAACCTCGCCCTCGGTGGTCTCCCGTTCCAGCGGAATCACGGGAATCTGCGAGTTGATGGTGTGCGGCAGGAGCGGCGCGTTCTGGTTCGCCTGCCCGACGGCGAAGTAGCCGGTGAGGCGTCCGCGGCCCGGCGTCACCACCGAGGCCGTGCCGTGCACGTACTGCTGGTTCGAATCCGGCCAGAGCGCCATCCGGCCCTGGGCCGGGCCGCGGCCGTCGGAGTACGCCGTCGCATACGCCGGCGAGTCGTTGATCTTGAGCGGGTTGTCCCAGATGAGCGTCTCGATGGCGTTGTCGTACCAGGACCCATCCCAGCCCACCGACACCAATCCCTTCTGGTTGGCCCACTCGATCATCGTGGACGCGTCGGTCGTCCGGCTGTCGATCGGCACGGGCAGCTCGACCGCGTTGTTGAACCCGAACGGCGCGCCGTACGGAATATGGCCCTCACGCTGTGCGCTCGTGACGCTGAACGTGAGGTCGACATCACGGCTGGCCGAGTACACCAGGTTGATGGCGCTGGTGTCGCGCCGCGTGCGCAGCTCGAACCCGGCGGTGCTGTTCACGTAGTCGCGCAGCGTCGTCGTGCCCGCCTCGTTGCGTGCCTGCAGGGTATCTTCGAGGCGGAAGATGCCAGGCTGCACCTCGGAGTAGAGGGTCCGGGTATCGCCGCTGATGAAGAGCGGAATCTGATCCCAGACGAACGACGCCTTGAGCCGCCCGACCTGGCGGTAGTCGACCGTGAACTTCTGGTCCCGGTAGCCGATGTTGTCGGCGGTGACCTCGACGGTCCAGTCGGCGGTCCGTCTCCCGAACAGGAAGTTCCGGGCGAAGGCGCCGTCACGAAGGTCGCGATACCGCTGGTAACGCGCCTTGTCGCCGCTGATATCGGTGAAGCGCCCGCCGAAGTCGATGGAACCGAATGCCCGCGCTCCGATGGTGGAGCGGGCCTGCTCCATGGGCGTCTGGGGCGTCGGTAGGGTACTCTGCGCCAGGGCCGTGGCGGAGAAGGCCACGACCAGCGCGCCTGCGAGTGCAATCGGTCTGCGCATGGCTGTGCCCTCCAGTTACCGAACCAGGAAGTTCCCGGACGGGTGGTTCGAGCCGTGAATCTGCGAGTGGCAGGTCGCACACGCCCGGCCGAACACCCGGTTGCTCGTGCTCAGCACCGCCGCGTCGTAAATCGTGGCGGGATGCCGCGCGTGCACGTGGCACCGCTGGCACAGGAACGGGTTCTTGGCTACCAGCATGCGTTCGTTCGACGAGCCGTGCGGGTCGTGGCACGTGGCGCAGTTCTCACGCACCGGCGCGTGCTCCCACAGGAACGGGCCGCGCTTCTCGGTGTGGCAGCTCGTGCAGCTCTCGTTGATGGTGAAGCCGGCCTTGAGCAGGCGGACGTTCTTCGACCCGTGCGGGTTGTGGCACGACGAGCACTGCATCTTGCCTTCGCGCACCGGCATGTGCCCCGACCGATCGATCTTGTTGGCCTTGTCGCGGTGGCAGGCCGCACATGTCTCGGTCTGGCTGGCGGCCCGCAGCAGGCCCTTCTCGGTCTTCGGCCGGTGCACGACGTGGCAGTTGGTGCAGGTGACGTTGCGCGCGTCGTGCTGACTCCCCTCCCAGAACACGTGCTGCGATCGATTGTGGCAGCTTGCGCAGGTCTCGCTGACCTCCTTGGCCGCCATTTTCGTGAAGTTCTTCGGCCGCACCTTCGCGGGATCGTTGACGTGCGCCTCCCCCGGACCGTGACAGCTCTCACATCCCTGCTGCGCAAAGGGCGTTCGCGGATCCTTGGCGAACGCGTGCTTGGTGCGGTTCACGCTGCTGTCAAACCCCTCGTGGCAGGTCACGCAGGCTTCCGCGCCGACGTAGCCGGTCTGGGGAGGGGCCTGATTCGCCGAGCGACGGCTGTCGGCGCTTGCCGCGGGCGGCAGCGCCGCCCACACCAGCAAGGCGCCGATGGCGACCGTTGCCCGAACCAGGTGACGCTTCATGGGCTCGCTCCTTCTCCCTGCTCGAGTAGAACCTTCGAATCACCGCCATCCGAGGCCGATGGCGCCGGAAATCCGGCAATATGAAGTGCCTCGGCAGCACACCGTGCAAGGCAGGTGCCGACGGTCCCGCGTCGCGCCCATTAGGAAATCTCGTGGCACAAGGAGCAGTCCTGACGGATCACGCGGCCGTCCGGCGCCTTGTGCGAGTCGTCGTGGCACCGGAAGCACCCAGGGAACTCCATGTGACCCCGGTTGTCCGGATGCGTGCCCCACGTCACCCTCATGCTTGGGAACACGTTGCGGTGGTACAGCCCCTGCAGCTCCGCCACGGCGCGCATCACCTCATCCTGCCGGCTCGTCCACACCTCCGGGTAGTTGGATCGGTAGAAGCTCGTCAGGTGTTCCGCAATCGCGGCCCTGGCAGCCTCCTTGGTCGGATACTCCGCCTTCAGAACGGCGACGCCCTCGCGCCGGATGAAGGGCAACGACCGCGGCACCGCTCCGGCCGCAATCAGCTCGTTCACGGACCGCTCCACCGATCGGGCAAAGATGTGGCTGGGCCGGTTGTGGCAATCCACGCAGTCCATGCGCCGCCGCTGCCCCTGTGCGAGCTGCTCGTCGGTCACGCCCTCGGCGCGGTACTCGATGACCGTGCCGTTCGGCCCGGCCTGCTGCACCCAGACAATCTGCTGCCGCGCCTCGTCGAGCGCGATGTACTCGATCTGGTTCTCCTCGGCGACGTGCCAGTGGATGCCCTGCGGCCGGCCGGCGCGGTCGATGCCGCCGATGCGCAGCCGAATCGAGGTGACCAGCTCGGTGTTCGCCTCATCCTCCGAGTACTCCCGCAGCGTCTCGACCTTGTCGCCGTGGAACTGTGCGGGCCAGTGGCACTGCTCGCACGTGTCGCGCGACGGCCGGAGATGGTGGACAGGCGAGGGAATCGGGCGGCTGTGGCTGTTCATCAGCACGGCCACCACCTGCCGCGCGCCTGACAGCTTCGACCGCGCGAACCAGTCGGCGCCCGGCCCGATGTGGCACTCGACGCACTTCACCCGCGCGTGCGGACCATCCTGGTACGCCACGAACTCGGGCTCCATCACTTCGTGGCACACCTGGCCGCAGAACGCCACCGAGTCCATCGCCTCGACGCCCTTGTAGGCCGCCATCGACACGATGAGGATGTTGACCGGCGTCAGCACCACCACGACGAAGAACGCCTGGCGGATGCGGACGTCGTTGAGGTCGAGCCTGGGCCACCGCCGGAGCGACGGCTCGAGCCCTCTCGCGCGCCGGTGCCGCTCCAGCAGGATCCCGGCCGGCATCATCAGCAGCCCGGCCACGAACACGGAGGGCAGGACGATGAAGAAGACGATGCCGAGGTAGGGGTTGCCGTGGACCCCGAAGAGCCCGCTGACCTCGATGGTGAAGAACGCGATGAACAGCAGCGCGCTGATCACCGCGAGGATGGCGCCCGCCAGCGTCAGCAGGTTACGGGCGCGCGTGGGGACCGTGGGCATATCGATGACCTCGTTGCATTACTCGACGAGCACGCCAAGGACGATGAACACCAGCAGCACCAGGCCGGCGGCCACCGCCAGCCCGCCGATGATGCGTCCGCCGCTCGACACCCAGGACGGCTCCTCCGGCGCGACGAGCGCCTCCAGCCGGCCCTCGCGCACGAGCCTGGCATGCTCGGACGGCCGCTCCTCGGCGAGTTCCGACTCGGCGACCTGTCCCGTGAACATCACCATGTCCATCGGGAACTTCTCGGGTCGGAAGTGGCTGTTGAAGAAGTGGATCGTGAAGATGAAGCCCGTCGCAAGGAGGGCCTCCTCGCCGTGGACGAGCAGCGCGACGTTGAACACCCATCCCGGCAGCCAGCTCGAGAAGAAGCCGGGGAACCACAGCAGCAGCCCGGAGCCGCCGATGATGAACATCCCCCAGAACACCGCCCAGTAGTCGAACTTCTCCCAGTAGGTGTACCGGTCGAACGCCGGCCGCGGTCCGCGTCCGGCGAACCACTTGAGGTGCCCCCAAAACTGCGCCGCGTCGCTCGGCTGCGGCACCATCGACGTCGGTCCCCACAGCAGGCCGCGCTCGCGGCGGACGACCAGCCGGTAGCCGATCTCGGCGACGTGCGAGGTGAACACGGCGAGCATGCCGAACGCGAACAGGCGGTGCAGCAGCGCCGCGGCCTCGAAGCCGCCGATCAACCGCGCCATCGTGCGCGCCCACCCGGTGCTGCTGAAGAGAATCGGCAGCCCGGTCGCCGCCAGTCCCAGGAAGGTGATGAACATCACCAGGTGCAGCAGCCGCTGGTAGGGCGTGAAGCGGACGATGTGCCGTTCGGTGGCGCTCATCGCCCACCGCCCTGCCGGGCGCGCTTCTCCCGCCGCGCCTGAAGCGACCTTGGAAACCACGCCAGCGTGTGCGCACCGAAGACGACGAACACGCCGCCGAGCAGCGCGTACATGAACCGCGCCGTCCAGTAGAGCGCCGGGCTCCGCTCCGGATCGTTCTTGTCGGCATGCGGATCGTAGAGCGCGAAATTGTCGGGCACGCCCGCATGACACGTCCGGCAGGTGTCGGCCACGTTGGCCGGCGCGATGCGCGACGCCGGATTCGACGCCGGCAGGATGTCGTGGCTGCCGTGGCAGTCCTTGCACGCCGCGATCCGCGTGAAGCCGAGGTCCGTCACCTGCCCGTGGTAGGTATCGCGGTACGTCGCGATCTTCTCGACGTGGCAGGTCCCGCACTCGTCGATCACCGCCAGCTTCCAGGCCTCGGTCTCGCTCCGCTGGATCCAGTGCGACGTGTGGCAGTCGGAGCACACGGCCGCCGCGGTGTTGCCGTTGGCCATCCCCGCGCCGTGCACGCTGCCCTCGAACACGGCGAGCAGCCCCTGGTGACAGGTCGTGCACGTCGCGGCAATCTGCGTCCGGTGCACTTTGCTGGCGGGATCGGTCTTCCGCCGCACGTCGTGGGCCGAATGGCAGCTCGCGCAGTTCGCTGAGACCACCAGGCCGCTCTTCGCCAGCCCACGCCCGTGCACGCTGTCGATGTACCCGTCGGCGACGCGGCCGGGGCCCCCGGCCAGATGATCGCCGCCGTGGCAGGCCGCGCACGTCGCCGGAAGGTTGAGCGCGTACGTCCTCGACGCGGTGTCGGAGGACGGCCGGATGTCGTGCACGCCGTGGCAGCTCGCGCACGTCGGCCCCTCCGCGCCGACCGCCGCATGCACGCTCGACGCGAACGCCTTCACCGCATCGTCGTGGCACGTGTCGCAGGCGACCCGCGCGAGCCTCTCGGCGTGCGGCAACTCGACGGTCGCGAGATCCTGGTGGCAGTCGACGCACGCGAAGGCGCCGTGCACCGACGCACCGAACGCCTCGGGCGCCACCGCCACCGAGGTCCCGTTGGCGCGCGTCGCGCCGGCGTCGGCGTGGCAGAACTGGCAGTCGTCGTTCGCGGGCGGTGCGGCCGCAGGCTGCGCCGCGCCGGGCAGCGCCGCGGCGAGCGTCACGAAGACGACCAACAGGCGGACGCGCAGCATGGGAAGGTCGCTCCGGGCCCGAGGGACTAGCAGCCCGAGGGAACACGCCCGCCGGCGGTCGACCGGCGATCCATCCCCGCCGGCGGCGTGGCTCCTGCGTCGGATATTGGTGGATATTCCTCAGTCGTCGCGCCTGCCCATCGGGGCGTCTCGCCAGCCTCGGTGCTCGCCGGGCGTGTCACCACAGGCTGCTGGGCCATCCGAAACAGATCGACGACCGCGCGCACGAGCGCCGGCGACCCGTCGCGCGCCAGCGCGGCCGCGGGTCGGCGCGCGATGCCGCGGATGACCGACGCCGTGATCGCGTCGACGGCCGCCTGCTGGTCGGCGCTGAGCGCCGCCACCTTCTTGCGGAGCCGCGTGAGCTCCGACTTCCGGACCTCCTCGAAGTGCGCCTGCAACGCCCGCGCGGCGTTTGCTCCGCTCATGGCGTGTTCTCCCTCCCTGCGCGAGCCACGGAGCAAGCCGGGTGCCAGTGTCTTGGTTTGTCACGAAACTGGCCCAAAC
This sequence comes from Acidobacteriota bacterium, assembly GCA_040754955.1. Classification (GTDB taxonomy): domain Bacteria; phylum Acidobacteriota; class Vicinamibacteria; order Vicinamibacterales; family UBA2999; genus JBFMCA01. The sequence continues at coordinate 13,828 of JBFMCA010000080.1, read as the reverse complement.
CACCACGGCCTCGCCGCGAGGCCGAGGGCGCGCACCAGCAGACTACCGGGTTTCCGGCGGTCTGACTCGAGCAACTGTCGATGGAAGAGCCTGGAGCGTGCAGCGGTTCCGTAGATTCGCCACCGGGTGGCGCTGGTGGCTCAGGGTCTGGCAGGACGTATTTGAGCGGCGATCACGACCGGATGCTGAATCGGGCCACCCGGTCGCGGTGGGAAACGAGCGGTGGTGAATCGCGCGCCCCACGGTGGCGAATCCAACGGAACCTTGACCCTGATACGCCGCTCTTCTTTGCACACCCAATGCCAGCGTCTGGCACGCAAACGGCGTGGACCTGGCCATGCCGAGGCGGTACGCCTGCCGTGATTCCGCAGGCGCCGCGGTGAGTGGCTTGTGGAATTCCGGCGGCTACTCGTCGAGCTTCTCGAGCAGCCTGAAGCGGCGACCGCTCCGGAGGCGCTCCACGAAGCAGTCGGGTTCGTCGCAGGCGTGGTCGCTGGCGTGGCGCTGAAGGTCTCGCTCGAAGCCGACGACCTCGTGCCACTCCTCCCCGAGACCGACGATGGCGTTCGCGGCGGCGGCGATCTGGTCGTCGGAGGCGCCCGGGAAGCGCTTGCGGAGAACCGTAATCACCTTTTCGCGGTCGATCATCGCTCGCCAGCGGCCCGTGCGGGCATGGTAGCCAACCAGGTGCATACGGCAAAAAAAGAAAGAGCGGGTGCGGTGCTCGTCGGAGGCGCCCCGGCCGGTCCCCACGACCGATGCACCCCGATCAGGCGCCGCGCCCGCAACGCCCATACCGAAAGCAACCGGGATGCCAGCTCGCCTGAGGGGTGGCGCGCCGCTCTTCGACGAATTCCGGCCTGTTTTTGCCAGTCCGGTGTACCGGCACTGGCGGAATCGCGGCGCCGGGCATGCCGGAGGCGCCGGGGCTTCGGCGACGGGCGGTCTACGGCACGACCTTCTCGAGCCAGCGTCCGCCGGCGCTGGCGCGGTACCCGTGGACCTCGAGCAGCTCGGCCGGGCAGCTGGCCACGGCGCTGATGAAGATGCGGCTCGCGCCCGCGGCGAGGCACGCGAGTTCGACCGCGGTGACGAGTGCGTCAATGGTGTCCGGGGCGCAGTCGACCGCCGTCAGCTCGTGCACCCGCACGATATCCTGTTCGACTTCAAATGCCGCGATGCCGACGGGACGTCCGCCGGCCGTGGCGACCATGTGGCGGCAGCGTTCGATGACTGCCGCGCGGGTGCCCGACGGCGCGCGGGGCGTGCCGAGCGCGGCGAAGTCGGTGGCGGTCAGGTGCAGCGCGTCGGGGGCGAGGACGCGCACAGCCGGAAGACGCGGGGCGGATGCCACGCCGGCTTTCTCAGCAACTCGGGTGCCAGCCCCCGGGGCGCCGGTGGCAGCGCCGCTAGCCTCGCGTCGGCGGCCGCCGGCCGTCGGCGGGCCTGCCGTCGCGCCATGGCATCAGCGAAGTTTCGGCAGTGGGGTGCGAAACGCCGTCACTCGACGGCTTCGGCCGGCTCGCCCGTCTCGCTCGACTCGAGGTGCGACAGTCCGAGCTTCTTGATGCGATCGCCGAGCGTGGATCGCTTGATCTGGAGCAGCTCGGCGGCCTTCGACTTGTTGCCGGACGTCACCTTCAGCGCCCAGCTGATCAGGTTCAGCTCGACGTCCCGGAGCCGTTCGTCGAGCGAGACCGACGAGGGATGCGAGTGGGTTTCGACGATCGGCTCGGCGGCCTCGGCGTGCTTGTGAAAGAGCACGCTCACCGGGACGCAGCCGATCCTCACCGTGTCGCAGTTGCAGGTCTGGGCGATGCGCTCGCACGCGTTCTCCAGCTCGCGGACGTTGCCGGGCCAGGGATACCGCTGGAAGGCCTGCATCACGCCGGGCGAGATCGGCCGCGGCTCTTCTCCCCGCATCCGGAAGTACCGCTTGACGAAGTGCTCGGCCAGCACCGCGATGTCCTCGCGGCGCTCGCGGAGCGGCGGCAGGTAGATGGGAATGACGTTGAGCCGGTAGTAGAGATCGTCCCGGAACTTGCCGTCGGCCACCAGGTGCTTCAGGTCGCGCTTGGCGCCGGTGATGGTGCGGACGTCGACGCCGATCGACCGGGTGGCGCCCACCCGCTCGATCGTCTTGTTCTGGAGGACCCGCAGCAGCTTCACCTGCATCGACAGCGGGACATCGTCGATGTCATCGAGAAAGATGGTGCCGCCCTGCGCCATCTCGTAGCGGCCGGGGCGATCCTTGATCGCGCCGGTGAAGGCGCCGCGCTCGTGGCCGAAGAGCTCCGATTCGATGAGGTTCTCGGAGAGGATGGCGCAGGAGACGGGCACGAAGGGCTTGTGCCGGCGCGACGAGGACTGGTGGATCAGGTTTGCCACCATCTCCTTGCCGGTGCCCGTCTCGCCCGTGATGAGCACGTTGCTGTCGGAGTCGGCGATGACGCGGATGTAGTCGAAGACGGCCCGCATCCGCGGGCTCCGCCCGACGACCACATCGTCGATGGAAAAGGGTCTCGCCTGCACCCGGCCTCCCCGGTCAGCGCCGCCCGCCGTCCGGCCCCGCCGTCGTCAGATGACGACCAGCTCTTCGAACTCCGGGATCTCGTCCTTGAGCGCCTGCTCGAGTCCCATGAACAACGTCATCGAGGCGCTGGGGCAGCCGACGCAGTTGCCGCTCATCCGCACCTTCGCCTTGTTGTCGGAGACATCGACGAGCTCGATGTCGCCGCCGTCGTTCTGGATCATCGGCCGGATGCGGTCGATGACGGCCGCCACCCGATCACGGCTGACCATGCTGCGCTCCCTTCCATCCCTCAGCCTATCAGACTTCCAGGGGGCGGGCGCCCGAAACCCGCACCCCTCCCTCCCTCAGGGATGCAGAAGCCGCTCGGCGGTGACAAATCGGGGCGCGATGTCGACCGGCACGTCGCCCAGGCGGTCCAGCACGGCTTTCGCCTCGGGCCGGAGCACGCCGAGCCGCTCGATGAGGCTCCGGGCGCGGTCGTAGGACCCCTCGGCCTGCAGCGTCATGATCTCCCTCGTCAGCGCCGTGACGGCTTCACGGATCTTCCCGGCGTCCACCCCGAAGGTGCCGTCGGCATTGACGCGGAACGCGCCCTGGTCGAGGAGGTAGTTGAGCTGGATCGCCTGGCCGCGCCCGTGCGCCTCGTTGATGCCGAAGCGCACCGACCGGAACGCGGAGGCCAGGAACGTCGTGTACATCGTCTGCTCCAGGCTCGTGTCGAGCACGCCGCGGTCGATCAGGAACTGCAGCGCGAAGAGGCCGGAGATGTCCGCCTTGGCTTCCTCGATGGCGCTGTAGGTCTCTTTCAGCTCCTGCCGCACGGTGGTGGCGCGGCCATTGACCGTGATGTCGTGCGGCCCAAGCCCGTGCATCAGCTCGTGCATCAGGATGTGCGTGAAGAAGGCGTCGAAGGCGACGTTCGCCTGGTCTGCTGCCGCCAGCGCGATGCGCGAGATCGGCACGAGCACCTTCTCGAACTTCGCCTGCTGGTTGTTCTTGAGCATGACGCGCTTGCTGCCCTTCTCGCGGATCACCCGCTCGTCGTTGGGCAGGTTGAACGCCGCGGTCTGGACGCCGCGATTGCCGTCGCCCGCCGAGAACACGGTGTTGACGACGGCGATCGGCGCGAGCGCGCCGAGCGCCGGGTTGCGATACCGCGCGTCGATCGGCAGGTGGTTCTCGATGTCCTGGAGCGACGCGGTGAGCCGCTGCAGCCGGGCCGACTCGGCCGGATCCTTCACCGTGATGAAGGCCTCGAACGCCGCCTTGTAGTTGAACCACTCGTCTTCGTACACCTCGTACGGGCCAATCGTGGGCTCGATCGTGGCGTCGAGCTCCATCCAGCGGACGTCGCTCTCGTAGTAGTCGTTGGACAGGAAGGCCGCGGCGCGCGCCTCGAGAAACGCCTTGAGCGTCGGCTGGGCCGTGGCCGCCGCGGCCGACCGCAGGTAGCCCGCCGCGAGCGCGAGCGGCGCCTGGTACTCCTGGTTGTACGGCACGGCGACGAAGCGCCCGTCCGCGCCCCGGCGAATCGTGGTGAAGAACCCGGTGGCCCGGGCGCGGTCGGCGGCGGCCAGGCCCGCCAGCCACGCCTCGACGTCGGCCTTCGTCGCGTCCGGCGGGTAGTAGTTCGCCGACGCCGGCTTGGCCGGCACGCCGGGCATGAACGGCTCGTTGTGGTCGAGGCGCGACCAGGGTCCCTTGTTGATGAGGAAGTAGCGCAGCCGCGCCCGGCCGAGCGCCGTGTCATCGCCCGCCAGCGCCTGGAGCAGCGCCTCGTTGCCGGCCCAGACCTGCTCGAGGAAGAGCGCGTCCATCACCTGCGCCGCGCGGATCATGTGGACCAGCGCCTCGCGCTCGTTCGCCGGCAGCGCGTCGATGTCCGCCCCCAGTTCGGTCGGCGCGAACCGCGACACCTGCCGCTCGAGCGCCGCCACCTCCGGCGACGCCTCCCCGACCGGCGGCGTCGACGGCGCCTGCGCCTGCGTACAGGAAACGAGCAAACCCGTCAGCGTGGTGGTCATCAGGATCCGAGCCGTGCGGGCCATGGGACGACTCCCGTCATTCGCCATTCGTCATTCGCCATTCGTCATTCGTCATTCGTCATTTGTCTAGTGCACCCCCGACGACGCCTGCAGCCCCGACGGCTCCGCGCCGAGCCGACGGATGGCCGTCTCCCACATGGCGTCGAGCGGCGTGTCGAAGATCAGATCGGGTTCGACGGGGGCCATCAGCCACGCCGACGCCGCCAGCTCGTCGTCGAGCTGGCCCGCGCCCCACCCCGCGTAGCCGACGACGAGGCGGATGGACGGATCGGGGGGCGACTGGAGCGTGTGGCGGATGAGGGCCGGTGACGCCGACAGGTAGACGCCCTCCTTGACCTCGAAGGCCTCGGCGTCGAGCTCGCGATGGGACGTCAGAATCCAGGCGCGGAACGGCTCGACCGGCCCGCCCACATACAGGTGCAGATCGGGGTCGACGTCGAGCGGCGGATCGGCCGTGATCACGTCCGACGCGGGCTGCTCCATCAGGCGGTTGACGACGATGCCGAAGGCGCCCTCGCGCCCGTACTCCGCCAGCAGCACGACCGTCCGGGTGAAGTTCGGGTCCACCATCTGCGGCATCGACACGAGCAGGACCGGCGCTACACCGTGGTCGTCCGACATACCTCGATCATACAGGCTCGGGGCCGCCGGCGAGCCGCCGGCGGGCCCAGGACACGTGGTCGCGAACGAGGGGCGTCGACGCGCTGTGCGCGGCGTTCCTCACGCCCCGCCCCGGCTGCTCCAGCGCCTCGGCCAGCCGGGCGTCCGCGCTGTTGCCGATGACGACGGCCAGATTCCGCCGGAGCCGCGCGAGCGACGTGTGGAGCAGCGCGCTGTCCTCGACAAACGCGTGCAGCTCCTGGTCGGTCCGCGTCCACAGCTCCCCCGCCTCCGCGGCGTCGCGCCCCCCGCGCGGCTGCCACGCCGCGTCAGCCGACGGGAGCGGCGCGAGGTTCCACGGGCAGACCTCCTGGCAGATGTCGCACCCGAACACGTGCGGCCCGATGGCCGGTCGCAGCGGCTCCGGGATGGGACCCGCCAGCTCGATGGTGAGGTAGGCAATGCACCTCGTGGCGTCGAGCACGAAGGGCTCGACGAGCGCGCCCGTGGGGCACGCGTCGAGGCACAGCGTGCAGGCGCCGCAGTGGTCCGTCACCGGTGGATCCGGATCGAGCGGCTCGCTGCACGCGACGCCCGCGATGAAGAACCACGACCCGCGTGCGGGGTTGATGACGCAGGTGTTCTTCCCCACCCAGCCGAGCCCGGCGCGCGCGGCGTAGACGCGTTCCTGGACGTGATGCTTGTCGACGAAGATGGCGGCCTCGACCGGGTGGTCGGCGCCGGCCTGCTCGCGCATCCAGGCGACGAGCGCGTCCAGACGCTCCGCGAGCACGACGTGATAGTCGCGGCCGCGTGCGTAGCGCGCCACCACCGCGCGATCGGGCGGCTCGTCGCGCGCCGCCGTGCGCAGGGTCTCGTCGACGTTGTAGTAGGTGCCGGTCACGATGACCGATCGCGCTGCCGGCAGGAAGGCGCGGATGTCGGCGCGGGTAGCCGCCGACTTGTGCAGGTACACCATCTCGCCCGCACGGCCCGCGGCCAGCCACTCGGGGAGCCGCGCCAGCTCGGGAAACGCGTCGGCCGCGGCGATGCCGCACAGGTCGAACCCCAGCTCACGCGCGCGGCGCTTCACGGCGGGGGCGGTGATCATGGACGCCGGTGGGCCTGCGGCTCGTGGCCTGACCCCAGACCGCCTCAGGCCCCCTGCGCCCGCCCCACGAGCTGCCGCAGCACGTATGGCAGGATGCCGCCGTGCCGGAACGCGGTGAGCTCCTCGGGCGTGTCGATGCGAACCTGCGCGGTGAACGAGACGACGACGCCGCCTTCCGCCGTCGCGCGGACCGTGACGGCGGCGCGCGGCGCGAGCGCCGCGCCAGAGCCCTCGATGGCGAACACCTCGCGCCCCGTCAGGCCGAGCGAGGCCGCCGACTCGCCTGAGGTGAACTGCAGCGGCAGCACGCCCATGTTCACGAGGTTGCTTCGATGGATGCGCTCGAAGCTCTCGGCAATGACGGCCTTCACGCCGAGCAGCATCGTACCCTTCGCCGCCCAGTCGCGCGATGACCCCGAACCGTACTCCTTGCCGGCCAGAACCACCAGCGGCACGCCGGCGGCCTGGTACTTCATGGCCGCGTCGTAGATGCTCATCACCTCGCCGTCGGGCAGGTACGCGGTGACTCCGCCTTCGACGCCCGGCACGAGCTGGTTCTTGATGCGCGGGTTGGCGAACGTGCCCCGCATCATCACCTCGTGGTTCCCGCGGCGCGCGCCGTACGAGTTGAAGTCCCTCGGCTGCACGCCGTGCGCCATCAGGTACTTCCCGGCCGGACTGTCGGCCTTGATGCTGCCGGCCGGCGAGATGTGGTCGGTCGTGATGCTGTCGCCGAGCAGCGCAAGCACCCGCGCGCCGGCGATGTCCGCAGGCGGCGCCGGCGTCATCGACAGCCCCTCGAGGAATGGCGGGCGCCGGATGTAAGTGGAATCGTTCTCCCACTGGAACCGGTCGCCGGTCGGCACGGGCAGCCCGCGCCACCGCGCGTCCCCCTCGAAGACGCTGGCGTACTGCCGCCTGAACGCCTCCGCGGTGACCGTCGCCAGCATCGCCTGCTGAATCTCCTGCTCGGTCGGCCAGATGTCCTTCAAGTAGACAGGCGCGCCGTCCGACCCCGTGCCGAGCGGCTCGGTCGTCAGGTCCAGATTCATCGTGCCGGCAATCGCATAGGCCACGACGAGCGGGGGCGACGCCAGGTAGTTGGCGCGCACGTCCTGCTGGATGCGGCCCTCGAAGTTGCGGTTGCCGCTCAGCACCGAGGCGACGACGAGGCCGCGCTCGCGCACTTCCGCCGCGATGTCGTCGGGCAGCGGGCCCGAATTGCCGATGCACGTCGTGCAGCCGTAGCCGACCAGGTGAAAGCCGAGCCGGTCGAGATACGGCTGCAGCCCGGAGGCGTTCAGGTAGTCGGTCACGACTTTCGAGCCGGGCGCGAGGCTGGTCTTCACCCACGGCTTCGCCGTCAGCCCGCGCGCGGCGGCCTTCTTCGCGAGCAGGCCCGCCCCGATCATCACGCTCGGGTTCGACGTGTTCGTGCAGCTCGTGATGGCCGCAATCACCACGGAGCCGTGTTCGAGCCGGGTCGCCGTCGCCACGGCGGCGCCGCCGCCCGCGGTCTTCACGCCCTTCTTCAGGTCCTCGACCGAACCGGCGAACGAGCGCTTCGCGTCCGAGAGCGCGACGCGGTCCTGCGGGCGCCGCGGCCCGGCCACGCTCGGCACGACCGTACCGAGGTCGAGCTCGAGCGTCTCCGAGTACGCCGCGTCCGGCGACTGGTCGGTCCGGAACAGCCCCTGGGCGCGGGCGTAGGCCTCGACGAGCGCCACGTGCGCGTCGGAGCGCCCGGTCAGCCGCAGGTAGTCGAGCGTCATCTCGTCGATCGGGAAGATGGCCACCGTGGCCCCGTACTCGGGGCACATGTTGCCCAGCGTCACGCGGTCGGCAATCGTCAGGTGCGCCAGCCCCGGGCCGTAGAACTCGACGAACGTCCCGACAACGCCTTTCTTCCGGAGCGCCTCCGTGATCGTGAGCACCAGGTCGGTCGCCGTGGCGCCGGCCGGCAGCCGCCCGCTCAGCTTGTAGCCCAGCACCGGCGGAATCAGCATCGACGAGGGCTGACCGAGCATGGCCGCCTCCGCCTCGATGCCGCCGACGCCCCAGCCCACCACGCCCAATCCGTTGACCATCGTCGTGTGCGAGTCGGTCCCGAAGACCGTGTCGGGGTAGGCGACCGGCCCCTCCGGCGTCTCGTCGCGGCACACCACGCGCGCCAGGTACTCGATGTTCACCTGGTGGACGATGCCGGTCTCTGGGGGGACAACGCGGAAGTTGCGGAACGCCGTCTGCCCCCAGCGGAGGAAGACGTACCGCTCCCGGTTGCGGTGGTACTCGAGCTCGGCGTTGAGCTCGAGCGCGTTCGCCGTGCCGAAATGGTCCACCTGCACGGAGTGGTCGATGACGAGCTCCACGGGCTGCAGCGGGTTCACCTGCTGCGGATCGCCGCCGAGCGCCACGATGCCGTCGCGCATGGCGGCCAGGTCGACCACGCAGGGCACGCCGGTGAAATCCTGGAGCAGCACGCGCGCCGGCATGAAGGAGATCTCCGTCTCGCGCATCACCGCCGGGTCCCAGCCCGCCAGCGCGCGGATGTCGTCCGCCTTGACGAAGCTGCCGTCTTCGCGGCGCAGCAGGTTCTCGAGCAGGATCTTCAGCGAGAACGGCAGGCGCGCCACGCCGGGGAAGCCCGCCTGCTCGAGAGCGGCGAGGCTGTGGATGTGGATCGTGTCGCCGCCCACCTGGAGGGGCGTCCGGGTCTTGAAGGTGTCGAGGCTGGGCATGTGGGTTCTGGAGGACCGCGCGAGGCGGCCGATCCGCCCGATCATAGCCCGTTCAGGAACTCCCGCGCCACCGCCGCCGGATCGCGGCGGAGGCCGTCGACGGCGTGGTTCATCCGCCGCATGGCCTCCGCCGAGATCCGGCCTTCCAGCCACCGGAGCGCCTCGTTCACCTCGGGATGCCGCAGAAGCGTCGCCGCGCGCGCGACCGGCGCGGCGTCGTAGGGCGGAAAGTAGCCGCGGTCGTCCTCGAGGTGGACGAGCCCCAGCGCTTCGAGGAGACCGCTCGTCGCGTCCCCGGCGGTCACGTCGATCTCGCCCGCCGCGAGCGCGCGGTAGATCAGGGTGAGATCCATCACGCGCGGGGCCGTCCGGAACGACAACCCGTAGGCGCGCGACAGGCCCGCGAACCCGTCGGGCCGCTCGAGAAACTCGTAGCCAAAGCCGGCCGTGAGCTGCGCGGCGTGCGCCGCCAGGTCGCTGACGCGCGTCAGCCCGAGCGCGCGCGCCTGGTCGCGCCGGACGAGGATGGCGAACGTGTTGTTGAAGCCGAGCCGCGGGAGCAGCGTCAGCCCATCGTCGGCATAGCGCTCGCGCACGCGCGCGAACACCGACGCCGCATCGCCGCCCACCTCGTCGCGGTGAATCGCCGTGAGAGCGGTGCCCGTGTACTCCACGTACACGTCGATGTCGCCGGCACGAAGCGCCGTGTCGCAGACGAGCGTCCCCCCCAGGTTGAGGCGCCGCTCCACGCGCAGTTCCGTGCGCGACTCGAGCGTCTGCGCGACGATCTCGCCGAGCAGGATCTGCTCGGTGAAGTTCTTCGAGCCCACCACGACGTCCGCGCGAACGCCGGGCGCCCCCAGCCACGCCGCGACCGCAGCGACCGGCGCCAGAACCGCCGCCAGCACCGCGAGCGCCCGGCGCCGGCCCGCCCGCTGCCGCTGGTCCGCCAGCCGTCCGACCACCGCGAGCGCGCCGTCGGCGACGAGCGCCAGCAGGGCGGCCGGCAGCGCCCCGGCGAGGATCACGACCGGGTCCACCATGGCCAGCCCGCGGAAGATGTAGTCGCCCAGCCCGCCGGCGCCGATGGCGGAGGCAATCGTCGCCGTGCCCACGCCCACCACCGCGGCCACGCGCACCCCCGCGAGGATGCTCGGGAACGCCAGCGGCAGCTCCACGCGCCGCAGGAGCTGTCCGGGCGTCATCCCCATCGCGACCGCGCAGTCGATGACTGCCCGGTCGATGGCCTGCAGCCCCGCCACCGTCGTGCGGACGATGGGCAGCACGGCGTACACGGTGAGCGCGACGAGCGCGGTGCGCGTGCCGATGCCGCCCAGCACGGGGAGCGGAATCAGGAATCCGAACAGCGCCAGGCTGGGAATCGTCTGCGCCAGGCTGGCGAGTCCGACGAGCGGCCGCCCGAGCGCAGGCCGGCGCGCGGCCACGATGCCCGCGGGAATCGCGATGGCCGCGGCGATGAGCGTCGAGACGGCGACGAGCACGACGTGCTCGCCCAGGCGGGCCGCCATCTCCGCCCGATGCGAGAGCAGGAACGCCGCGAGCGCGCTCATCCGAACCTCGTCTCGACGAGGGCGCACACCCGCGGGTCGTCCGACGCCGCCAGCGCGTCGGGCGGCGCGCAGGCGATGACCTCACCGTCGTGCAGCACCGCCACCCGCCCGGCGAGCGCGAACGCCTCGGACAGGTCGTGCGTCACGAGCAGGACGGCCCGCCGCAGCCGGTCCTGGAGCACCCGGAACTCCGCGTGAAGGTCGGCGCGCGTGATGGGATCGAGCGCGCCGAATGGCTCGTCCATGAGCAGGACGCGCGGATCCGCGGCGAGCGCGCGCGCCAGGCCCACCCGCTGCCGCTGTCCGCCCGACAGCTCGTCGGGCCACCGGTCGCGCACCTCGCCCGCGTCCAGCCCGACGAGCGCGAGCAGCTCCTCGACGCGCGCGCGAATGCGATCCTCCCCCCACCCAAGCAGACGCGGCACCACGGCGATGTTGCCGGCGACGGTCAGGTGGGGAAAGAGGCCGACCTCCTGAATCGCGTAGCCGATCTGGCGCCGGAGCGCGTAGGGGTCCCAGGCGGTCGTGTCGCGCCCCAGCACCGTCACGCGACCGCTCTCCGGGTCGAGCAGGCGGTTGACCAACCGCAGCAGCGTCGTCTTGCCGCTGCCGCTCCGCCCGACCAGGGCCACGGTCTCGCCCGCGGCGACGGCGAGGGACACGCCGCGCAGCACGCGCCGCGATCCGCGCGAGACGACGACGCGGTCGAACTCGATGTCGGCCATTGACGCGCGCTCCCGCTGGCGTCCGATTAGAACACGAGGAACACCAGCCCGTGCGCCGTGGGGTACACCCGCACGTCGCCGGTGAAGTCGATGCCCCGCCGGCGCGCGACGATGCGCGCCTCGCCCCGCACGCCCACGGCCAGCCGCGAGCCATCGGCCCCGCGCAGCCAGTACCGCACGCCGCCGCCGCCGTGATAGACCTGCCCGGTTACGACGAGGACCCGGTCCTCGTGGAGCTGGCGGAGGTAGCCCCCGCCGCCGATGAGGTACGGCCGCGCGCGCGCGCCGAGCCGCGGGCCGAGATCCCAGACGAGGCTCCCTTCCACGGTGTACTGCGAGATGCGCTCGCCCTCGAACGACACCGCGCCGGCCTCGCCGTCGCCCCCGACGTCGGCAGCGAGACGCGGCCGCGCGTAGGTGCCCGAGACCTCGACCGACCAGCGTGGGGCGAGCGTGACGCCGAGCCGGGCCTCGACGCCGCCGGCGCCGGCGAAGGCGCCGTCGACCGTGAAGAGCGTGAAGGGCGGCGGCGTGGGGCCCGAGCCCGGGCCGCGCAGCGTCGCCGCGCGCGACCCGACGTCGTAGCCGCCGAGCCACAACCCGCCGATCGACGCCGTCAGCCGGCGCGCGCGCAGCGTGGGTGCGTCATCCGCCGGCTGGGCCACGGCCGGCACGGCGAGCAGGGCCACGAACGCGAGCGCGGCCGGCTGCGTCGCCGGCTTCATCGCCGCCTCACGCGGATCTCGATCGGTGTCGCCGCGCCGCCCCGCGGCGCCGCCACCGTCCGGGGAAAGTAGCTCGCCCCGAAGCTCAGGTCGACGCCCCCCGGCAGAAACGTCGCCGTGTCGGCGTCATCGAGCGGCTCGACCCGCACGATGTACGGCCCTGGCTCGAGTCCCGCGATGGCGAACTCGCCCGCGGCGTTCAGCGTGAAGCCGCCGACGAGCGCGCCGGACCGCGGCGAGAAGGCCACCACGTGCGCGCCGAAGACGCCCTGGCCGTCGAGCGTCACGCGGCCCGTAATCGAGCCGGTGGCCGACAGATGCGCGGTCGTTCCGTACAGATCCGAGATGCCGGCCACATCGTCGGCCTGCAGGACGCGATCCGCGATCGTGCCGGGCCCGAGCGCGATCGGAAACATGACCGCGCCGGAGCCGAGCACCCGGCGGCCGCCGGTGGCGCCGAGCTCCGTCTCGCCGATGGCCGAGTGCCCCAGCCCGAGGAGGTGGCCGATCTCGTGGAGCGCGACCGACTCGAGATCGATGCGGCCGGTTTCGCCGTTGGGCGCAACCGACCAGTCGAACCGCGTGTTGAAGTACACGTCCACCTCGAGGATGCGCCCGGTGCTGCCGTCGAGCAGAAAGCTCGTGGCGCCCAGCACCCGCTCGAGATCGGGCCGGTCGAGGAAGCCGAATGTCGTCCGGCCGTCGGAGAGCTCGGGCGGCGCGGTGGTGAAGCCGAGGAACTCGGCGCGGACGCTGGCCGAGGGCACGGCCTGCCACGTCGCAAAGGCTCGCGCGACCGCGTCGCGAAGCTGGCCCGCCGAGGCGCCGGGGCCGTCGCGCTCAGTGATGAAGTAGCGGATGGGCTGCTCGCCCCAGCGGATGTCAACCGCGCTCGAGTCCAGGCGCAGGCCGAACTTCAGGTACGCGGCCGCGGGGGACGGGCTGGCGAGGACGAGCGCGCCGCTCAGCAGCAGTGCGGTGGCGCGCCTCACCGCGCGTCTCCGTCGATGGCCCGCACGAGCGCGGTGAGCGCCGCGACGGTAACCGGGGCGCGCGCCGCGGAGCCGCGCGTCACGCGCGAGCCCGGCTCGCCCCGGAGCGGCGCAGACACCAGGGGAGCGCCCGTGCGGACATCCGGCGTGACCGGGAGCACGCCCTGCGTCCAGCCGACGGGTCGCGGCAGCGCCGGCCCCTCCGACGCGAGAAAGACAACGACGAGATCGCCTTCCCGCAGCGCCGGCGCGCCCGGGATGACCTGCACCCGGTCGCCGGCCTGACCACCGGGCAGCGCGAACCGGAGCCGCTCGCGCGCGGCGCCCTTGAGGGTCTCCACGACGTCGAGCGTGACCAGCGACTCGATGCGCCGCCGGTCGGCCGTCCACCGGCCTTCGACGCGCGCCACGCGTCCATAAAGGGCCACGTCGGCCCCGCGGACGATGTCGTCGAGCGTCATGGGCACGAGCGTGACGGCGTGTGCGGAGCCGGCCGCGAGAAGGGCCAGGAAGGCGAGCGTGCATGACCGCATGGAGGCAGTCTACCGCCGGGCGGGTCTGTTCACCGAGCGCGCGGCGACAGGCCGGCCACAGCGCGGGGGATGGATGTCGCGTTCCGCGCCACGCCCGGGCTGAAAAGGTGCCTGGCACCTTTCGGCCCGAAAGGTGCCTGGCACCTTGGGACCGGTCCCCCTCACGACACCGGCAGACACGGGCGGACAGAGCGCATCGTCCCAACCGCCTGGTGGCCTCGAGAAAGGTGCCTGGCACCTTTTCTGGGAAAAGGT
>JBFMCA010000079.1:0-21934 GCA_040754955.1 Acidobacteriota bacterium | reverse complement strand
GCGTACGACCCTTCGCCACGCTCGTACGCCAACACCGCCCGCTTCCGGAGCGCCACGTCATATGGATTCGGCATGACGCTATTCAAGTACACTTCGGTCGGCTACTCAACTGGGAACCGGGATTAGGAGGCCTGACAACCATGCGGTCATTCAAGGCTCGATCACTTGGAACGCTGGTCGCGTTGGTGTCGCTGAGTACGCCCTCTTACGCTGGCCAGCAGGCAGCAGAGAACGTGCGTGACTTCTCCGTTCGTTTGGCAGCCAATGGCGTGCCGGCCGGAGTAGTCGTACGAGAGAGCGAATTGGTTGCGACGGGCAATTCGCCCGCGGCGGATCCGAAAGGCAAGACCGCCTTTCTGGCGGACCTACCGCAGCTCATTTCTGAATTCAACGCAAGCAACCGGAGTGTCCGTGCGGTAAGCACGAGTTCCGTCATTCACGTGGAGAGCACACGTCTACCCGACGCCGCCAAGCAGCTGCTGTCGCGGGAGGTATTCATCGACCGGGGGCTACGGGTGCCGGCTGGCGACGCGATTTTCAAGACGCTGATGGGTCTGGTGCGTGGATCGGCAGTGACCGCAATCGCAGGAACCGGACTCATGCCTGGTCCCTCGTGCAGGCTTCAGGATGTCGTCCATCTCCCGCGCGGGACGTACACCGTGAGTGGCTACTTGGATCGTGTCGTGACGCAGTTGCCGGGTCTGGTGTGGCTCGTCACCTTCGAGGCAGAGCAGCCCAGCAGTGCGTTGAAAGTGGGTGTTGTTTGTCCAGGTGGAGAGTCACTAAGAATGAGAATCGATCAGTAACTGTTCGGCGGCCAGCGCGTGGTGAGTGACCCGTCACGCCCGAGAGGCTAGTGTTGGCGCTCACCTTGGACTGACCGCCTGCGCTCGTTGAAGGGTGACCAGGCCGCCCGCCGTCTTGCGTCATTCTTCGGGCCGGATGCGCAGTCGGGAACAGCAGCCACCTCTGGTCACCCTTCGGCGCGCAGAACGACGCCTCCATGGTCAAGCTTGGTCGAGCGGCAACAATCAGAAGTCTCCGTCCTTCACGTAGGGATGGCTCCACAGCGTCAATTGCAGCAGGCACGACTTGACCCACGCCGCATGCATGGCCTCGACCTGGGCGGCGCTGTGTCCGTGGCTCGCGAGGAACGGCTTCAGCGTCGTCGTGACCGGTACCACCAGCAGGAACAGATCGCGGAACGGCACCAGCGCCGTCGACATGGCCGCGTCGGTCTGGTTCTTCTTGGCGCGGTGGTGCCTCAGGCCGATCTCGTGCTGGTAGTCGAGCCAGGCCTGGTCGTAGTCGGCGCGCGCCGTGTCGAGGATCCACTGACCGAACCGGCGGCGAACGGCGCTGAGGTAGTCGCCGAGGGGCACGCCACTGTCGCGATGTGTGAAAGAGGCGAGCAGGTGGGGCTGGGAACCGACAAAGCCGTACCACACGTCGAGGATGGCCTCGACCTGATCTTTGACGACGTCGTAGGACTGATGCAGGGCGCGCACATCCTGGTCATCGAAGAGCACACTCTTCTGCATCGTGGCGAAGGCTTCGAGTGAGATCGGGGAGCGCGCGAGTGTCCGCGCGCCTGCCGTGTAACCGGGAATCTCGTTCGTCATGGTCACGTCTCCTTGGTGTCGTCAAGGCACACGTCTCCTCACACGGCACCCTGCCGTGATGTCGCCCCGTGTGCGTGCGTTCAGGCGTTGGCTGCGAAGCGCGCCCAGTGCAAGCGCTGTTGCTCCTCGGACGCGGGCTCGTGTTCGGTGCAGTCGAGGCGCAGATGCGACTCCGCCATCGGCGCGTCGACGAACGCGCAGTGGTGAGGCGTGGCGGACTCTCGCACGTGCGGACGGAAGTGAGTGCAGGTGATACACATGCGCTGCACCGGGATCTGTCCCTCCTGCTGGAGCGTGCGAATCATCTTCATGAGGGCCGTCAGCAGCGTCGCCTGCTCGTCGAGCGTGAGCGTCCCGACGGCCTGGGTCAGGAATTCCGGCCACGCCCGCGCTTTCGCCGCGAGGCGGCGGCCGCCGGCCGTCAATCGCAGCAGGCGGGCCCGCGGGTGTCGAGCGTCAGGCATCCGGCGAACGAGCGCCTTCGTGACCAGTGTCGTGACGGCCTCGCTGATCGTCGGCAGCCCGATACCGAGGCGCGCGCTCACGTCCGAGGCGGTGAGACCGTCCTCGGCAGCGAGGAGCGCAAGGACCTGTCCCTGCGTCGGTGAGAGTCCGTGTTCGTTGGCGTGGCTCCACTCCTGGTGCTTGAGCGCGAGCCCGAGCTTGTGCAGGCCCGTGGCGATGCGCCCATCGAGCGGAAGGGGATCGAGCGGCGACCGCGGCTGTGGGCTCATGGAGCGACATTAACTTCGGACTCCGAATATGTCAAGCAGTCCGTCCCGTTGGGTCCCCCGGCGGCCGAGGCGATACAATGGGGCAGCCGGCCGAGGGCGAAGCGATGACCCAACTCGAACAGCATCGTCACGCGATTCTTGAAGCCGCCGCACGGCACGGCGCGCGAAACGTGCGCGTCTTCGGTTCCGTGGCGCGGGGCGACGACCGAACGGACAGCGACATCGACCTGCTGGTCGAGATGGCGGACGATCGGTCGCTGCTCGATCTGGTCGCGCTGGAACAAGAGCTCGAGTCGCTGCTCAAGCGGCCGGTGGACGTCCTCACGACGCAGAGCCTCGCGCCCGCCATCCGGCAGCGTGTCGCCGAAGACGCGCGGGCGCTGTGAAGGACGAGCGGGTTTACCTCGGCCATATCCGCGAGGCGATCGCCGACATTCGCACGTACGCGGCAGCGGGCGAGGGGGCCTTCCGGGCCGACCGCATGCGGCAGGATGCCATCATCCGGAAGCTCGAGGTGGTCGGCGAGGCCGTCAAGCACCTCTCGGACGACACCCGCGGCCGCCAGCCGGCCATCCCGTGGAAGCAGATTGCTGGCATGCGCGACCACCTCACCCACGCGTACTTCGGCATCGATCTGGCGCTGGTCTGGCGGGTGACCGAACGTGACTTGGGGCCGCTCGACGCCGCCGTTGCGGCGTTGCTCGAGGAGTGACGGGTTTCTAGAGGATCTGGCGGTTTCTGGCGGTTCCGATCGGGCCCAAACCGTTGATGAATGCGGGTTCGTCGGGAACGAATCCCACCCTCTCCAGCGCGCAGCGGTTGGAAGACCTTGCGGCTGTCCCCGGCAATCGACTCGAAACCTTGGCTGGCGACCGCAAGGGCCAGCACAGCATTCGCGTGAACCAGCAATTCCGGATCACGTTCCGGTGGGAGCAACACGATGCGTACGACGTCTGCTGCGAAGACTACCACTGACAACATCCCGCGCGACGCCTCGCAGCCGGGACCGGCCATTCACCCGAGCGAGATTCTGCTGGAGGAATTCCTCGAGCCGCTCGAGATGACGCAGGCCGCCGCCGCCAAGGCACTCGGGATTTCGACCGTGCGCCTGAACGAACTCGTGCGCGGCAAGCGCGGTGTCACCGCCGACACGGCCCTGCGGCTGGCCCAGCTCTTCAAGACCACGCCGCAATTCTGGATGCACATGCAGGCCAACTTCGATCTCAAGGTGGCGATGGCCCGCCGGAAGGCCCTGAAGGTGACCAGGCGCGTCTGACGACAACAAGGACGACGGCCCGGACAACGCCCCGAGCGAGATGACGGGAGCCAGGCGCTCGCTCGCGCTGTCCTTGTCTTGTACTCGATACTCAGGTTTCTCGAGGATCTGGCGGTTTCTGGCGGTTCCGATCCGGGATAGGCCGGGCGCCTGGCTCGTCAGAGTCGTCGCGTTGTTCGTGACGAGCGTCAGACCAAGGGCCCGCATGCGCTGCGATGAAGAGGTCGTTGGCGCCGATCATGACGCCGCATCGCTTCAGGTCGGCTCGGATCTCAGCGTAGTCATGAAGACCTTGGCGGCGCGGAGCATGGCACGCCGCGACCGGTCGGCGCGTGAGGCGACACTGCGGCGCCACTCAGGAGTTGACATGCACGACAGCAGACGTCTCGTGACGAGGACACCCCTTCGGCTGGTGCCCGTTACTCGTCGCGCAGGGCTTCAATCGGCTGGATGCGCAGGCCCTGCCGCACCGGACCGATCGCCGCGATCACGCCGAGCGTCATCATCAGCAGGGCGACGAGCGGCAACAGCATCGCGCGGTAGTTCCTCACCATGTCACCTTCGAGAATCTGCTGCAGGCCGACCGCGGCGATCACGCCGAGGACGGCGCCGGCACCCAGCTGGGCCATGACGCGTGAAAAGATGCCGGCGAGGATCCGGTGGCGATTGGCGCCCAGCGCCGCGCGAATGCCGATCTCGCGCCGCCGCCGCGCGACCGTGAACGACATCAGCGAGTAGATGCCGGCCGACGACAGCAGGAGCACGCTCACGATCACCAGCGCGAGGCTCATGCCGATCAGCCGCATCATGGCCTGCTCCTGCGTGAACGCGATCCCGGCGGTGGACACGTCGAGCAGCAGCACGTCCGGGGCGATCGACGCGCTGAGGTCGCGCAGCGGATCGGCAAGCGCCGCTGGATCGCCGGCGCGCACGCGCACGTGGAGGCGGGCGGGATACAGGTCGCCGGCGGCGACGGCGTGGTAGACCCGCCCTTCCGACTCGTCGTCGAACGACCCCGGAAGCGGGAAGTCGGGCACCACGCCGACGATCTCATACCAGCGCTCGAGCGCGACGTGTCGCGCCGGCGCCTCGCGGCTCCGGCCGACGTACTTGATCCGGCGGCCGAGCGGGCTGACTCCGCCGAAGACGTCGTCGACCAGCCGGCGGCTGACGACCACCCCGGGGGTCACGCCGGCGGCGTCCGCCGACGCATCGGCGGCGGTCAGGCCGCGCCCAAGGCTCACCGGCACGTCGAACGCGGAGAAGAAATCGGGCGTGACGCGATTGAATCGCACGAGGGTGCCGCGCCTGGTGCCCTCGACGATGTTGTCGTCGACGGTGTCGACGGGCACGGGCACGCCTTCAGCCTCGAGCACCACGGCGAGCTCGCGCCCGGGCTTGGCCAGGGAAAAAGTCACCTCACGTACGCGTGCGTCGTCTCTCAGGCGGCGCTCGATCTCCGCGAGCGTGCCGGCGTACCGGGCGGCGAAGGCCTGCTCATCCGCCTCGGCCAGCGGTACCGGCCCGCGATCGAGCGACACGCTCGCGCTGAGAAACTCGCCGGTGGCGTAGCCGCCGCCCGACTGGAGCCGCAGGGCGCTCCACCCGAAGTACGTCGCCATCGGCAGAATCGCGACTGTGACCGCGACCTGCGCCACGATCAGGCCCGTCCACAGCCGCCCCATCTGCATGCGCGATCCGCTGCCGGGCGACAGCGTCTGCAGCCGCGTGTGGACACGGCGGCCGGTCGCCTTGAGCGCCGGCGCCACGCCGACGATGGCCGCCGCCAGCAGGGTCAACCCGACGATGTAGACGACGGTGCTGGTCTGAAGCTCCAGCGAGAACCAGAAGGGCCAGCGGGGGATGAGGGCGAGCAGCGCGGCCTCGAGCTGCCGCAGTCCGACGGCGGTGAGCCCGACGCCGATGGCCGCCGACAGGCCGGCCAGGATGAGCGCTTCCACGAAGAGCTGCGCGACAATCCGACGCCGGCTGGCGCCGAGCGCCACGCGCACCGCGATCTCGCCTTGTCGCGTCGCCGTCCGCGCGTAGACGAGGATGGCGACGTTGATGCAGATGAGCACGAGCAGCAGGACGATCGCGATCTCCACCGCGTACACCGCGAGCGCAGTCTCCGGCTCGTCCATGTCGCTGAAGACGTGGGCGTACGGCACCGCAAGCGGGCGCAGGTGCTCGTGAGTGGCCGGGGACGCGGCCGCCAGGCGCCGGCCGATCGCCGTCAGCTCCGCCTGTGCGCTCTCGAGCGTGGCGCCGGGCGCGAGCCGCCCGAACACGCTGACGCTGGGACCGCTCCGCGGCGCGCACGCGGCGGCATCGAGACGCCACGGGATCCAGAAGCCGTGGTACGCCGGGAACCCGAATCCTTCCGGCATCACGCCGACGATCGTGTACCTCGTCGGACCGAGGCCCACCGATTGGCCGACGATGTCCGGGTCGGCGCCGAAGCGGCGGATCCACTCGTCGTAACCGATCACGAGCACGTCCGGCGCGCCCGCGCGCTCGTCGTCCGGCACCAGCGTCCGGCCACGGGCCGCCTTGACGCCGGCCGCGCGAAACGCCGACGCCGAGATCTCCGCCACCAGCACGACCTCGGGCGCCCGGCCGTCGACGATCAGGTTGCGCTGGACATCGCGCGACACGCCGAGGTGCTCGACCGAGGTCGCGTGACGCCATGCCTCGAGGTCGTAGAGCAGGCGCGACTCGCGGTTGTTCGTCGAGGCGTCCCAGCTCACGAGCGAGACAAGGCGATCGCCCTCGGGCAGGGGCAGCGTCGTGGCCATCAGCATCGAGGCGATGGTGAAGGCCCCGGCGGCGATGGTGATGCCGACCGACATCCCGAGCACGCTGACGAGGCTCAGGCCCGGATCGCGACGCAGGATGCGCCAGGCCAGCGTGAAGTCGAGCGCGGAGAACGCGGGGCCCTGGCGGATCCGGCGCTGGCGCTGCCGCTCGGCGAGTCCCGTGCCAATCGCGTTCAGACAGGCCGCGCACACGAACCGCAGGCGGTCCCGTCCGGCGCGGGCGCCCAGCTCGCGGTCGAAGGCGTCCAGCATCTCCGCGCTGTAGAGGTCGCGGTGGCGGCAGGGAAAGGCGCGCAGCGCAAGTTGATACAGACGCGTCACCGCGGGCCTCCGAACATGTTCTGCGCGCGGGCCACCTCGAGGAGCGCCCGCAGCCGTTCGGATTCCGCGCGCGCGACCGCGCGGCCGAACTTCGTGCGCTGGTAGTACCGCCGCGGCGGCCCGCCGCTCGCATCGTCCTTCGGCGTCGATTCGGTGACCAGGCCTTCGTCGACCATCCTCGCGAGCGCGGCGTAGAGCGTGCCGGGCAGGATGGCCTCGCGGCCGTCGGTCATGGCCGACACCGCCTGCATGATGGCGTAGCCGTGCAGGGCCTCGCCGTCGCCGAGGGCGAGGAGGATCTGGTACGTGGCGTGCTTGAGCGGGAGGAGCTCGGCGGGGTCGCGGGTCAGTCGGCGCATTGTATTCGAACTATACTATAGTTCGAATCGTATAGGTCCCGGGTCCGCGCCAGGCCAGGCTGGAGGGGCACCGTTGGACGCTACCATCGGCACCCGCCGGCGGGGGTCTCCCGTGGGCGTCATCAGCGATTTCGCCGCACTCGCTGCAGAACCGCGATGAGCGTGCGCGTGGCCTCGCGCAACTGCGCAGCGGAGGCGGCCCCGTAGCCGAGCACCAGCGCCGGCGGCTGGCGCCGCCGGCTGAACTCGCCCAACCCCCGCACGTCGAGCCGTGCCGCGCGCGCCGCGGCCACGGCCTCCGCCTCGCTGATGCCCGTGGCCAGCCACGCCACCACGTGCAGTCCGGCCTCCGGTGCCAGCACTGTCACCACATCGGCGGCGTCGGTGGCGAGCGCCTGCAGCAGCGCCTCCCGGCGCTCGGTGTAGAGGGCGCGCACGCGACGCGCATGGCGTGCGAGATGGCCATCTGCGATCGCGTCGGTCAGCACGGCTTGATCGGCGAGTGGCGGCCGTGTCCTCACAACGGGCCGGAGGCGTCTCGGCGCGGCGTGGAGCCCTGTGCACCCGGAATGCGGCTCGACGAGGTGCTGACCACGCAACTCGCGTTGATCGCCTGGGGGCGAGCGTGGCGGCCCCCGACCACCCGCGCCGCCGGGCGGATCCCGCAAGCGCTGTGGCGGGGAGGGCCTGGGTGGATGCCCGGTATCCGTCGGTGAGCTGCCGGCCGCCATCGGCGCCAGCGGTCATCGTGAGCGTGGAAGGTGTACCGAATTTCGCGAGTTCGATGAAGACAGCGAGGCGCGATCTGCCCATTGCTCTCGACGCGGTGGCGCGAGCCTCCAGTCGCGCTGGAGGTTCGGCCGTTCCCCAGTTACCCAGTCCGCATCCAGATTGTCTCCGCCATCACGTGGCGAGCGTAGCGGTAGTCGCGGATCGACTGAACCTGCGCGCCGCGGAAGCGTACGAACAGACAGTAGTCCGGCGTCGCGCCCCCGCGCTCGGACGCCAAGATCGCGGGACGGCCGTCGACGGTGCCCACGGCGAACGAGATCGACGGGACGCGCGCGTAGTTGTCGAAGTACCCGCCCACCTCCGTTGCACCACTCCGTTGGGCCCGGTTGACCAGATCGAGCCGCACGTCTTCGGCCAACAGGGCGCGCAGCCCATCGAAGTCGCGCGCGTTGAAGAGCGCGACGTAATGATTGAGGCGCTCGACCTGGGCCGCGTCCGCGGGCGGTGCCGGTGCGGCGCCAGCGGCCGCGACGCGCCGCAGGCTGGCGCGCCCGCGGTGCAGCGCCCCCTTGATCGCGGGCACACTCGTATCGAGGACCTCCGAGATCTCCTCGAGCGTGCAGTCGAGCACGTCCTTCAAGATCACGCAGCTCCGCTGGAGCGCCGTGAGCTGGGTGAAATGCGCCAGGCCCCACTCGGCGACTTCGGCTGCCGCGAGCGGCATATGGTCGAGCGGCACGGGGAGCTCTCCGTCGAGCGGCTCGCCGAACCGCACGTCGTACCGGCGCAGGTAGTCGAGCGCCTTGTTGTGCGCGACGCGGAACAGCCACGCCCGCAGGTTCGTGACATGGCCAAGCTGCGGCAGCTGGTAGTAGACCTTCGCCAGGGCGTCCTGCACGAGGTCTTCACCGTCCACGGCCGACCCGGTCATCCGGGCGCAATACCGCAGCAATTGCGGGCGCACGTCCCGGACCAACATGTCGAACTCCGCCCGGAGGCGCCCGAGGGCCTCGAAATCCATGCCGACTCCTTCCGCCGCTCCCCGTCTGCAGGACGATCCAGCCCGAGCCCAGGATGCGTGTGCGCGCATCCTTTTGTGTCGGTCGATCGTCATGGGTGTGAAGGCCCGCACGCAGCCGTCGGCGTGGCCCGAGGAGACGATGACATGGACACGCTCGCCCGACCGCTGATCGGCCTCTACCAACTGTCGAATGGCATTCTGGCCACGAGCCTACAGGACCTGTCGGATCACGACGCCAGGGTGCGTGTCCGCGGCGGGAACGGTCCCTCGATTGCCTGGGTGGTTGGCCACTTGTGCCACTACAAGCTGGTCGTGCTCGGCCTGCTCGGCCAGCCCAGAGATAACGCGTTGGAGGCCCGGTTCGAGCGCACGCCGGCCAGCGACGGGGCCGATTATCCATCTCTCGCGGAGCTGGCGCAGACCTTCGCCGCCCTCAATACGGACCTGTGTGCGGCCCTCGACACCGCGGCGTCGCAGCTCGAGGCCCCGATGTCCGGAGGGGGGCCGCACGCGGAAAAGAAGGTGCTCGACACGGTGCTCTTTCTTGCGTGGCACGAGGCGTACCACCTTGGCAGCATTTCCGCGATCCGCAAGGAGCTCGGCCGCAAGGGCATCGCCGAGCTGGTGACCGGCCAGTAGCCGTCGCCGACACACACGGGAGGCAACATGAAACGCATGATGGTGCGGTATCGAGTCACGCGCGACCGGCTGGACGAGCACGTCGGATACCTCGCGAAGGTGTTCGAGGAGCTGGCGCGCGAGTCGCCGACCGGCATCCGCTACGCGGCGTTCCGGCAGACGATCAGGTGAGCTTCGTTCATCTGGCGTCCGTCGAGACCGCGGATGGCACGAACCCGCTCAGCGCTATCGCTTCGTTCAAGGCCTTCACGCACCAGATCGGCGAGCGCTGTGACGAGCCGCCGGCCGCTGTCGGTTTGCACGAGGCCGGCACGTTCCGCTGGTTCGATGGCCGGTGAACTCGACGTCCGCGGCATTACTCGAGGAGGGGTGCGCCACGCGCACCGACCGAGAAACGGAGGAGGCGGCCGCCGCGAATCTGCGTCGCGTAGAGCGACTCTCGCTCGAACGGGCCTTGCCCGAACGCGAGACTCGCGAGCCCCGGAAGGCCCGCCGCCAGGCGCTCGCGCCGATTCGTACGCGGATCGAATCGCCACAGCTCGCCGACGCGAGCCGCCGAAACATAGACGCGGCCCGTCTCGTCGACGGCCACGCCGTCGGGTCCGGTGCCCTCGCCAGCCGTGCGAAACAACTCCTGCGGATCCCCGGGACGACCGTTCACGAGTGGCAGGCGCCACACAATGTTGCTGAAATCCTCGTACCGCGCGGGCGGCGGTGCCGTGGGCGCACTGCGAAACAGCTGCGCCACGTACAGCGCGGAGCCATCAGGACTCAGCGCGAGGCCGTTCGGGAACGGAATCTTGTCCGAGAAGACCCGGACCGCACCCGTCAGGTCGATCTCGTAGATCTCGCGGACGAAATCGTCCGAGACGAGCAGGTGACCGTTGGGCAACTTGACGATGGCATTCGGATCCCCGATCCCTTCGGCGACGCGAGTCGTGGCGCCCTCCGGCGTCACCCGCCAGATGACGCCATCCCGATTCGGGCCCGCCTGGGGGCGAACGAGCGGCCCGAAATCCGCCATCACGATATCGCGCGCGCCGTCGGGAGCCAGTCCGAGATTCGACGCGAAGCCGGCCACGCGCCGGGTGGACCCGTCGCGGGCCACCTCCCAGACGGCCCGGTCCGCGGCGATGAACAGCCGTCCTTCGTGGTTGAACGAGAGACCCTCGGCCCCGCTGAACCGGCCTTCAATGATGACTTCCGGATCGATCAACGGCAGCCTGGCGGAGTACAGCGAGTAGGGCGCCCCTGGACGTGAGGCCGCCGCAAACACCAGGCCGCGGCCATCGTGTCGCCACGCGGGCTCGGTGACGCGGCCGAAGTTCGCGTCCAGACGCGCCGCTTCTGTCCCTTGCGCGTCCAGTACCCGCAGCTGTGGGCCCTCAGCCGTGGCACTCACCAGGGCGACGTAGGTACCGGATGGAGAAATCGCGGGCACGAAGTCGTGACCGGCGCGATTGGTCAGGCGCCGCGGCACGCGCTCCGTCCCATCGAGGATGTACACCTCGTCGTCATCGACCGTGTCGCGTCGAGAGAAGAACACGAGGCGTCGCCCACGAGCATCCCAACGAGGCCAGAGGTCGCGCCCATCCCGGTCGAGGATCGGCGACACCAGGCCGCTGGCGAGGTCGAGCGTCCGAAGCGCGAGCTGGTCTCCGACTCGATGCGTGAACAGCACCGACGAGCCGTCGGGCGTCCACGTCGGATGGAGAATCTCACCAGGCACGCGAAGCACCCGCCGCTGCTCAGGCGGAGCAGACACGACGATCACGAGTTCGGCGAAGTCTGGGCCGGGCACGACAAGGACGAGTTCGTCGGTTCGCGGGTTCCACGCCGGCATCCGAGCGTTGGAGGAAAGCGGGAGCCAGCGCAGGTTTCGCGCGTCCTCGTCGGCGACGCCCACCGTCCAGCGCCCCTCGTGGAAGCGTTCGAAGGCCAATCGGCCAGTCACGGGGTGAATCGCTGGCGCCCGCAGGCTGCCATCGACGGCGAGTAACAACGACGGCGTGAACAATGCGACCTGACGGTCTGTGAACGGGGCCGAGGCCTGTGCGGCTTGGTCTACCTGCAGCGCCGGCTGGACGGCGGCCGGTGCGCAGCTCAACAGGACGCCAACAACGGGCAGAATCCAGCGGGGCCCTCGCCTGCGTGGACCACCGCCACGACGGTGCGATCGTTGGGGCTGCGCCGGGATCGTTCGTGTCGTCACTTCGCCGGGTGCTCCTGCCACACGATGTCGATGTTCGTCGAGCGGCCGTCGCGTCGGGCGCGAGGCAGATGGTCGTTACCGCACATGGCAGTCACCTTCGCCGACGCGGTGCGGTCGGCATCGCAGGACGTCCACCTGCCCGGAACCGTCTCGCCGGAAACCATGCCTGTTCAGCAGGGCGTGCACGCGCCGCGCCCTACGGCTGACGACCGCGAGGGAGATGGTCTGTCCGCTTAGACGAGAACGGTGCCGGGTGGGTTGCGCCTTCCGCCTGGAGGATTGCCTGTACGTGACGGAGGACGGCGCGCAGTACTTCTCGCAGCCCAGCCCCACCATCGATCGGCCGTTCGCGTAGGCGGATCCGCGGCGGGCCCCGGCGCCGCGTGCCGGCACCGGGCGGCAGGGGTGGCGCCGGCCTGACAGGCAACCAGAGTGTTGCATGTGGACGCGCGTCGCGCGTATACTGGCAACCGTGATGTTGCATATGACCGCGTCAGGCACCGATCGCATCGAGAAGCGCGCCGTCCTCAAGGCGCCCCGCGCGCGCGTGTGGCGCGCCATCGCCGACTCCGCGGAGTTCGGCACGTGGTTCCGCATGGTGTTCAACGGCCCCTTCGTGGAGGGGAAGACGGTGCGGGGCCGCGTCACCTACCCCGGCTACGAGCACGTGGAAGGCGACTTTCAGATCGTGCGCATCCAGCCGGAAAGCTACTTCGCCTATCGCTGGCATCCCTACGCCGTCGATCCGAAGGTGGACTACTCATCCGAACCCACCACGCTCGTGGAGTTCCGCCTCGAGGAGGCCGGCGCCCACACGGCCCTCACCATCGTCGAGTCGGGTTTCGACCAGATCCCGGCGCATCGCCGCGCCGAGGCGTACCGCATGAACGACGGCGGCTGGACGGGGCAGATCGCCAACATCACCGCGTATGTCGAAACGGCATGATCGCGCGCGGCGCGCGCTGGCCGAAGCGGCAGTGCTCTTCGCGGCCCTGGGCGACCCGACGCGGCTGGCGCTGGTGCACCGGCTGTCGGCCGAGGGGCCTCAGTCGATCGCGCGACTCAGCGACGGCGCCGGCGTCACGCGGCAGGCCATCACCAAGCACCTGGAGGCGCTGGCCGAGGCCGGCCTGGCGCACGACGTGCGTGCGGGGCGCGAGCGCATCTGGGAACTGGAGACGGGACGGCTCGCCATCGCCCGGCGCGAGCTCGACCGGATCTCCGCCGAATGGGACGCGGCCATCGGCCGCTTGCAGGCGTTCGTGGAGGAGCAGCGATGAAGGTCCACTACCTGGAGATGGTCACGCCCGACGTGGAAGGCCTCTGCGCGCAGCTGTCGGCGGTGCACGGCGTGACCTTTGGCGATCCCGCGCCCGCGCTCGGCGGCGCGCGGACCGCCACGCTCGACGGCGGCGGCGTGCTGGGCGTGCGAGGTCCGCTGCACAGCACGGAAGAGCCCGTCGTGCGGCCGTACGTGCTCGTGGACGACATCGACGCGTCGGTGGCGGCGGCGGCCGCGGCCGGCGCGACGGTGGCCCTGCCGCGCATGGATCTGCCCGGCTATGGCACGTGCGCCATCGTCATTCAGGGCGGCATCCACTGCGGGCTGTGGCAGAAGTGACACGGGCGCGGCCCCCCAAGGAAGCTGCGCCCGCCGAGTCGATCCGCCAGGTCAGGCCGCGAGCCTGACAGTCCTGCGCGTCAGAAGTTCAGCGAGAACCCCACGCGCACGATCCGCGGCGCCAGAATCTCCGCGGGCCTGAGGTAGTTGGCCCCGACTGCCACCGTCCGGCTGACCACCGTGTCGGCGTTGGTCATGTTGAAGAAGTCGGCGTACGGCTGGAAGCTGCGGCTCCCGAACCGGAACCGCTTGGACAGCCGGAGGTCGAACATCGTCACATTGTCCTGGCGCTCGGTGCCGCGCTGGCTCAACTGGATGACCTGGGAGGCGCGTGTGAGCGCGATGCCCTGGGCGGCCGCCAGCGCGCGGGTGAGCGTGTAGGTGGACACGTAGGGGTAGCCGTTGTTGGCGATCATCGACCCGGCGAGGTTGATGCCGTAGGGCAGCTCGTAGCTCCCGGACAACCGGAACGCGGTCTCCGAGTCGTTGCCGATGATGCCCCTCGGGTACTGCGTGTTGTTCGGGTCGTTGAGGTCAGTGCCGCCGGCCACGCCGCCTTCGTTCCGGCCGATGGTGAACCCCGCCTGCATCTGCCACCGCTGGTTGAAGCGCTTGGTGGCGGTGAACTCCACGCCCTTGTAGTCGGTGTCGAGGTAGTCGACGTTGTCGCGCACCAGATCCTGCGCACTCACGAGCGCCGGCGCCAGGTTGAACACCTTCGCTGTGGTGGGTCTGGGGCTGGCGACCGTCCCGCCGGGGCCGTTCGGGATGTTCACGGTGTGCTCGGTGTACGAGCTCGTCGGCACGGCCACGTTTCGCTGGCCGAACTGGTCGCGGTTGGTGCGGTAGTAGAACATCGCCCCGAAGCGGACCGCGCCCGGCAGCTCGGTCTCGATGCCGGCGGTGACCTCGTCGGAGTACGGCCACCGGATGCCGGGCGCGTAGCGCGTGTTCACGCCGCCGCTGAACGCCGAGCACTGCGCGACGTTGACCTCCGATTCCTGGAAGCGCCCGTCGCCGTTCGGGTCCGTCCACGGGCACGTGCGCGAGCCGTTCGACAGCGGGTTGAGGTTGGTGACGCGGTCGATGCCCACCTGCAGCGCGTAGCGGCTGTAGCTGGCCTTCAGCGCCGTCCGGCCGTTGCCGGTCAGGTCGTAGGTGGCGCCGAGCCGCCACACGCCCCTGCTGTGGTTGATGACCTCGGTTTCCGGGATGCTGCGGGCCGCGATGAACCGGCCGGCGGGGTTCGACTGCTCGGGGAGCGTTCCGACGTACCGGTCCCACCGGGCGCCGAGGTTGAGCGTCATCCGGTTCATCGACCACGAGTCCTGGAAGAACACTCCGGTGACGTGCGCGACGTTCTTCGGGTTGGTTGGCGTGTTGAACTGGATCACGGAGGTCGGCACGTTGTTGTTGTAGACCACGTGATGGTCGCCCCGGACGCTGTACTGCGACTCGTAGTAGAGGCGCGCCCACTGGACGCCGAACTTGAGCAGATGGTCGCCGCCCAGCCCGGTCGTCCCGTAACTGAAGACGTTGTCGTACTGGTGGCGTGAGTTCGGCTGGTGATCCTCGCGGTCGGACGCGAAGGAGATCTCCTGCAGCGTGTTGTCGATCCTGCGGATGGCGTCCGGCGCCGTGTCGGGCTGGTAGGTGTAGTTGGTCTGGCCGTCCATCACGCTGAAGTTCGACTCGAAGACCAGGCGGTTGCGGATGGCGGTGTACTTCACCTGCGTGGTCTGCACCGGGTTCGTCTGAACCACGGACGCCACGTCCGGGATCCGGAAGTTGCTGTCGCGCCGGTGGCCGCGGATCTTGTCGTTCCAGAAGTAGCCGGCCGTCAGCTTCTGGTTGCCCGTGAGTTGCAGGGTGGCTTTCCCCGAGTAGTTCTTCAGGGTGTTGTCGTCGAGGGCCTGCGAGCCGTCGGGGTTGCGCGAGTTGACCAGCTTGTTCACGATCCACCGGCGCCACGTGCCGTTCACCCACAGCCGGTTCTGGATGATCGCGCCGCCGCCGGCCAGGTTGGCGTCGTACGTCTTCTTCGTCGGGTTGCCGAGGAAGGTGGGGTTGAGCGCCCGGGTGGCCGCCCAGTTCTCGCCCTGCAGGTCGTCGTTCGAGAAGTTGTAGCGCAGGTTGCCGCGCCAGACGTTGCCGCCCTCCTTGGTCACCATGTTGATGTTGATGCCGCCGGCCAGCATCTCGGCGGGGATGGCCGAGGTCATGTAGTTGACCTCCTCGAACATGCCCTGGTCGTAGTAGATCATCGTCGCGCCGCCGCCGCCGCCCGGCCAGTTCACCGTGGCGCCGTCGATGTTGTAGCTGACGTCGGCCGTGTTCGATCCGTGCGCCGACAGGCTGCTCTGCTGCATCGACTGCGTCCCGCCCACGTCGTAGGTGGCGACCTGCACGCCGGGGATGAGCTTGGCGAGCGACCACGGGTCGCGGCCGGTGGGGATGCCCTCGAGGATCTCCTGGCTCATCACCGTCTGCTGCACGTTCGAGCGCACGTCCACGGTCGGCGACTCGCCGGTCACCGTCACCGTCTCGCTGAGCGCGCCGACTTCCAGCCGGACGTTGAGGGTTGCGACGAACGCGGCGTTGACGCGGATGTCGTTGCGATCGAGGGTGCGAAACCCCTGCAGCTCGTACCGAAGCTGATACGCCCCCGGGGCGAGTCGGTCGAAGCGGTACGTTCCGCTGACGTCGGTCACCCGCGTCTGCGGACCTCCGATCAGGCGCTCGCCGCTGAGCGTGATGTTCACGCCCGGCAGCACCGCGCCGCTCGTATCGGTCACCGTGCCCGCAATGGAACCGGTCTGTACCTGGGCGTGCGCGAGGGTGGCCCCCAGCAGCACCGCCAGGCTCACGCTCGAAAGCCGGCGAAACATGTTCATACCCCATCCTCCGATGTGGAACAACACGAGACGCAGGGAACCCGGCCGAACCCGACCCGACGACGAGACGTGCGGTGGAGGGGGCCATTGTCGCCGAAACCCGCAACCGGCGGCGCGATTTTCGCGCGGCCACCCAGGGGGCGGCTCCACAGAGGCTTGCGGCGCCGGCGCCCGGCCGGTACAAAGGGGTGAGGTCCCCATGCTCGAGCGGTTCGACGCCATCATCATCGGGACCGGCGAGGGCGGAAAGTCCCTGGCCGGCGCGCTCGCGGAATCCGGCTGGCAAACGGCTGTCAGCCGGTGCGGCGGCTCCGCGAACGAGCCGTTCTGCGACGGCTCGCACTGGCGCATCGAGTGCAGGGACGACAGGAACCAGGCGCCAGTCGCGTGCTGCTGACCCTCCTCGATCTGGCCGGCACGGCCGTCTTCGCCATCAGCGGCGCCGCGGCCGGCGTGCGCCACCGGCTCGACATGTTCGGCATCGCTGTGCTGGCGTTCGTCACCGCCAGCGGGGGTGGCATGCTGCGCGACGTGCTCATCGGCGCGGTGCCGCCGCCGGCCATCAGCCAGTGGCAGTACATGACCGTGGCGCTCGCCTCGGGCCTCGTCACCTTCTGGTGGCATCCGGAGGTCGAGCGGCTGCGGCGGCCGATTCTGCTGTTCGATGCCGCGGGCCTCGGGCTCTTCGCCGTCGCCGGCACGCAGAAGGCGCTTGGCTTCGGGCTCAACCCGCTGGCCGCCGCGGCGCTCGGCATGCTGACGGGCATCGGAGGCGGCATCCTTCGCGACGTGCTGGTGCGCGAGATTCCGACCGTCCTGCGCGCGGACCTCTACGCCGTCGCCGCCCTCGCGGGCGCCGCCGTGGTCGTGGCCGGCCACCTGCTCCAGTGGCCCCCCGCGCTCACCGCCCCGGCCGGCGCGGCGCTGTGCTTCGGCCTGCGCGTCGTCGCCATCCGGCGCCGATGGACGCTCCCAACCGCGCCGGAAGCCGAGCCCACCCCGCGCGCGTGAGGGCCCCGCCACGGGTTCGATATAATCCGCGGACCTGACGGCTCACGCGCGGCGCGCCGACGCCGCCGGTTCCCCGAGGAGTTCCCCATGTGCGATCAGGACCACTTCCACGATGACCGCAAGGCGTACGAGGCGCGCGGGCTCGTCACGCGCCGGCAGTTCGGCGTCATGCTCGGCGCCGGCGTCGCCATGGTGCTGCCGCCGGTGCTGAACGCGGCCGCGGTGACCGAGGCCGACGTCACCGTCACGACGCCCGACGGCGTCGCCGACGCCTACTTCGTGCATCCGGCGACGGGGACCGCGGCCGGCGTGCTGCTCTGGCCCGACATCTTCGGCCTCCGCCCCGCCATGCGCCAGATGGGCAAGCGGCTCGCCGAGTCCGGCTATGCGGTGCTGGTCGTCAACCCGTTCTACCGCGTCCAGAAGGCGCCGACGGCCCCGAAGGGTGCGGCCACGGAGATCAAGGCGGTCCTGCCGCTCGCGCAGGCGCTGAACGAAACGACGCACATGACCGACGCGCGGGCGTTCATCGGGTGGCTCGACAGTCAGCCGTCGGTGGCGAAGCACCGGCGGATCGGCACCCAGGGCTACTGCATGGGCGGGCCCATGGCGTTTCGCACGGCGGCTGCCGTGCCCGGCCGGGTCGGCGCCGTCGCCTCGTTTCACGGCGGCGGGCTCGTTACGCCCAATCCGAACAGCCCGCACCTGCAGGCCGCGGCCACCAGGGCCCACTTCCTCGTGGCCATCGCGGAGAACGACGATGCCCGGTCGCCGACGGACAAGGACGTGCTGAAGGAGACGTTCTCGAAGGCGGGCGTGCAGGCGGAGGTCGAGGTCTACGGCGCAGCGCACGGCTGGTGCCCGCCCGACTCGACCGTGTACCACGAACCGCTGGCCGAGAAGGCGTGGAGCCGCCTGCTCGCGCTGTACGGCAAGGCGCTCGCGTAGACAAGGAGACCACACACCCGATGGCGAAACAGACGAAGACCCGCCGCGCGATGCTCGCCGGCATGGGAGCGATGGCGACGGCCGGCGCGTTCAGTGCCGACGCCGTCACGGCTCAGGGCCCGGCGGCGCCCGCCCCGTTCACGCCGGCGTTCCACGAGGAAGACGCGTGGATGTCCGCCATGCCCGGCCGGCACCGCATCATCATCGACGTGACGACGCCCCAGGCTGTGCCCGACGGCATCCGCTTCGCCGGCAACCTGTTCACGGGCTACCGGACCGGGTACGGCGTGGCGGAGGCCGAGGTCGCCATCATCATGTGTCTGCGGCACGGCGCGACGGCCCACGGCTACACCGACGCGATCTGGTCGAAGTACGGCAAGACCATCGACCCGCGGGCGGAGACGCCGCCGACGGCGAATCCCTTCAACTCGGGCAACCGCATGGCGCTCTCCGACCTCGCGAAGCGGGGCGTGCGGTTCATCGTCTGCGGGACGGCGAGCCGCGGGCTGGCGGGCCGCATCGCGGGGCAGGGCGGGGACGCCGACGCAGTGCTCAGGGAGATGACGGCGAATCTCATCCCGAACGCGCGCCTCGTCGCGGCCGGCGTCGTGGGTGTCGCCAACGCGCAGGCGCGCGGGTTCTCGCTGATCTACGCGGGCTAGGCCAGCCAGCAAAGGAGTCGAGAGTCATGATCAAGCAGACACTGTTGGCGGTGGGCGTGGTGGCGTTCGTGGCGGTGGCGGCAGGCCCCGCCGGCGCCCAGGCCCTGCCGGTGCCCGACGTGGCCCCGGCGCGCGACGTCCCCGGCGCGCACGAGATGCCGGACCCGGCGATCGTGCACAAGGTGGTGTTCGACATCGCCACGGCGAACCCGAAGGACGCGGCCGTCCATCCGATGCTGCAGGCCATTGCGCGCTACGTGAACACGCTGGCCAAGGCCGGCGTGCCGGCGGCCAACCGCAAGATCGCCGCCGTGTTCCATCAGGGGTCGACCGACTACATCCTGACCGACGCCGCGTACAAGGCGCGGCACGGCACGAGCAACCCGAACCTGCCGATGATGCAGGCGCTCGAGAAGGCCGGCGTGGACTTCCGCGTGTGCGGGCAGGCGGCGCTCGCCCGCAAGATCGACCCGAAGGACATCACGCCCGAGGTGCAGCTCGACCTGTGGGCGCTCACGACGATCATCGCGCTGCAGCAGCAGGGCTACGTGCTCATCGCGCCGTAAGGATGTACGTCTTCGGTCCATTCGTGCTCGACCTCGGCGAGTTCCGGCTCACCCGCGCGGGTGAGCCGGTTGCGCTCCCGCCGAAGCCATTCGACCTCCTGGCTGCGCTCGTGACCCGCGCGGGCCGGCTGGTCACCCGCGAGGAGCTGCTCAAAGCCGTCTGGAAGGACGTGGCGGTCGAGCAGTCGAGCCTCAACGCCGCCATGTCGGTCCTCCGCCAGGCGCTGGGCGAGGACGCCGTGGCGCTCATCGAGACCGTGCCGGGGCGCGGCTATCGCTTCATCGCGCCGGTGGAGGCGCGGCCCGGGCAGGGTTCGACCGCGCCCGGTAGCACGGTGGCGCATGAGGCGGCAGCGCCCGCCGCGCGCGTCGTCGTCGTGGACGACCACGCGGTCGTCCGCCTCGGCGTGCGCGCGCTGCTGGAGCGTGACGGCCGGTGCGCGGTCGTGGCCGAGGCCGCCACCACCGCCGAGGCGGCGCGCGAGATCGGCGCGCACCAGCCGGACTTTCTGGTGCTCGACCTCATGCTCAACGACGACTCGACGCTGCCGCACATCGCGGCATGGCGCGCGGCGGTGCCCGGCATGCGCGTGATCGTCCTCTCGATGCACGAGGAGGACACGTGGGCGCGGCAGGCCCTGGAGGCTGGCGCGCACGGTTACATCACGAAGGGCGCCATGGCTGCCGAGCTCAGCGCGGCGATGGACGCGGTGCTCGCGGGCGAACTGTGGGTGAGCGCGAAGGTCAGCCGGTCGATGCTGCAGGACCTGCTGGAGCGGCGGCCGCGCTCAGGCTGACGCGCCGCGGAGTGTGACGATGAACTCCGCCCCGGCGTCCGATGGGCCGAGCGCAATGGAGCCGCCCATGGCCTCGGTCAGCCGCTTGGTGATGTAGAGGCCAAGGCCCGAGGAGCTCTCGCCCGTCGTCGGCCGCGCGTGCAGCCGCGCGAACTTCCTGAACAGCCGCGCGCGGTCGTCGTCCCGGATGCCCGGTCCCGTGTCCTTCACCCGGATCGCCGCCTTCCGTCCGCTCGACTCGACGGCGACGGTGACCCGCCCGCCCCGAGGCGTGAACTTCACCGCGTTCGACACGAGGTTGTCGAGCACGCGCGACAGCGCCGGCTCGTCGTGGATGACCACGCACGCGCCGTTCGACTCGAGCGCGACCTCGATGTCTTTCGCTGCGGCCCGCGGACGATGCGCGTCGACGGTCCGGGCGACCAGCGGCTGCACGTCGGCCGCGCGCAGCGTGAGGCCGCCGACCTGATCCTCGGCCGCGTGGGCGTCCAGCACCCGGGAGACGAGCGCGGCCATGTCGTGACACGACTGCTCGAGCGCCTTGATGCGCGAGACCCCCTCGCTCCAGACCCGCGCCATCTCCTCGGCCGTCAGGCTCAGCAGCGTGGTCATGCCCATGAGCGGGCTGCGCAGGTCGTGCGCGGCAATTGCCATGAGATCGTTCTTCTCCTCGTTGAGCTGCGCCAGCCGCGCGTTCGCCTCGGCCAGCTTGTCGCGCTCCTGCTGCAGCACGGCGCGGGCCTGGAAAGCGTTTCGCTCGGCGCGATAGATGAGGAACGCCGCGAACCAGGCGACCATGCTCCACACCGGCGCGAGGACGAAGCCGGTCTGCCCGTCCACCTGGGCCATGACGGGTGCCACCACCGCGTGCGTCACCGCCAGGCCGATGGCGAGGTCAACCGGCCGCCAGACGATGGCGAGCGCGCCCAGAAAGCGGGTGACCACGTAGGCCGCGAGCCCGCCGGCCGCATGGGCGGTGTGGCGGATGTACGTTTCCTCGGCGAAGGTGACGGCCGAGAGCGTGCCCCACAGGAGAATCGTCATGCCGAGCACGTTGGCGCGCAGCCGCGCCGAGGTTGACCAGCGGGCCAGGACGAGCTGGAGCACCGCAACGGCGATGCCGAGCAGGTTGGCATCCGCGGCGCTGATGCGGCCGGTGCCGGCGTACGCGCTGCCCGCGGCGATGGCGAGGAGCGCGATGAGCGTCAGCGTCCACGGGACGATGCGCCGGGCGTTGATGGTGTCGAGGTGCGCGTGGAACGCGTTGACGTCAGGGCTGGCTGTGGACACCGGACGGGACACAGATGACAGCATACAACCGGCCATGAGCGGTTCATGAGCCCGGCATGAGGCGTTCATGAGCGCCGGGCCGGCCGATTCCTGCGAGGATGCTCCCCACAGCAGGAGGCACCTCACGATGCAGAAGAACGTCCACTTCGGTTTGGCCCTGGCCCTGGTTCTCACGTTCGCGGCGTCCGGCGCGCAGGCATCGGATCGCGATGACGACAAGCGGCGCGCGCCGATCCCTGCGCCCGACGCGGCGCTCAACGCCTGCTTCAACGCGCGCAGCGGCGAGCTGAAGGTCGTCGCCGGCGCGTCTGAGTGCCGCAAGCACGAGCAGTTCGTGAGCATTCCGCTGATTGCCCCCGCCGGCCCGACGGGACCGCAGGGCCCGGTCGGGCCGGAAGGCCCGGCCGGCC
>JBFMCA010000078.1:0-21959 GCA_040754955.1 Acidobacteriota bacterium | reverse complement strand
CGGCACGTCCAGCACCGGACGCCGGTTGCGCAGGCCCGCGCGCGGCTTGCGGCTCTTGATGGCCACCAGGTCGTCGCCCGCGGCGCGCCCGGTGCCGATGCGGTTGCCGATGTCGTCGCCCGGCTCGGGGTAGGCCGGGTCGTCGCTCACGGCCACCTCCGCGGTGGGAGGGCCCACGGCTTCGATGACGGCGGGCATGGGCCGCGGCGGCGCGGCGCCGGCGCCGTTGCCGGCGAAGACGCGCAGACCACCCTGGCGATCGCGCTCCATCCGCACGAGTCCTTCCCTCTGGCAGGCGCGCATCAGCTCGACTATCGATCCGTACCTGCGCTCGTCGTAGTCGGGCTGCACCGAGCGCAGGAACTGCTTCATCTGCCGCAGGTACAGCGGCCAGCGCGGCGGCGGCGCCTCGGCGAGCGCGCGGCGCACCAGCGCGATGCCGTCGGCCAGCGCGACGGACCGCTCCGCCTCGGGCGGCGCGGCCTCGGTCTCGACGGGCGCCGCCACGGGAGCCGCGACGGGCGCCGCAGAAGCGGGCTCGTGCCCGTCGACAATCTGCACGAGCATGTTGCGGCCGCTCTGCGTGAGCGTCACGAGGCCTTTCTTCTCGAGCTTCTCGGCAAAGTCGCGGAACGTGCTCGCGCCGTAGTCGCGCTCGGAGAACGACGAGTCGAGCTGCAGCAGGGTGCTCTTGAGGAGCCCGAGCTGCGGCGTCACCTCGCGGTCCGTCAGGACCTTGAGAGCCCGGCGGACGAGCGGCAACGCCTGCTCGAGCGGGGCCGGACCGCCGCCGCCCGCGCGGGTCCGCTCGACGTTGCGCGCGCCCCGCGCCACGTTTTCGTAGGCGATGAACTCGGTGCAGTTCTTCTGCATCACCTGACTCGTGAAGTTGCGCCCGCCCACGACGAACACCTTCTTGTCGTACTGCTTGAGCTTCTCGACGAGCGTGATGAAGTCGCTGTCGCCGCCGACGATGACGAAGGCGTTGATGTGATCGTGGGTGAAGGCCATCTCGAGGGCATCGAGGGCCAGGTTGATGTCGGCGCCGTTCTTGTCGCCGCCGGGCGTCATGACGCGCTGCACCATGCGAATCGCGTGGTTGGCCATCGTGCGCCCGTAGTCGCCCGAGCGCTTCCAGTCGCCGTAGGCCACCTTCGTGATGACCTCGCCGCGCTCCTTGATGGCCTCGAGCACGGCGCCGACGTCGAAGGGCATGCCGAGGGTGGTCTTGACGCCAATCTCGACGTTGTCGAAGTCGATGAACACGGCGATCTTCAATCGTTGTTCTGACATGTGGGTCCGGTAAGCGTTCTCAGAATGGATCGATCCCCGCCGCCGCGCGATTCTGCGCGCGCGGCGCGGGCGGGGCGACGGCGGTCGCCGCCAATGCGTACGGGCGTTGGAAGTCGTGGCAAGCAGCTCGAATCGCCGCACACGCCAGCGTCCGCGCAGAGTCGTGTCAGGGAAGGCGCGAACCCGGGAAGCAGGCCGCCTCAGCGGCGGCCGCGGGGTGCTCAGCAGCAACCCCGTGCGGTAGACTCGATCAGAAGTATACCACGTTCCGGTACGCGTGTTGCAGTCGTGCCGGCCATGAGGTGCGCGATGCCATTCAATTGTCCGCGGAACAGGTCACTGGGAGCGGCGCTTGCGGTGGCCGCCGCCCTTGCCGTCCCCGTCTGGGCGGCCGCGCAGGAGATGGAAGCCCACAAGCTCTTCGAGGCCGGCCGGTACGATGAGGTCGCCGAGCGCGCCGAGTCGGGCGACCCGGAGGCCGCCTATCTGGCGGCCCAGGGCTACATCAGGCTCGAGCAGGCCGCGAAGGCCCGCGAGATGTTCGCCAGGCTCGCCGACGCCGAGGACGACGTGTGGCGGCTCATCGCCAAATCGGGCACCGAGCTGCTGCGCGGCGACGCCAAGGCGGCCGTGGCCACGGCGCGCAAGGCGGTGGCCGCGAACGACAGCCTGGCCCTCGCCCACTACCAGCTCGGGCTGGCGGCGAGCCGTGCCGAGGATTTCAAGACAGCGTCGGCCGCGTTCGGACGCGCCGCTGAACTCCACCCCGACTTCGCCTACGCGTACTACTACGGCGGGCTGGCGCATCAACGGCTGCGCGAAATTCCGCAGGCCGCCGAAGACCTGAGAACGTTTCTCACGCTGGCGCCCGACGCTCCGGAGCGGGGCGCCGTGCAGGCGATTCTCAGGACGCTTCGATAGACGGGGTTCGTTCACGGGGTTCCCTCACGGGGTCCCCGCGCGGTTCGTTCACGAAGGTTCCCTCGCGAGGTTCCCCAGCGTTCGTCACGATGGTTCGTCACGACGTTCCGAGAACGCGGTCGAACCCGTGAGGGAACCCCCGTGAACGTACCCCCCCGCGCACTTCCGTAAGCGAACCTCCGGGAACGACCCCCTGGCGGACCCCCGTGAGGAACCCCCGTCAGAAAATGTGCCCGATTCCGAAGTACCACCGGATGCTGCCGAGGCGCGTGCCCGACGACCCCAGCAGCGCGCGGCGCGTCGCCAGGGGCACACCCATGTCGACGCGGAAGAGCGCGTACGGCGTGTCGAGCCGCAGGCCCAGCCCGGCGCCGCCCTCGAGGTCGCCGAGCGAGACATCCTCGCGGCGGTCGAAGACGGCGCCTGCGTCGAGGAAGGCCACGCCGCGCACCCAGCGGAAGACCGGGAAGCGCGCCTCGTGATTCAGGAGGACGATGGCCTCGCCGCCGCTGGCGCGGTCGAGAAAGTCGCGCGGTCCCAGTGCGTTCTCGGCGTAGCCGCGGACGGTCGTACCGCCGCCGGCGAAGAACCGCTCGGTCGGCAGCAGCGCCTCGTCGCCGAACTGCGATCCGAACTGCACGCGCGACGCCAGCACGACAGGCCCGACGGGCTGGAAGTGGTACAGCTGGACGAACAGGCGCGCGTTGCTGAAGTCGGCGCCGAAGCTCCGGGCGGCCTGCGAGAGCGTGGCCGACGCAAACCAGCCGTCGGTGGCGGCAAACGGGTCGTCGCGGCGGTCGATGAGCGCCGAGGCGTTGATCCGGCCGACATCGGCCGTGAAGTCGAGCGGGAAGGGATCGAAGGGCGACGGGTTCGGATCGAACGTGTGGTTCCGCTCGAAACGGTACGACAGGGCGAACTCGCTCGACGCCAGCGGCCGCCAGCGCTGCTCGACGGTCACGCTGCGGACGTCGCTCACGAAACCGAACGTCTCGCTGACGGGCACCTCCTCGTGCGACAGGCGCAGGAAGACGGTGCTCGTCGCCGGCAGGCCGAAGAACCGCGGCGTCGAGAAGAAGTTGCGGACAGTCCAGCGCGATCGCTCGTAGCGGCCGGCGAGGCCGCCGGCCACGGCGCGGCCGAACAGGTTCTGGTTCAGCAGGTCGGCCGTCAGCCCGAGGCTCTGGTTCCGCGGCGTCGTGCCGTCCTCCGCGGCGTCGAGCTGCACGTCGTTCAGCTCGAGGC
Source organism: Acidobacteriota bacterium (assembly GCA_040754955.1). Classification (GTDB taxonomy): domain Bacteria; phylum Acidobacteriota; class Vicinamibacteria; order Vicinamibacterales; family UBA2999; genus JBFMCA01. Next base: position 18,500 of record JBFMCA010000078.1, on the reverse strand, counting down.
CGTAGCGGAGCCGCCAGGTGGGCCACTCCACGACGGTCACCCGCGCGCGGACCGGCTGCACGCCCGCCGCGTCCACGTCGCCGACGCGCTCGGAATCGATGTCGACCTCGCGGAAGAGGTTGGTGTCGTAGAGCCGCTTGCGGGCCCGGGCCCACCCGCCGAGATCCGCCGGCGCGCCTGCCTCGAGGCCCAGCGTGCCCTCGATGATGCCTGGCCGCGTCTCCTCGGCGCCGGAGACGACGACCTCGGTGAGCACCTGCTGCGGGCCCTCCTCGACGACGAAGGTCAGGGCCAGCGACGCCGCGTCCGGCACCGGCTCGGTCCGCGAATCGACGCGGACCTCGTTGAACCCCCATTCGCGGTACTGCCGCTCGATGGCCCGTCGCGCGGCGACCACCTCGTCCGCGATGTAGGGATCGCCGGCCGCCATCGCCACGGCGCCCGACACGCGCGCGGTCCGCGCGGCGTCCACGCCCTCGACGGCCACCGACGCAATGGTGTGCCGCGGCCCCTCGACGATGCCCACGGGCAGAACAGCAGTCCGCCCCTCGACGCGGGGCTCGTCCACGCGCACGACAGCGTCGAGATACCCCGCATCCACGTACGCGAACCGGATGGCGTCGCCGAGGGCGCCGCGGTCCATCCAGCCGTCCACCGGCAGCCCCGCCCCGGCCACGATAGCCTTCAGACGTTTCTCGTCGAAGGCCGCGTGTCCGCTGAACGCGATGCGCCGCTCGCTCACGCGCCTCCCCGGCGCCACCTCGATGGCCAGCACCTTCTCGTCCTCGGCGGGCGCGGTCACCGACACGTCCACGACGCTCATGAAGACGTTGCGCGACACCAGATCCTCCTCCACGCGCCGGCGCACGGCCTCGACGAGGAATCGGTCGAAGATGGACCGGCTCCAGCGTTCCTCGATGTCGCGCCGGGCCTCCGATGACAGCTCGACGCCGTGCACCCGGATCTCGGTGCTCGGCCCCTCCGTCAGGTGGTAGGTCAGGACCACGCCGTCCGCGCCCACCTCCTCGCGGCTCGCGCGCACGCGCGCCTCGAGGCGGCCCTGGTCGCGGTACCAGTCGCGCAGGCGCTGGATGTCGCGCTGCCAGCGGTGGAAGTTGAAGCGGTCGCCGACCTTCAGGCCGAGCGACGCGCGCACCTGGTCGAGCGGGCGGCCGGCGTCTCCTGCGATCTGCACGTCGCGCACCGTGCGGGGCGCCTCGGCCACCTCGCGCCGGGCGGAGCCGCCGCCGAATGTGATCTCGTGCCGAATCGCCACTGAGCGGTCGGAATCGTCCAGCGTGACGCCCCGCAGCTCGACGTTCCGGAGCGGCCGGTACGAGACGATGGCGGCGAGGCCGCTCTGGTTCAGGTTCTGCGACAGCGTGACCTCGACGTCCGACCGGAGACGCTTCGACAGCGTCAGCCGCGTCGACGGGTCGGTCTCGGTGGCCAGCAGGCTCGGATCGGACCGGAAGTCGACCTCGCTGAACCCGCGCTCGACCCGCAGCGTATCGAGGCCGATCGCCCGGCCCGTCACGCCCAGGATCTCCGCCGACAGCAGCGTCGCGGCGTCGGCGCCGGTGATGCCGGCGTTGGTACCGAGCAGCGCCCCGTACAGCTCGCCGCTCGTCCGCCCGGGGTTCGTCTCGGAGCGGATCTCCGTGGTCAGCTGATCGGGTGTGCCGCTCAGCGTCAGCGTGATGTCCTCGCCGTCCGCCACGGTCCGGACGGCGATGTCGAGGTCCGGCTCGATCCGCGCCGGGTCGACGAACGACACGTTGCCGCGCGTCACGCGGAAGGTCCGCCCCGCCAGGTACACTTCGCCGCCCTCGCGCAGGGTCACGCGCCCGGTAAGCCCCGGATCGGCCAGCGTGCCGACGATGCGGAGCGCGGCGCCGCCTTCGAGGCGGCCGTAGTTGTTGTCGACGAGCATGTCCTGGACGGTGCGGACGTCGAGGTCGAGCTGCACGGCGTCGGCGAAGGTGCGTCGCCCGGCCGGGGCGGGCCGCGACCCGGCGGCGGCAAGCGCCGCCACGCTGATGTTCTCGGTGAAGCTGCTGCGCGTCACCCGCACGTCGCCGCCCAGGCGCCACCCCGCGCGCGTAGGCGACAGCGAGAGCAGGCCGTCCACTTCGGCCTGCAGGCCGTCGGCCAGCTCCAGCGCGACGCGCTGCAGCTGCGCCGTCAGCGCACCGCTCGCGATGGTCGTCCCGTCGAGCCGGAAGCCGCCGTCGAGGACGACCGAACCGCCGTTCATCTCGGCCGTGATGCCCTCGGCGCGCATCCGCGTGCGATCGAATACCAGGGGCCCGGCGAGGCCGCTGACGACGAGCGGCGGCTCCGCCCAGACCAGCTCGCCGCCCCGGAGCTGGAGCCGCCCCTCGGGCACGGGCGTGGCGGCGGTGCCGCCGACGCGCACGTACAGCTCGGCGGCGCCGTCGGCCGAGAGATCGGGCACAAAAGCGCTCAGCACCCGGAGATCGACGGTGCCGCGCACCGTCACGTCGAGCGCGGGGTCTTCGTCGGCGAGCCGCACGGTGCCGGCCACGGCGAGGGGCGCCCCTCCGACGTTCCACGTCACATCGTCGAACGACAGCGTGCCCGCGTCGAGCCGCGCGCGCGAGGGGCGTGCCTGCTCGGCCGGCACGCCCGACAGCGTGAAGGCCGCCTGGTCGAGCGTCAGCGTCGCCGTGATGCCGTCGAGCGAAGGCGAGAGCAGGCGCGCGTCGATGACGGCGGCGAGACGGCCCTGGACGCGCGCGAGCTGCTCGGGCGTCAGCCAGTGGGCCAACGACCTGGCCGTGACGTCCGCAATGCGGAACTCGGCGGCGCCCGCCGGCACGCCGTTCTCGATGTCCGGCGTCGGCCCGACGAGGCGCGCGCGTGGCACGGAGCCGCGGCCCGTGATGGAGCCGCCCTCCCAGGTGCCGGAGAAGCTCGTCAGATCGACCGTGGCGGCGCCGGCCGTCACGCGCAGCGCCAGGTCGGAGAGCGGGGGCAGGTCGGCCCAGCGGAGGCGCGCGCCGGTGAGATCGAGCTGGCCGGTGGTGTCGTCGATGGTGCCGGTGGAGCGCCATGATGCCTGCAGGCGCCCCTCGGCGATGAGCTCCGGCGGCACGCCGAACGCGGCCGCCATCTGCACGATCTCGTCGAGCCGGCCGTCGAAGGAGCCGGTCCAGTCGCCCTGGCCGTCCACGCGGAGCCGGCCCGCGGTGCGGAGCGTGCCGCGGCCGACGCCAAGCGCCAGATCCTCGACGCGCACCTCTTCGGTGTCGAACGTGACGCGGGACGGGGCGGGCAGCGCGACGGCCACGCCGCCCACTACCGCGTCGAGCGCCTGCAGATTCACGACGCCGGCGACCTCCAACGCGTTGGCGAGCGTGCCGCGGGCACGCGCGCTGAAACTCGTCGTGCCCGACACGGCCGCCGAGACGACACCGGCGAGCTCCAGGAGCGGGGCGAGGTCGAGCCGGTCGACGACCGCCGTGGCGTCGTACGCAAACGGCGCCGCCGTGCCGACCGTCGCCGAGACGAGCGTCCGGAGCGCGGGCAGGTGGCTCGTGACCCGCGCAGCGTCGCCGTCCAGCCGGATGGTGACGCGCCCGTCGGCGAGCAGCGGAGCGAGCGCGCCGCCGCGGGGCAGCAGCGCCAGGTCGCCCTGCCCTCCGGGCCGCGTGAGCGTGCCGGCGCCCTCGAAGCGGGCGTTGACGCCGACGGCCACCTCGCCCAGACCTTCGACGGATCCGCGCCATGTGACGCCGTCGGCCGCGAGTGCGGCGTCGTAGATCTCCGACGCGATGTCGTAGCTGGCGCGCGCGGACAGGCGTCCACCGCCGATGTCGGCCTCGAGCCGCTCGACGACCAGCCGAGAGCCGTTCAGACCGAGGACGGCAGCGAGCGATTGAACGGGCTGATCGGCGAGCACCAGGTTGCGGCCGTCGAGGTCGACGCTGGCGCGCGGCGTGTCGACGGTGCCGCCGAGCGTGACGCGCGCGTCGAGCGGCCCCGTCAGGCGCTGCGCGGCGGGCAGCATGGGCTGCAGATCCGCGACGTCCGCAGCGGACAGCGTCACGGTGCCGCTCAGAGCGCCCGTCTCGAGGTTTGCCGCGGCGCTGCCCGTGATGCGCGCGCGGCCGCGCGTGACGTTCACGTCGGCCAGCTCCACGCGCCGGGGCGACGCCGTCAGCGCGGCGCCGAGCGTGACGGCGTCGAAGCCCGCGAGGCTCACGGCGTCGCCGTCCACGCGCCCCGCGACGCGCGGTTCGCTGAGGCGTCCGGCGAGCGTGAGCGTGGCCGCGAGGCGGCCCGAGGCGGCCGCGACATCCTCGGGCACGTCCACGGCGAGCCGCCCGAGGTCGCGCGCCAGCGCGCCGAGATCGTCCACGGCGAGGGTGGCCGTGCCGGCGAGCGACGAGTCGGTCAGCGTTTCGGGATGGCGCGCGCCGCCCGCCTCGCCGTTGAGGGCCACGGCGCCGAGGCGATGCGCGTGGGTCAGCCGCCAGTCGCGCGCAGTGAGCCGAAAAGCGAGGGAGCCTTCGAGCGGCACGGCGTCGGCGCCACCCGTCGCCGTCGCGGCGTTGGTGAGCGTGGCCGTGAAGGCGCCTGCCCGCGGCGGCAGCTCCGCGGCCAGCCGGCCGGTGAAGCGCGCGCCGAGCGGCAGCGTATCCTCGTCGGCGGCGCGGAAGAGCGCCGCGGCGGCAAGGTCGGTCCAGCGCAGCTCGGCCCGGCTCGCCGCCGCCTCGTCGCGCGACACCTCAAACGTGCCGTCGATGACGCCGCCCGAGGCGAGCGTGACGCGCAGGCGCTCGGAGGTCACCTTCGCGGGCGTCGCCCGCAGGACGGCCGCCAGCGCGAGCGTCTCGCGACCGACGTCGAGCGCCCTCCCGTCGAGATCCGCCTCGAGCGCGTACGCATCCAGCGGTCCGGTGACGCGGCCGGCGAAGCCAAGCGCGCCGGCGAGCGGAACGGGCGGCTCGACCCAGACCGCAAGGCGCCGGAGATCCGCGGTGCCGGAGAACGCCAGGTCGACAACGGGCGCGCCGAGCACGCCGTTGACGCGGCCCTTGACGACGAGCGTGGCCTCGGGCGCGGCAAGCGCGAGGTCCTGCAGCGAGAGGTTGCGGCCGTCGAAGGCCAGCGCGGTCGTGAACGGCGCCACGGCCAGGCGCTGCTCGCCAATCCGCACCTCCACGCCGCCCGGCGCGGCGAGCTCGCCGCTCGCGCCCTCGAAGACGCGAATGGAGCGGAAGTCGAGGTCGGCCGTGAGTCCCGGCATCGAGACCGCCAGCGCGGCGGCCTCATCGGCAAACGCCACGTCGAGCCCGCGAACGTCGAGGGCGCGGATGTCAAGGACCAGCGGTTCGCGGTCGTCGGTCTCGGGCCCGGTGGACGCGGGGAGGTTGGACACGCCGCGCGCGTCGGTGAAGAGATCCACGCGGCCACGCCCGAGCGTGATCTGCTCGAACGCGATGTCGCCGCGATAGACGCCCCACGCGAGCCGGACGTCGACGAGCTCGGCGGCGAAGAACGGGCGATCTTCGTGGCCGACGGCAGCGACGCGCAGATCGCGAAGCGTCACGCGCGGGCGCAGCAGGTTGTAGCTGAGGTCGCGGGCCGTGAGGGCGATGTTGAAGTCCGACGCCAGAGTGCCCGCCACGAGCGCCAGCACGCGGCTCCGTACCGGCGGCGTATGGGCAGCCAGCAGGAGGAGGGCCAGGCCCACCGCCGCCGCGGCGGCGACTTTCGCCGGCCGTGAGCGGAGGTAGCGTCTCACGAACTCATTGTATCAGGCGGGTTTCCGGGCCCGGGGTTGATCCGGAGGCACCTGGAGTAGTATGGGCGACCGGAGGATTCCCTGAATGAGGCTGACGTCCCTGCTCAAGCTGGGGCTCACTGTGCTGCTAAGCCTCGCGACCAGCGTGACCGGCCGCGCCCAGCAGGCAGTGGAGCTCAAGGCGGGCGACATGGCGCCCAACTTCTCGCTCCTCGGATCGGACGGCAAGACGCACTCGCTGGCCGATCTCAAGGGCAAGAGCGCCGTGGTGCTCGCGTGGTTCCCGAAGGCGTTCACCGCCGGTTGAACGGCCGAGTGCAAGTCGCTCCGTGAGAGCGGCGACCTCATCCGGCAGTACAACGTCGCGTACTTCATGATCAGCGTCGACACGCCCGAGGACAACAAGAAGTTCGCCGAGATGCACGGGGCGGACTACCCGATCCTGAGCGATCCCGAGAAGACGGTTGCCAACGCCTACGGCGTGCTGGGGCCCTCCGGGCTGGCGCGGCGCTGGACGTTCTACATCGGTCCCGACGGCAAGATTCTCCACGTGGACCAGGCCGTGCGCGCCGCCTCGGCCGGGCCTGACATGGTCGCGAAGCTCGGCGAATTGCAGATAGCCAAGAAGTAGGTTCCGAACGGACGTTCCTCACGGGGTTCGTTCACGAGGGTGCCCTCACGAGGTTCGGAACCGCGTGAAGGAAACCCCGTGAACGAACCATCGTGAAAAAGCTCGCGTGGAGGAATCTCGCCCGGGGAGGTTCCTCTGGCGACCGGAATCGTTCCTGCGGCCGCGCGCCCTTCGGTCACCGGGTTCGTCAAGTTCCGGCAACCAGGATGCCGGCTCCGTGGCTGCGCTGATGCGACCGTTCGATCACGAAGTTCGTTGACGGGTTCTCAGAACCTCATGCGGATCCGTCGTGACGAACCTTGCCCCCCCGAAGGAACCCCCGGGAACCCCGTGGTTACGGATGCCCGAACATGCCCGCCTTCGGGATGAGCTCGTAGAACACGTGCTCCGGGACGTGACCCTCCCAGTAGCCCATGCCCTTCGCGAAGCCGACAACGAGCAGGAAGATGGCGGCCGTGCCGGAGAGAATCACCAGGGCCGGCACCCGGCGGCGCGCGGGAATCGTGCGCATCTCGAGCGCGTCCTCGACCGGGCAGACGGTCACGCAGCTCAGGCAGCCGACGCACTCCGGCGTCTTGACGGTGAGCAGCTGGTCGACGGGCACAAGCGACGGGCACGCCTTCGCGCACTTGGCGCAGTCGATGCACGTCACTGGATCGCGCGTGATGCGGAGCGGCGAGACGACCGAGACCAGCCCCATCAGCGCGCCGTAGGGACACAGGTAGCGGCACCAGAAGTTCTTCGTGACCACCGACAGCAGCACCAGCGCCGAGCACACGGCGATCGTCAGATTGCCTGGCGCGCGGAAGAAGTCGAGCATCTTCACGTCGGCGACGAGTCCGTAGGGGCTGCCGAGAAACGCGCGCAGGTCTGCCACCGACATGCGCGCGACGACCCACACGAAGAGGAAGAGCAGCACGTACTTGAGGCTGCGCAGCGGGATGTCCGCCCAGCGCGGCAGGCGCCACGTGCGTCCGAACAGCGACTCGCCGCCCTGCCACAGCCACTCCGAGATCGTGCCGATGGGGCAGAGCCAGGAGCAGAAGGCTTTGCGGAACGCAAACGAGATCGCAAGGAACGCGACGAGCAGGAACATTCCCGCGGGGTGCACGTCGGGAACGAGGCCCGTGAGCGTCGTGTACTTCAGGTTCATCAGCGACGCGATCGGCAGCCAGCCTTCGACGCCGGCCGGACGCGGCACGTAGGGCGAGGCGCCTCCGGTCTCGAAGTGGCGGACCCAGACGTAGAACCGGACGCCGATCCAGAGGTTCAGGAGGAGGAACGAGAGCTGGGCCGCGCGGCGGAGGAGCGAGGTGCGATCGGGGAGGCGCTTGACATACGCGCGAGCCACGGGGACATCTCCTGTCCCCATGGTCCTTCCGCGCCGGCTCGCGCCGCTATGACGGGGATCATACGAGATTCCCCCCGATGGTTCAGGCCTCGGCGCGGGAACGATCGTGAGGGAACCGCCGTGAAAGAACCCGTGGTAACCCTTGGTGCCTGGCACCCGTCAGGCCAGCGGCTCGAACGCGGCGCTGAAATGGCGCAGCGCGGCGGGCTCGGATGTGATGCGGTAACCGCGGAGTCGGTCCCGCAACTCCGCGACGTACGCCACGGCCTCGGCGACGAAGTCGATGTGCGACTGCGTGTAGACGCGGCGCGGGATGGCGAGGCGCACCAGGTCCATCGCCGCCGGCGTCTCGGTGCCGTCGGGGTGGCGGCCGAACATCACCGTCCCGATCTCCACGCCGCGGACACCCGCTTCCACGTAGAGCGCGTTGACGAGCGCGATGCCCGGATACTGGAGCGGCGGGATGTGGGGCAGCATCGCCCGCGCGTCGATGTACACCGCATGGCCACCCGCGGGCCGGACGATGGGCACGCCGGCCGCGTTGATCTTGTCGGCGAGGTACTCGGTGGACCGGATGCGGTAGCGGAGGTACGGCTCCTCCACCACTTCCTCCAGCCCCCGCGCGATGGCCTCCAGGTCGTAGCCGGCCAGGCCGCCGTAGGTGGGGAACCCCTCGGTCAGGATCAGGAGGTTCCGGCACCGCTCGGCCCACTGGTCGCTCGCGAGGGCGAGGAAGCCGCCGATGTTGGCCAGGCCGTCCTTCTTGGCCGACATGGTGCAGCCGTCGGCGAGCGAGAACATCTCGCGCGCGATGTCGCGCGGTGTCCGGGCGGCCTGCCCCTCCTCGCGCTGCTTGATGAACCACGCGTTCTCGGCGAAGCGGCACGCGTCGAGGAAGAAGGGCTTGCCGTACCGGTCGCAGAGCGCGCGGACGCCGCGCAGGTTGGCGAGCGACACGGGCTGGCCCCCGCCCGAGTTGTTCGTCACGGTGACCATGACGAGCGGCACGCGCCCGCCCTCGTGATCGAGCAGCGCCTCGAGCGCGTCGAGGTCGATGTTGCCCTTGAACGGGCGGACCAGCGCCGGATCGCGGCCCTCGGCGACGACCAGATCGCGCGCCTCGGCTTTCTCGACTTCGATGTTGGCGCGCGTCGTGTCGAAGTGGTTGTTGTTCGGCACGATGTCGCCTGGGCGGAGCACCGTGTGGAACAGGATCCGCTCGGCGGCACGCCCCTGGTGCGTCGGGATGATGTGGCGGAAGCCCGTGAGATCCCGGACGGCCGACTCGAAGCGGTAGAACGATCGGCTGCCGGCGTAGGACTCGTCGCCCTGGATGAGCGCGCCCCACTGCGCCGACGACATGGCGCCGGTGCCCGAGTCGGTCAGCAGGTCGACGAGCACGTCGTCCGCGTGGAGCTTGAAGACGTTGTGGTCCGCCCGCGCCAGCGCCGCGGCGCGCTCGTCGCGCGTAGTGAAGCGCAGCGCCTCCACCGACTTGATGCGGAACGGCTCGATGAGCGTGTGGAAGGGGCGCACGGCGGCACCTCCGGACGGTCGACCTACTCCCCGCCCTCCAGGACCGGCAGCGGTACCTCGCCGGGGAGGACTCGGACGAACTGGCCGCGCTGGAGCAGCTCGCGGCCCTTGCCGCCGCGGCCGGTCACCTCGTACTTGGCGGTGCTGATGGTCTGCTCGGCGCCGCGCGAGGTTTCGACGGTCATGAGATCCCGATCGCCGCTCGACACGATGGCGCCGATGACCTTGTCGTCCGGGAACTTGATCTTGATGAGGATGACGCCGCGGCCGGGGCCGGAGAGGAAGTTGATCTCCTCCGCTCTGCAGAGCATGGCGCGCGCGTCCTGCGTGGCGGCGATCACCACCTCGTCGCCGGTCGTCCGCTGCACGGCCACCACTTCGGCCCCGCTCGCCGGGCGCGCGTAGCGGCGGCCGGCCCGGGTGCTGGGCTCGACGAACGGATCGAGCGCGAAGCGCAGGCTGTAGCCGTCGCTCGTCACCGCCAGCGCGTGCACGGGCGGCACGTCGCCCGCCTTCGTCGCCGTGATGACGCCGATGGCCCGCGGGTCGAGGCTGAGCGCGCCGATCAGCCGCTCGCCGTCCTTGAGCTTGAACAGCTTCTGAATGGGCTCGCCGTACCCGGTCGAGGCCGGGACGTCGACGATGCGTGCCGTGTAGGCGACGCCGAAGTTCGAGAAGAAGACGCAGCTCGCCTTCGTGCTGCCGGCGAGCGCAGCCAGCACGGTGTCCCCTTCCCGGAGCCGCGTGGTCGAGAGGTCCTTCACCTCCTTCTGCCGCTTCACCCACCCGTCGCGCGAGACGATGACGACGTTGTCCTCGTCGACGATGAAGGCGTCGGCGGAGTACTCGACCTCTTCGGCCTCCTCGATGCGCGTGCGGCGGGCGTCGCCGTAGGCCTTCTGCACCGCCTCGATCTCGTCGCGCACCATCGTCCAGCGGCCCTCCTCGTTCTTGAGGAGCGTGCCAATCTGGCGGGCGCGCTTGCGCTTGTCGGCCAGCTCGGTCTGGATGACGAGAATCTCGAGGCGGGCGAGGCGGTACAGCTTGAGCTCGAGGATGGCGTCGGCCTGCTCGGCGTCGAGGGCGTACTTCGCCATGATCTTCTCGGCCGCGTCCGCCTTGCCGTCGGACTTCCGGATGATCTTCAGGATGTCGTCGAGCGCGTCGAAGATCTTCTCGAAGCCCTCGAGGATGTGGATGCGCTTCCTGAGCTGCTCCAGCTCGTGCTCCAGCCGGCTCGTGACGACCTCGAGGCGGAAGTGGAGGAAGTGCCAGAGCATCTGCTTGAGATCGAGCCGCTCGGGCCGGCCCACCTCGGCGTTCTCGGTGGGCACGAGCGAGGTCATGTTGACCGCGAAGGTCGTCTGGAGCGAGGTGTGCTTGAAGAGGTACGCCATCACGAGGTTCTCGTCGGCGTCCTTCTTGAGCTCCAGCTCGATGCGCACATCGTCGGTGGACAGGTCGCGCACGCCCAGCAGGTGCGGCATCTTGCGGCCGAGGACCACCTCGCCGATCTGCTCGACGATCTGCGCCTTGCTGACGGCGTAGGGAATGCTCGTGACGAAGATGGTCTTCGAGCCGCGGGAGGCAGGACCCTTCTCCCACGTGCCGCGCAGACGGATGGACCCCTGCCCGGTCTTGTAGATTTCCTTGATCTCCTCTGGCGCGTTCAGGATGTGGCCGCCGGTCGGGAAGTCCGGACCCTTCACCCAGCGGCAGAGCTGCGCCGTGGAGAGGTCGGGGTTGTCGGCCAGCTTGATGAGCGCCGTGCAGACCTCGCCGAGGTTGTGCGGTGGGATGTTCGTGGCCATCCCGACCGCGATGCCGGTGGCGCCGTTGACGAGCAGGTTCGGGATGCGGGCGGGAAGCACGACGGGCTCGGTGCGCGTGCCGTCGTAGGTGGGCCGGAAGGCCACGGTCTCCTGCTCGATCTCCTGGAGCATCTCGTCGGAGACGCGCGCGAGGCGGCACTCGGTGTAGCGCATGGCGGCGGCGGCGTCGCCGTCGAGCGAGCCGAAGTTGCCGGAGCCGTCGACGAGCGGCAGGCGCAGCGCGAAGGGCTGCGCCATGCGGACGAGCGTCTCGTAGATGGCGGCGTCGCCGTGCGGGTGGTAGTTGCCCATGACGTCGCCAACCACCTTGGCGCACTTGCGGTGCTTGGCGTCGGCTGTCAGGTTCTGCTGCCACATCGTGTAGAGGATGCGGCGCTGGACGGGCTTGAGCCCGTCGCGCACGTCTGGCAGCGCGCGCGACGTGATGACCGAGAGCGCGTAGTTCAGGTACCGCGCCTGCGCCGCCTCGTGCAGCGGCACGGAGCTCGACCCATCGTGAAAGCCGCCGCCGCTGCCGCCGCCGGGAGGCGGTGGCGGCGACTGGTCGCCGGTGTCAGTGGGAAGGTCGAACAGGGAAGGCTCGGACTTGCGCTTGGCCACGTCGAAGCGAAGATACCACGTAGGGGGTCGCTGGCGGGCATCCGGCGAGCCGCGGTAGCTGGATCTGCGGCCGCGTGGACCGGTCCGCGGTGCGCACTGCCGGGCACCACGCGTCCATCAGTCCCCCTCAGGCGGCACCACGCAGCAGCCGCACCCGCGGCCCGCGGCAGGCCCGCCGGTCGGCGCGGGCACTGAAGCCGCGCGCGGCGCGTCCACGTGCGCGTCATACCCGGCGTTGCGCACTGCCGCGATCAGGGCAGCTCCATCGGCGGCGCCGGACTGGCACTCGACCGTCGCCCGGCGCTCGCGGAGGTCGACCGCCACGCGCCTGACGCCCGGCAGACCCTGGATCACCCTCGTGACGTGGCGCACGCAGGCGTCGCACGACATGCCGGAGATGGTCAATGTGATCGTTCGCACATCGGAGTTCGCGTCTGTTCGCTGTGTCATGCCTCAGAGGACGCACGGGAGCTGCCGGCCTTACACCTGTAATGCCGACGACCGTCGCACGTCATTCGGGTCAGCCAGATGGAGGACCCGATGCCCCACTCACGACGTTTTCCGACGCCACGCCTGACCCGCGCGGTCGTCGCCCTCACGGCCGTCACGTTTGCGGCAGGCTGCGCGACCCAGGCGCAATCGGACGCGGGGACACCGCGACCGCCTCGCGTGGCCGTCGCCGCCGCCGAGCGTCAGGACGTTCCGCTCGAGACCACGGTCACCGGACGGGTCGAGCCCGTTCACCGCGTGGACCTGCGTCCGCGCGTCGGTGGCGCTCTGGAGGCGGTGCTGTTTCGCGAGGGCGCGCCGGTGCGCGCGGGCACGCCGCTGTTCCGGATCGACACGCGGCCGTATGTGATCGTCCTCCGCCGCGCGGAGGCGGACGTGGCTGCGATCGAGGCCCAGCTCACCCGCGCCCGGGACGAGTTTGCGCGCGCGGAACGGCTGGCCGCCGCCGACGCGGTCTCCACCGAAGAGGTGGACCGACGGCGCAGCGAGGTGGCCAGCCTGAGGGCGCAGCTCGATGCCGCCCGCGCGGCCGCCGCCGACGCGGGCCTGCGACTCGAGTGGACGACGGTTCGCGCGCCGGTCAGCGGGACGATGGGGCGCGCCCAGGTCACGATCGGCAACCTCGTCAGCGCGGGGCCGGAGGGCGGCACGTCGCTCGCCGTGCTGCAGTCGCTCGATCCGGTGCACGTCTACTTCGACCTCGACCCGGCCACGGCCGCCCGCGCCCGCACGGCGGGACCGCAGGCCTGGCGGGCGACGGTGACGCCCTTCGAAGGCGGGCCGGCGCTCGAAGGGCCGGTCGATTTCGTCGACAGCAGCGTCGGCGCGCACACGGGCACGTTGAAGGTGCGCGCCCGCATCTCGAACCCGTCGGCCCGGCTCCTGCCGTCGGCCGTCGTTCGGGTGGTGTTCCGGTACGGCATCGCCCGGAACGTGACGATGGTTCCAGAGGTCGCCATCGGCGCCGACCAGGACCTGCGTTACGTCCTCGTCGCCGGTGAGGACGGGACGGTGGAACGACGCCGCGTGGCGCCCGGCGTCAAGGTGGGCGCGTGGCGGGCGGTCCTCGATGACGCCGTCCGGCCCGGGGACCAGGTCGTGCTCCCGGGCCTGCCCGGGCTGCGCCCCGGAATGCAGGTCACGCCGGAACCGGAGGTGGTGCGATGAATGTCTCGCGCTTCTTCATCGACCGGCCGATCGCCGCCATGGTGCTGTCTGCGATGATCGTGCTCGCGGGGGTGACGAGCCTCGGCCGCCTCCCGCTCACCGAGTACCCGCGGGTCACGCCGCCCACGGTCGTCGTGCGCGCGAGTTACCCGGGCGCGAACCCGCAGGTGATTGCCGAGACCGTCGCCGCGCCGCTCGAACAGGAGATCAACGGCGTCGAGGGCATGCTCTACATGAGCTCTCAGGCCTCGAGCGACGGCAGCCTCACGGTGACCGTGACTTTCGAAGCCGACGTGGATCCGGACCTGGCGCAGGTCGACGTGCAGAACCGCGTCTCACGGGCCGTGCCGCGCCTGCCGCATGAGGTGCAGCGGCTCGGCATCACTACCCAGAAGTCGTCACCGGACATCCTGATGGTCGTCATGCTCGTCTCCCCCGGCGACGTGCACGACCCGCTCTATCTGTCGAACTTCGCGAGCCTGCGGGTGCGGGACGAACTCGCGCGGGTGCCAGGCGTGGGCGACGTGATGGTCTGGGGCGCCGGCGATTACAGTCTGCGGGTCTGGCTCGACCCCGACCGGCTGGCCGCGCGCGCGCTCACGGCAGGCGATGTTCTGCAGGCGATCCGCGAGCAGAACGTGCAGGTCGCGGCGGGCGCCGTCGGCCAGCAGCCGTCCTCGGGCAGCGCGTTTCAACTCGCCATCAATGCCACCGGACGCCTGTCGGATCCGGACGCGTTCGAGGACATCATCGTGCGGGTGGCCGATGACGGCGGCCGCGTGCGCCTCGGCGACGTGGCGCGCGTCGAGCTCGGCGGCGATCAGTACGCGCTGCGCAGCCTGCTCAACAATCAGCCCGCGGCAGCCATCCAGATTCTCCAGGATCCGCGCGCCAGCGCGCTTGAGGTGTCCGACGCCGTGCGGCAGACGATGGCGCGGCTGGCTCGGACTTTTCCTGAGGGCGTCGAGTACCGGATCCCCTACGACCCGACGCTGTTCGTCCGCGCGTCGATTCGTAACGTCATCACGACGCTCTTCGAAGCCACCGCGCTCGTCGTGGTCGTGGTGCTCCTGTTCCTGCAGACCTGGCGTGCCTCGCTGATTCCAGTGATCGCCGTCCCCGTCTCGCTCATCGGGACCTTCGCGGTGATGTACCTGCTCGGATTCACGCTGAACACCCTGTCGCTCTTCGGGCTCGTCCTTTCGATCGGCATCGTCGTGGACGATGCGATCGTGGTCGTCGAGAACGTCGAGCGGCACCTGGCGCTCGGGCGGGCGCCGCGCGACGCCGCGATACGCGCCATGACGGAGGTCACGACGCCGATTCTGGCTATCACCGCGGTGCTGGCCGCCGTGTTCGTCCCCACGGCCCTGCTGGACGGGCTATCCGGCCAGTTCTATCGACAGTTCGCGCTCACCATCGCCATCTCGACCGTGCTCTCTGCGGTGAACTCCCTGACGCTGTCGCCCGCCATGGCCGCGATCCTGCTGCGGCCGCATGGCCGGGCCGATGACTGGCTCACACGTGTCGTCGACGCGACGCTCGGGCCAATCACGCGCCGGTTCAATCGATGGTTCGAGCGCGGCGCCGGCGCCTACGTGTCCGGCGTGCGTCGGGGGATTCGCGGGGCCTCGCTGGTGTCGGCGGGCTACGTCGGGCTGCTGGCGCTCACGTGGGCCGGGTTCAGTCAGGTGCCAACGGGGTTCGTCCCCGCGCAGGACAAGTACTACCTGGTTGGAATCGCCCAGTTGCCGAACGCGGCCGCCCTGGACCGCACCGAGGGGGTCGTCCGTGAGATGTCGAGGATGGCGCTGGAGCAGCCCGGGGTCGAGACGGTCGTCGCGTTTCCCGGACTGTCGATCAACGGATTCGTCCGGAGTCCGAACAGCGCCGTGCTGTTTGCCATGCTGGACCCGTTCGACGCGCGGACCTCGGAACAGCTGAGCGCCGGCGCGATTGCCGGTGCGCTCAACCAGCGGTTCGCGGAGATCGGCGGCGCGATGGCCGCGGTGTTTCCGCCGCCCCCCGTGCCGGGGCTGGGCGCCATTGGAGGGTTCAAGCTGCACATCGAGGACCGCGCGGGCCAGGGACCGCGGGCGCTGTTTGACGCCACGCACGCGGTCGCGGCGGCGGCCGCCCGGTCGCCGCAACTCGCGGGCGTGTTCTCCAACTACCAGGTGGACGTGCCCCAGCTGTTCCTGGACCTGGACCGCGAGCGGGCCAAGCAGTTCGAGATCCCGCTCGAGCGGGTGTTCGAGACGTTGCAGGTGAACCTCGGTTCCCTGTACGTGAACGACTTCAACATGCTCGGGCGGACGTACCGCGTGACGGTGCAGGCGGATGCCCCGTTTCGTGACGACACCGAGCAGATCGGGCGCCTGCAGGTCCGCGCGGCAGACGGGTCGATGCTGCCACTCGCGTCGCTCGCCGCGGTCAGGCCGGACGCCGGCCCGGACCCGGTTTCACGCTACAACGCGTTTGTGGCGGCCGATCTCAACGGCGGACCGGCGCCGGGCGTGAGCTCCGGCACGGCCGTCGCGGAGATGACGCGAATCCTGGGCGAGACGCTGCCCGAAGGGTTCGCGTACGAGTGGACGGACCTCACCTACCAGCAGCTGCGCGAAGGACGGGGCGCGCTGGTCGTCTTCACACTGGCGGTGGTCCTCGCGTTCCTGCTGCTGGCGGCCCAGTACAACAGCTGGACGCTTCCCTTCTCCGTGATGCTCGTGGTGCCGCTGGTGCTGCTCAGCGCGCTGGCCGGCCTGTGGGCGTGGGGCGGGGACAACAACATCTTCACGCAGATCGGCTTCGTCGTCCTGATCGGGCTGGCCGCGAAGAACGCCATCCTGATCGTCGAGTTCGCCCGACAGCGGGAGTCGGAGGGCCTCGCGGTGGCCGAGGCCATTCTCGACGCCTGCCGCCTGCGCCTGCGTCCGGTGCTGATGACATCGCTGGCGTTCATCATGGGCGCGGTGCCGCTCGCATTCGCGTCCGGTGCTGGCGCGGAGATGCGGCAGGCCATGGGCGTGGCCGTGTTCGCCGGCATGGTGGGCGTCACGCTCTTCGGACTGTTCCTCACCCCCGTGGCGTACTCCGTGGTTCGCCGCTGGTCCGCGCGCTCCGGCGCCGCGCCGTCCCCCGCTCTTCCGAACGGAGCCGTCCGTGCGTGAACGAATCCTCGCCGTCGGTCTTGCGATCGCGCTCGGCGCCTGCGCCGCGCGTGTGACCGTCCCTCAGACGCCGATCACGGCGCCGCACACGCTGACCACGCCGCTGACCTCCGCCGAGGCCTTCGAGCGCGAATGGTGGCGACAGTTCGACGACCCGGTCCTCGACCAGCTCATCGCGGACGCACTGTCGGCGAACCGCGATCTCCGGGCGGCCGCAGCGCGGGTGACGGCTGCCCGCGAGCTGGCGGGCGCGGCCCGCCTGGCGCTCGTGCCCACGGGGGGCGCCGTCGCCGGCGCGGCGCGGCAGCACGTGAGCGCGCGCGAGGCGGGAGGGCTGGACCTGCCGAGCCGAACGGGCGCGCTGGTGCACGTCGGCGTGGAGCTCGGCTGGGAGGCGGATGTGTTCGGCCGCCTGCGCGGGAGGGCGCGCGCGGCCATGACGGAGGCCCGTGCCCTGGAAACGGATGCGCGCGCGGTGCAGGTGGCCGTCGCGGCCCAGGTGGCCGGCGCGTACTTCGACTGGCGGGGCGCGCACCGCGAAGACGCGCTCCTGGCGAGCATGCGCGATCGCACGCGCGATCTGCTCTCGCGCACGGCGACGCTCGTGAGGGCGGGCCGGCTGACGCGCCTGGACCTCGTGCGAACGCAGCAGATCGACGACGCGCTGGCCGCCGACCGGGCGGCGGCCACGCATGCCGCGGAGCGGGCCCGGCTGCGGCTGGCGACGCTTCTCGGGCACACCGGCGACGCGTGGCTGATTCCGGACGCCCCGGAACGGCCGCTGCGGGCGACGCCGCTGCCCATCGGCGCGGCGGCGGACGTCATCCGCCGGCGCCCGGACGTCGCAGGCGCCGACCTTCGGATGCGGGCGGTTGCGGAGCGCGCGGGCGCCGCGCGGGCGGACTTGTTTCCGCGCGTGGAGTTCGCCGGCGCGATCGGGCTCGTGGCCGGCGGCGTCGGACAGCTCGCCGAGGTCGCGTCGGTCTCGTGGCTGATGGCGCCGCGCCTCACGTGGGCGTTCCTCGACTGGCCGGCGCAGCGCCGACGGATGCGAGCCGCCGGTGCGCTGACAGAGGCCGCCTTCGCCGAGTACGAGCAGACGGTGCTCGCCGCGCTCGAGGAGGTTCGCGTCGCGCTCGACGGCTACCGCGCGGCGACCGAAACGCTGGGCGCCGCCGGGCGGTGGAGCGCGGCCGCGGCCGAGGCGGCCGCAATTGTGGCGCGCCAGTATGACGAGGGCATGGTGGACTCGCTGGCGCACGCGCTCGCAGCCCGCGACGCGATTGCGGCCTCTCTGACGGAGAGCCGCGCGATCACCCGACACCGGCAGGCTATCGTCGAGCTGTACCGCGCCCTCGGCGGGGGCTGGCAGTGACGCGCCTGCGAGGCGCCGCCGTCGTCGGGACAACCGCGACGGCGACGTCGCTGCGGGAGTCGCGGCTCACGCCGCGATCCACCGCACCGCGTGGCCCGTGTCCGCCAGGAAGCGCTGGAAGTCGGCGCCCGCCAGCACAATCGTCTGCGTGTTCACGTTCGGATGAAACGCGACCCGGTCGGCGTCGCGGATCGTCTCGTCGATCACCACCGCCACGTGGCGCTCGGGGTCATTGATGAGGCCGAACGGCGACACCGCGCCGGGCGTGAGACCGAGATACTTCAGCAGCCGCTCCGGCGACGCGAAGGTCAGCCTGCCCTCGCCGAGCGCCAGGCCGAGCGCCGCGAGGTCGGCGCGCTTGTGCGCCTCGAGCACGACGAGGAAGTGCCGCGTGCCCTTCTGGTTCCGCAGGAAGAGGTTCTTCGCGTGCGTCGCCGCAATCCCGGCCCAGTGCTGCTCGGCCTCCTGCACCGTGGCCACCGGCGGGTGCTCGTGGCGCTCGTACGGGATGCCGAGCGCCGCCAGGCGGTCGAAGACGGGGAGGTGGGGCGGGTC
>JBFMCA010000077.1:0-22062 GCA_040754955.1 Acidobacteriota bacterium | reverse complement strand
CCCGAATTTCCCGCGCCCGGAAAATAGGCCCGACCCCGAATTTCCGGTACAGTGCCCCGAACGGAGGATCGATCGATGTCCACGAAGCTCACGCGCCGCGAGTTCGTCCAGACCACGACCGCCGCCGGCCTCGCCGCCGCGGCCCCCGCGTCGGCCTTTGGCCAGGGGCCCGCCGTGCGGACCGCCGGCGTCCGGCCGGTGGTCGTCGCCTCGTCGAACGGGAACCGCTTCAAGCACGGCGGCACCCAGACCGGCGTCGAAAAGGCCTTCGAGATGATGACAAAGGGCACCGACGTGCTCGACGCCGTCATCGCCGCCGTCAACCTCTGCGAGCTCGATCCCGAGGACACCAGCGTCGGCTACGGGGGCCTTCCGAACGCGGACGGCGTCGTGCAGCTCGACTCGTGCTGCATGCACGGCCCCACGAAGCGCGCCGGCGGCGTGGCCTGCCTCGAGGGCGTGCGCACGCCGTCGCTCGTCGCCAAGGCCGTGCTGGAGCACACCGACCATCACCTGCTGGTCGGCCACGATGCGCAGACCTTTGCCCGAAACCTCGGCTTCCGCATCGAGGACGACCTCAACACCGAGACGTCGCGGCGGCTGTGGCTCGAGTGGAAGCGCCGCATCGATCCCGAGCACTACCTCGATCCCCGCAAGCGGGGGGAGGTGGCCATGGCCGCGGGCCTGAGCATGGTGGCCGACGGCCTCATCGACCCCGAACACTTCTACGGCACCATCAACTGCAACGCCATCAACGCCAGGGGCGAGGTGTGCGGCGTCACCACGACCAGCGGGCTCGCGTGGAAGATCCCGGGCCGCGTTGGCGACTCGCCCATCCTCGGCGCGGGACTCTACCTCGACAACGCCGTGGGCGCCGCCGGATCCACGGGGCGCGGCGAGGCGAACCTCTATAACCTCACGTCGTACCTGATCGTCGAGTTCATGCGGCAGGGCAAGAGCCCGAAGGACGCCGGGCTCGACGCACTCCGCCGCATTGCCGCCAACACCGTCGAGAAGCGCCTCCTGAACAGCCGCGGCCTTCCCGCGTTCAACATCAGCTTCTACATCCTCAACGCCAAGGGCGAGTACGCCGGCGTCTCGATGTACCAGTCGACCTACGCCGTGTGCACCGAGAACGGCCCCCAGACCGTCAACACCGAAGCGCTGCACGAGGGGCGGGCGGGGGAGTAGGGAATACGGAATGACGAATGACGAATGACGAATGACGAAAGGGCGGGGGCGATGAGAATGCGCCGTGGATGGGTGGTCGGCGTCGGGGCGCTGATGCTCGCGGCGTGCGGGCCGGCGGCGTCGGCGCCGACGGCCGACGAGGCACGGGCGTTCCTGCGATCGGTGAACGAGACGATGCTGCGGCTCGGCACGGCGCAGGGGCAGGCCGGGTGGGTCTACTCCACCTACATCACCTCCGACACCGAGGCGCTCAACGCGCGCGCCAACCAGGCGTACATCGAGGCCGTCGCGGCCTTCGCCAAGGACGCCACGCGCTTCGACCAGGTGGCGCTGGAGCCCGCCGAGCGGCGGCAGATGGACCTGCTCAAGCTGTCCCTCGTCATGGTCACGCCGTCCGATCCGGCCGAGGCCGAGGAGCTGACGCGGATCGCCTCCTCGATGGAAGCCGCCTACGGGCGCGGCAAGTGGTGCCCGGACCCGGCCAGACCGGACACGTGCCTGGCGATCGGCGAGATCGAGAACATCATGGCCGAGAGCCGCGACGCCGCGCGGTTGCGCGAGGTCTGGGAGGGCTGGCACACCATCGCGCCGCCCATGCGCCGGGACTTCGAGCGCTACGTCGAGCTCGCCAACAAGGGCGCGCGCGAGCTGGGGTTCGCCGACACCGGCGCCATGTGGCGGGCGAAGTACGACATGCCGCCCGATGCCTTCACGGCGGAGCTCGACCGGCTGTGGGAGCAGGTGCGGCCCCTCTACACCTCGCTCCACACCTACGTCCGCATGAAGCTCCGCGCCCGCTACGGCGACGCGGTGCCGGCCGACGGCCCGCTGCCGGCGCACCTCCTGGGCAACATCTGGGCGCAGGACTGGTCGCACATCTACCCGCTCGTGGCGCCGGCGGGCGCCGACCCCGGCTACTCGCTCACGAGCATCCTCCGGGCGCGCCGGACGACGCCGGTGGAGATGGTGCGGATGGGCGAGCGCTTCTTCACCTCGCTCGGGTTCGCGCCGCTGCCAGCCACCTTCTGGGACCGGTCGCTCTTCGTGAAGCCGGCGGACCGCGAGGTCGTATGCCACGCGAGCGCCTGGAACGTCGATCTCGTCGAGGACCTGCGCATCAAGATGTGCATCGAGCCGGACGCGGAGGACTTCACCGTCATCCACCACGAGCTGGGCCACAACTTCTACCAGCGCGCCTACGCCAGGCAGCCGGTGCTCTTCCGCGACTCGGCCAACGACGGCTTCCACGAGGCCATCGGCGATGCCATCGGCCTGTCGGTCACGCCCGAGTACCTCGTGCGCATCGGACTCCTCTCCGCGGCGCCCGACCAGTCGCGCGACATCGGCCTGCTCCTCCAGCAGGCGCTCGCGAAAGTGGCGTTCCTCCCCTTCGGGCTGCTCATCGACCAGTGGCGCTGGCAGGTCTTCAGCGGCCAGGTGGCGCCCGCCGATTACAACAAGGCGTGGTGGGATCTGCGGCTGAAGTACCAGAACGTCGCGCCGCCGTCACCGCGCGGCGAGGAGTTCTTCGACGCGGGCGCCAAGTACCACGTGCCGGCAAACTACCCGTACACGCGCTACTTCCTCGCGCACATCCTGCAGTTCCAGTTCCACCGCGCGCTCGCGAAGGCCGCCGGCTGCACCGGTCCGCTCCACCGCTGCTCGATCTACGGGAGCACCGAGGCCGGCGCGCGGCTCAACGCCATGCTCGAGATGGGCCTGTCGCGGCCGTGGCCCGACGCGCTCGAAGCCCTCACCGGCACGCGGGAGATGGACGCCACCGCCATCCGCGATTACTTCGCACCGCTCCAGCAGTGGCTGGATGCGCAGATCGGAGGGGGACACACGAGGTAAGTAGCCAGTTCGCCAGTTACCGGTTCGAGGGGGAAGGGCGCTCTCCTGGCTCGTTGCTCAGGGCACAAGCCCCGAGCCCACCCGCCCTACGCCTCACGCCTCAGGCCTCCCCCCGAGCCCCAGGCCCTCAGCGAAGCCTGTCGGTGACCACGCGCCGGCCAGGAACCGCGCCTTGTCGGCAAGGCGCCACACGCGCAGGCGCATCTCAGTGCCGGCATCCACGGCCGGCGGCCAGTCGAGCGCGAGCGCGGCGCCACCCCAGCGGCGTGAGCGACCACGCGGCGCCCGCCGACGTGGCGGCCGAGGCCAGCGGCTCAAGGTGAAACAGCCGACCCGACGAGGCCAGCGCGGCCGCGCTGAGGGAGATGCCGCCGAAGGTGAACGACGCGCCGCCTGTGGCGGCAAGGCCGAGCGCGAGCGCGGCGAGGCTGAGCGCCGCGACGAGCAGGGAGCCCCGGAGGCGGGCGTTCGGCGTCTCGGAACGTCCCGCCTCCCCGGTCATGGCGTGTCGAGCGGCGCCCAGGCCGCCGCGGTTACCGCTTCGGGATGGTCCAGTAGTAGACCTTGCGCCCGTCGACGTCGATCTCCTTCTCGGGCTTCCAGTCGCCCATGTCGAAAGCATGCGAGACGATGCGCGTGCCCGGCTTGAGTTCCTTCATGAGCTTGGGCATGAGCTTGACGTTGAGCGACGGCAGCAGGTAGAGCGTGACGACGGTCGCCTCGCTGATGTCGGTGGTGAAGAGGTCCGCCTGGACGATCTTCACGAGGTGGCCCACGTTGTTCTTCGCCACGTTCTCGTTGGCTTCCTTGATGCGCTGCGGGTCGATGTCGATGCCCACGCCCCGCGCGCCGTACTTCCGCGCCGCGGTCACCGGAATGCGGCCGTCGCCGGAACCCAGGTCGTAGACCACGTCGTTCTTCGTGACGTTGGCCACCTGCAGCATGGCTTCCACGACCGCTTCAGGCGTGGGGACGTAGATGACGTCCGGCCGGCGCTCCGCGGTATTCTGCGCGACGGCCGGGGTGGGGACCGCGATCGTGCCCAACGCCGCCAGCGCGAGGGCCAGGCCAAGCAATCGAAACTTCATGCGAAAAGCCTCCTGTTCGAGCGTACGCGAAGAGTATAGATCGTCCATGCATCGCGCTCCGGCCCGGTCCCTCGTCGCGGTGACGATCGCCGCCGCACTCGGCGTGGCCGTCAGCGGCTGCCGCGATGTCGAGCCGCCGCCGGCGCCGCCGCCGCTGCGGCTCTCGTGGACGCCGCCGCCGGGACTGGTCGTCGGCGCAGGCCCGGAGTTCCCCTTTGGACTCGCGCTCGCGCCCGATGGCCGTCGCCTGGCCATCCCGGCCGTGCAGGACGGCACGTCCATGCTGTTTCTGTCCGACCTTACGACGTCGCGCACCGATCCGTTGCCCGGCACGGCCGGCGCCACGCTGCCCTTCTGGTCGCCGGACGGCATGTCGGTCGCGTTCTTCGCCCAGGGCCGCCTGCGCGCGGTGGACACCGGGAGCGGCGACGTGCGGGATCTGGCCGAGGCGCCCTCCGGGCGCGGTGGCGTCTGGACCAGCGCCGGTGACATCGTGTTTGCCCCGCGGGTCGATGGCGGACTCGTGCGCCGCGCGCCCGACGGCACGCTCACGCCGCTCACCGAGCTCGCCTCCGACCTGGGCGAGCTGGGCCATGCGTTTCCCGCAGTCTCGGCCGCGGGCGATCTCCTCTTCTTCGTGCGTGCCCGCGAGGCCGCCCGGCAGGGCATCTGGATCACCACGCTCGCATCGCCCTCCACCCGCCACCGGCTGGCCGCCTCCGACGCAAGCGCTCTGCTCTGGTCGGGCGGCGTCCTCTTTGCGCGGGACCAGGCGCTCTTCTGGCAGCGCCTCGACCGCGAGACCGCCGCCTCACGCCCCGGTCAGCCGATGGCGCCGCCGACGCTCCTGGGCCTGCCAGTGGGCCACGGCCCGCAGCATGCGCTCTTTGCGACCGCCGCGGCGGACGTGCTCGTCTACGGCGCACCGGGCAACCGCGACCGCCAGCTGCGGTGGCACGCGCGGAACGGCGCCCCGGAGCAGACGCTCGTCGACGGCCGCGAGGTGTGGCAGATGCGCATTTCACCCGATGGCAACCGGGTGGCCACGACCGAGGTGGATCCGCAGACGTCGACGCTCGATGTCTGGATCGTCGATGGCCGGCGTCCGTTGCCGCTGCGGCTGTCGACGTCCCTCGCTCCCGATGAGCATCCCGTGTGGAGTCCCGACGGGACGCGCGTGGCGTGGACCGCCGCACGGACCTCCCTCGTCGTCCGCGGCGCCCAGGCGATGCTGCCGCCCCAGCCGCTGCGATCGTTCGATCGGCCCGTGCAGGCCAGCGACTGGTCGCCAGACGGGCGGTGGATCGTGGCCACGCTGACTGCCCCCGAGACCCGTGACGACGTCTGGCTGGTGCCCGCCGACGGCGGCGAGCCGACGCCGTACGCGGCGGGGCCGTTTTCGGAAACCGGGGCCGTGGTCTCGCCCGACGGCCAATGGATGGTGTACGCCTCCGACGAATCGGGGCGCTTCGAGCTGTACGCCGACCGTTTCCCGCAGCCGTCGCGCCGGACGCGCCTGACCTTTGGCGGCGCCGTCGAGCCGCGATGGCGGGCCGACGGCGGTGAGGTGGCGTTCCGGCGGGGCGGCGCGCTGCACGCCGTGACGCTCGCGGCCGAGGTGGATCGGCTCGAGGCGACGGAGACCACGCTGTTGTTCGAACCGCCGGACGAGGTGCGCGGCTACGACGTCGCCCGGGACGGGCGCCGGTTCCTGCTCAACCTGCCGTCGGGCAGCCACGCGCCGCTGGAGATGTCGGTGCTCGTGAACTGGAGGAATCCCGGCTGATCCGCCCGGAAGGTCCTGACCGGCCGGCCCGCCGCGATCGGCCGGGCCCGGCGCGCGGTCGAGACCGTGCTGACGCGCGCGGCGCCCTGAGGGCATCATTGTAGGCCGCATGAAGATCGCCACCTGGAACGTCAACGGCCTGCGCGCCCGCCAGTCGCAGGTCCTTGAGTGGCTCGCCGCGGAGCGCCCGGACGTGGTGTGCCTCCAGGAGATCAAGGCAGCGCCCGAGCAGCTCACCTTCGAGCTGCAGGTCCTCGACGACTACTGGCCGTTCTGGCACGGCGCGCGCGGCTACTCGGGGGTCGGCCTCCTGGTTGCCAAGCGCCTCACCCCGGTACCGCCCGCGTTCGCCTCCCCCTCCTTCGACTTCGAGCAGCGCATCGCGACGACCTCGCTCGCGACCTCCGCGGGGGAGATCACCGTCGCGTCGGTGTACGTGCCCAACGGCGGCAAGGACTACGCGGCGAAGCTCCGGTTTCTCGAGGCGCTCGACACCTGGGCGGGCGACCAGCAGATGGCCGGGCGCGCGCTGGTCGTGTGCGGCGACCTCAACGTCGCGCGCACCGATCGGGACGTCCATCCGAAGGAGCGCAAGCCGAACCAGGTCGGCACCCGGCCCGACGAGCGGGCTGCGCTCGAGCGGCTGCTCTCGCGCGACCTGGTGGACGTGGGACGAGCGCTCGATCCCGACAACGACGCGCTCTTCACGTGGTGGGCGCCGTGGCGCAACCTGCGGGCGCGCAACATCGGCTGGCGAATCGACTACGTGCTGGCCTCGACCGCGCTGGCCGCCCGCGCGACGCGCGCCGCCGTGCAGCGCGAGACGGGCACGAGCGATCACGGCCCGGTGATCGTCGAGTTCGACCTCTGAACGGGGGCGGCGCTCAGCCCGTCTCCGACGCCTCGCCGTCGACGTTGCCGTACAGCTTCTCCATGCACGACGGGCAGATGGCGTGCGTGAACTCGACCGACCCGCGGATACGCAGGTACTCCTCGAGCTGGCTCCAGTAGCCCTGGTCGTCGCGCACCTTGTGACAGCTCGCGCAGATGGGCAGGAGCTGCTCGAGCTCGCGCACGCTCGTGAGCGCGGCCGTCAGCTCGGCGATGAGCCGCTCGCGCTCGCGCTCGAGCGCGCGGCGGGCGGTGATGTCGCGGATGACGACGAGTCGACCCGCGACCTCCCGCCACCGGTCGATGACCGCGGAGACACGCAGGTCGAACCAGCGGGTGCCGCCGGGGCCTTCGAGGCTCAGCTCCAGCTCCCGCGGCACCCGCCCGTCGGTGCCGTCGTCGAACACCGCGCGCTCCATCAGCACCGGCGCCTCGACGCTCAGCCCCAGCACCTCGCGGCCCGCAGGGTTGGCAAACGTGATGCGGCGGCCCCGATCGAAGACGACCACGCCGTCGCGCATGGTCCGCACGAGCGCCTCGCGGGCGCGGGGCAGCAGGTCGAGCAGGCCCTCCCGAAGCACCACCCAGGTGAGGACGGCGCCGCTCATGCCCAGCGACATGGTCAGCCAGTTCAGCCCCGGCCAGGGGCCGAACTTGAAGATGTAGAGGAAGTTGCCAAGCCAGGCGAGCCCGATGGACGCCACGACGCCGACGAGCGGCACCTTGAAATGGGGGTCGACGTAGCGAAGCGAAGCCAGCAGGACCCAGCTGCCCGCCAGCGTCAGCACGTAGTGCTGGGCGGCCAGCACCCAGAAGAACGCGCCGTAGTGGTAGAGCGCAAAGGGCGAGTCGGCCTGCGGCAGGTCGATGCGGGTCCAGATCCACGAGTGCCAGGCGCTCGTCCAGGCGGCGACGAGCGCCGCCATGGGAATGCCCCAGACCGCGAGACGCACCCACCTGGTCAGCCGGCGTCGCTGGCCGGCGAGCTCCATGGCCGCGTGGAAGAAGCAGGGGGCCGCGGTCACCACGCCCAGGTACTGGAACTGCGAGATGAGCCGCTTGGCCTCGACGGTAGTGGCCTGCAGCTCGATGGCGTCGCACCCGGCCCACACCGCCGCGGCCACCAGCATGCCTGCCAGCCAGAGCCCGCCCGGCGACTCCCGGCGGCGATAGGCGGCGATGGCGGCCGTCAGGCTGATGGCGGCCGACGTCAGGTACAGGAGGGCGATGAAGAGGGCCGGGGCCATGACGACGGACCCTCTCAGTCTAGCCGGGACGGCGCCTCGGGATCGGCGTAATGCACGAGCAGCAGGTCGCTCTGGCGAAGCGCCTCGACAAGCCACGCCCGTTCGGGGTCGGGCCTATTTTCAGTTTTTGCCAACTGACGGCTGATTTCGACCGTCAGCACGGCGAGCGCATCCTCGAGGGCATCCAGCACCGCCGTCACGTGCTCGCCGCGGTAGGCGTGCCACGAGGCAAATGCGTGCGCGGCGAGGTAGCGGCCGGCCACGGCCTGTGCCTCCCGCGGGAGCGGCCGCACCTCGGCGGGCGGGTCGGCCCACGTCCACGGCGCCGGCACGCGCCGGCGGACCTGCGCGAACCGCTCGCGCGTATCTGCGCGCGGACGGACGCGGCCCACCTCGCCCCAGAGGGCATGGAGGGCCGTCTCGGGAGCGGCCGTGGTGACGGCCTCGACCATTTGGGCTTCGAACCGTCCGTACTCGTCGTGCGACAGGACACGCGCCGGCGACCAGAGCGGCGGCAGCGCGCCCCGCGCGTCGAGGCCTTCAGGGTCGCGCCCGTCGGGCAGCGCCGGAGGCCCCTCGACGATCCGCACGGGGCCGGCGTGGTCGGCGAGCAGACCGGCCGCCGTCGGGCAGTAGTGCGAGAGGGTGACGAACACGCCGCGGTCGTCGAGCAGGCACACGCGGGGGAAGTGCTGGCAGGCCGAGGGCAGCGCCGCGTGGCCGAGCGTCGCCTGCACGGCGCAGCGCTCGTGCCGGCGGAGCACGCAGTGGCCGCGGCCATCGACGGCGACCAGACCCGCCACGTCGGCGGGCGCCGCGGCGGGACGGGCGGTGAGCCACGCCACCGGCGCGGCGAGGCTGCCCTCGCGGCGCGCCGCCTCGATGGGGCCGGCGCGCGCGGCCTCGACCGGAATCGGCCAGCCCGAGGTGCAGCACGCGCCGCGGTGCCGGCACTGGTAGTCCACGTGGCACGAGAGCCAGTAGGTGGGCATGGCGACCCACCCACGTTATCAGCGCCGCGCCGGTTCAGAACGGGTTGAAGCGCGGCACGAGGCGTCCATCCACGTCGGTGAAGCCGTACTCGCGCGCGAGATCTGCGACAAACCGGATGCCTCCGCCGTGCCGCGCCGCCTTCGGATCGCCCAGGAGCGCCGCCACCGCACGCCCGAGGTACTCCGGCGTCTCGCTCAAGTCGAAGCGCATCTGCTTCTTCAGCCGCTCGTCGTCACCGAGCGCCCGCACGACCCGCTCGGTGCGCATGAAGCCCGGCATCAGCGTGATGGCGGTGATGCCGTGCTTGCGGCCCTCGTGCCCGACGGCGAACAGGAGGCGGTTGATGCAGGCGTGGGAGAGATCCCACAGGAGCTGTCCGCCGTAGGCGTCCGCCGGCTGCCCGTCGAGGATGCCGTCGGTGACGCCGACGATGAGGCCGCGGCCGCGCTGGCGGGCCATGAGGCGGGCGGCGTGGCAGGCCGTGAGGTAGTACGCCAGGGGGGCGGCCATCATGTGGCGCCAGGCGTCCGGGGGCTGCTCCCAGAATGGGCGGCTCCACGCGGCCTGCCAGGCATCCGTGGTCGGGAAGGCGTCGGCGCCTCCCCAGACGGCGGCCACGGCGAGATCGACACGGCCGTGGTCCTGGTCCACTCGCGCGAAGAGCGCGGCGACGTCCGGCTCGCTCGTGCAGTCGGCGCGGACGGCGATGCCGCGCCCGCCCCGCGCCGTCACCTCGTCGGCCGTGTCCTCGATGGTGCCGGGCGCGCCGTCGGGCGGCGGCGGGCCGCCGCGGGTGGTTCGGCCCACGACGTATACCGTGGCGCCAGCGTCGCCGAGCGCGCGCGCGATGCCCCTGCCGGCCCCACGGCTGGCGCCGGCGACCACCGCGATCTTGTGCCTCAGCTTCGGCATGACGGTCACTCCCGCCCCTCCGCCACGGCGTACCGCAGCAGCACGCAGCCCTCGCCGAGCGGCCGGCATTCGAGCCGCTCCAGCGCCACCCGCCGGCCCGGCGGGAAGAGGGGCAGCCCGTCGCCGAGGACCACCGGATGCACGTTGAGGCCGACCTCGTCCACCAGTCCGGCGTCGAGCAGCGCACGGCCGAACCGGCCGCCACCCATGACGCAGATGCCCTTGCCGGGCGCGTCACGGAGCGCGCGGACGGCCGCGACGCCATCGGCCGCCAGCTCGACGGCCGGGCCGGGCGGCGTGGCGAGGGTCGTCGAGCACACGATGTTGCGGACGCCGGGATACGCCCTGATGCCGGCGCGCGCGGCGGCCTCCCACGTGCGGCGGCCCATGACGACCGTGTCGATGGTGGTCCAGTAGGCGGCGCTGATGCCGGCGACTTCGGCGGTCCAGCGGAGCCAGTCCACCTCGTCGCCGGGCCCGGCGAGAAAGCCGTCGAGGGAGACGGCGGCCCCGAAGGTGACGTGGCGCGGCCGGGCGGAAGTTTCTAAATTCATATTAAGTTACCCGCCGTGTAGACTAAATGCGTGTTTACCTACCTGTCAAGGGGGGGCCGCCGATGAGCCCGCGCCCCCGGAAGGCCACCGACGAGGCGGTCTTCGCGGCGGCCGTGAAGGTCATGGAGCGGGTGGGCCCGGCGGAGCTGACGCTGGCCGCCATCGCCGAGGAGGCCGGCGTGACGCCGGCGGCGCTCGTGCAGCGCTTCGGGTCGAAGCGGGAGCTGCTCGTGGCCCTCAGCCGGCGCGCCGCGGCGGGCGCGCCGGCGATGATTGCGGCGCTCCGGGCGCGCCACGGGTCGCCCCTGGCCGTCATCCGGGCGTTCGCCGCCGGCTACGCGGGCCTGGCCCGCTCGCCCGACGCGCTGGCGCGCAACCTCGCGTACCTCCAGCTCGACCTGACGGACCCCGAGCTGCACCGGCCCCTGCTGGCGCAGGCGCGCGTCACGGGCCGCGCGCTCACCCGGCTGGCGGCCGAGGCCGTCGCGGCCGGCGAGCTCCGGCCGGGCACGCGGCCAGCCGGCGTCGCCCGGCTCGTCGAGACCGTCATCAGCGGGTCGCTGATGACCTGGGCGGTACGCCGGCGTGGAACGGCGGCCGCCTGGCTGAGGCGCGACCTGGAGTTGGCCCTGGGCCCGCATCTCGCGCCTCCCCGCCGGCCGCGCCGCTGACACTTCGTGACTGCGCGACTGGGCGGGCCGCGTGCTAGCATCGCGGAACCATGATTCGAGTCACGCTCCTGCTCCTGACGCTCGCCGCCACCGCCCTGTCGGCGCAGACGCCGGCTGGCCCCGACTGGAAGGCGCTCGAGGCCGAGACGCTCCGGCACTTCCAGGCCATCGTGCAGATGGACTCGACCGATCCGCCGGGCCGCGAGAAAGACGTCGTGGACTACCTGCGGAAGGTGCTCGAGGCGGAGGGCATCGCGACGCAGACGTTCGCGCTCGAGGAGCACCGGCCCAACCTGGTCGCACGGCTCAAGGGCAACGGCAGCAAGCGGCCGCTCCTCATCATGGCGCACACCGACACCGTGAACGTCGACCCGGCGAAGTGGGTGCACCCGCCGTTCTCCGCGGCGCGCGAGGGCGGCCACATCTACGGGCGGGGCACCGTCGACGACAAGGACAACGTCGCCGCCGCGCTGATGGTGCTCCTCACCCTCAAGCGCCAGAACGTCCCGCTCGATCGCGACGTGGTGGTGCTCTTCGAGTCGGGCGAGGAAGGCTCGACGCGGGTCGGCATCCAGTTCATGGCCAACCAGCATTTCTCCGCCATCGAGGCGGAGTACTGCCTCGCCGAGGGCGGCAGCGTTACGCGCAGCGGCGGGCAGGTGAAGTTCGCGTCGGTGCAGACGCTCGAGAAGATTCCCCGCGCCATCGAGCTCGTCGCGCGCGGCCCGGCCGGGCATGCCTCGGTGCCTCTCCGCAGCAACGCCGTCGTCAAGCTCTCGCGCGCGGTCGACAAGGTGGCGCAGTGGAAGCCGCCCATCAACATCAACGAGACGACGGGCGCGTACTTCAAGCGGCTGGCGACCATCTCCTCGCCGGAGGAGGCCCAGCGCTACCGCGACATCCTGAGCCCGGATCCGGCCGTGGCCGACAAGGCCGACGAGCACTTCCTGGACCACGAGCCGCGGCACGCGTCGATGATCCGGACGTCGATTTCGCCGACCATCATCAACGCCGGCTACCGCGTCAACGTCATCCCGTCCGAGGTGCGCGCCACGCTCGACGTCCGGATGATGCCCGGCGAGGATCCCGCGGCGTTCCTCGAGCAGGTCCGCCAGGTCATCAACGATCCGTCGGTCGAGGCGCGCTACGCGGCGCGCGACGTCAGGCCCGAGGGCACCTCGCGCCTCAACACCGACGCGTTCAAGGCCATCGAAGCCAACGTCACGAAGCACTACGACGCGCTGACGCTGCCCACCATGAGCACGGGCGCCACCGACATGGCGTACCTCCGGGCCAAGGGCATCCAGTGCTACGGCATCGGGCCGGCCAGCGACATCGAGGACGGCCCGAAGGGCTTTGGCGCGCACAGCGACCAGGAGCGCATCCTGGAGTCGGAACTCTACCGGTTCGTGCGCTTTCACTACGACGTGGTGGTCGACCTGGCCCGCACCCGCTGAGGGGCACTCGCGCGGGCCGCCGCGAACGTGGCAGACTGGCTGCACCCCCCGGCAGGCCGGCGCCCATGCGTCCCGACGACGCCGAATCGCGGCTCGCGTCCCTCGGAAGGACGGCCGGCGCTTCCGGGCGCTTCTGGCGCTGTCCACGCACGGCCGCGCCGGGTACCCTCGAGTTCGCACGGCAGGCGCCGCACTAGTCCCGCCCGCCGCCGATGTCGAGGCGCGGGCCCAGGGGCGGCGAAGAAGACGCTCAGCCTTCGCGCGCTATACGCCAAGCACACCTCCGGCGACATCGCACTGGTCGCGCGCTTCGGCGAACTGGCCGAGGCCATCGGCGTCGACGGGCTCGTCACGTCGGACGGCTGACGCGCTACTCGTCGCGCAGCACGACCAGCGGATCCACCCGCGAGGCGCGGTGCGCCGGCACGAGACACGCCAGCGTCGCGACGGCCGCCACGGTCACGGCCACCGCCGCGAGCGTCGCGGCATCGGCCGGCCGCACGCCGAAGAGGAGCGCCTCCATGAGACGCGTCAGCGCCACGGCCGCCGCGACCCCGGCCGCCAGCCCCACGCCGGCCGTCAGCAGCCCCTGCCGGAGCACCAGGCCGAGCACGCTCGTCTGCGCCGCGCCGAGCGCCATGCGGATGCCGATCTCGCGCCGCCGCTCGCCCACCATGTAGGACAGCACGCCGTAGGTGCCAATGGCCGCCAGCAGCAGCGCCAGCACGCCGAACGCGCCCAGCAGGCTGGCGATGAGACGCGGACGGCTCACCGAGGCCGCGAACACGTCCTCCATGGCGCGGTAGCGGATGACCGGCAGCGTGTCGTCCGCCTCGCGCACCGCGGCGTCGATCACGCTCCGGAGGCTCTCGGCCGGGAGCGTGCTCCGCACCACGACGTTCATGTTGCGCTGCGGGAAACCCGCCGCCGCGGCCTGCTCGGCGAGAAAGTACATCTCGGTGCCCGTCCGCTGGTCGACGCCGCCCTGCTTGACGTCCTTCGCCACGCCGACGATGGTGAACCACCCGATGCGCTCCGGGTCGGGGCTCAGTCGCCGTCCGACCGGGTTCTGCCCGCGGTAGAACCGCTCCGCGAGCGCTTCGTTGACAACGGCCACCGGACCGCGGGTGACATCCGACGGCTCGAAGCTGCGGCCCTCGACGATGGGGATGCCCATCACGTCGAAGTAGTTCGCCGAGGCGAACTGGTAGTAGTCGACGTTCTCGAACGGATCTTCCTCGGTGAGCTTCTGGTAGCCCTCGATGTCGGTGTCGTTCGCGTCCACGCGCCGGTTGGGCGGCAGGCCCGACATGACGGTGACGCCCTGCACGCCTGGCGCGCGCCGGAGGCGCTCGGCCAGCCCGTCGTAGAAGCGCACCACCGACGGGCCGTCCGGGTATCGCGCGGCCGGCAGGTCGAGCGCAAAGGTCGTGAGCGGCGCGCGATCGAAGCCCGCGTCGACCTCCATGAGGTTCACCACCGTGCGCAGCATGAGGCCGGCGCCGACCACGAGCATGACCGCCAGGGCAATCTCGGCCATCACCAGCCCGCGGCGGATCCAGTGACGCGCCGCGCCCGTGGCGCCGCGGCCGCCGCTGTCCTTCAGCGCGCCGGCCAGCGACGAAGGCGACAGGTGCAGCAGGGGCGCGAGCCCGAAGAACAAGCCGGTGGCCAGCGAAACGGCCAGCGTGAAGCCCAGCACCAGCGGATCGAGCGCGATGGCGCCTGCGCGCGGCAGGCTGTCGGGATAGGCCGTGATGAGCGCACGGAGCGACGCGACGGCCACGCCCAGCCCCAGCGCGCCGCCCGCCACCGCCAGCAGGATGCCTTCGGTGAGGAACTGCCGGAGCAGCCGCCAGCGGCCCGCGCCGAGCGCGGCGCGCACGGCGAACTCGCGGTGGCGCGATTCGGCCCGCGCGAGCAGCAGGTTGGCCAGGTTCGCGCAGGCGATGAGCAGCACGAACGCCACCGCCGCCTGCAGCACCCAGATGGCGCGGCTCGCCCCGCCGACCACTTCGTCCTGCGCCGCCTCGATCTGGAGCTGGTGGAACTCGGCGCTCGGCCGGTGCGTGCCCGAGAACTCCTCGGCCCACCGTCCGTAGAGGCTGTCGAACTCGGCCGCGGCCTGCGCCTGGCTCACGCCCTCGGCGAGGCGCCCGACGAGATACAGCCGGTGGTTGCCGCGGTTCCGCCGGTTCGCCGGGTCGAGCCCGAGCGGCACCCACACTTCCACCTTCTCATCCAGGACGTCGAACCCCGGCGGCATCACGCCGACAACCTCGCGGCTCCGGCCGTCGAGGTCGATGGTCTGCCCGAGCATCTCGCGGCCCGCAAACGCCGATTGCCAGATCTCGTGCGAGAGCAGCACGACATTCGGTCCGCCGGCGCGGGCCTCCTGGCTCGTGAAGTGACGGCCCCGCGCCGCCGGCACGGCCAGCGCGCGCAGCAGGTGGTCGTCGACGGCCCCCGTCCGCACGCGCCGCGGCCGGTCGCTCGCCGAGAGGTTGGCCTCCCCTGTCGAGAACGCCCCGAGGGCCGCGTACGACCGGCTCCATTCCTGCAGCTCGAAGTACTCCGGCGGCGAGACCCAGAACTGGTCGAACCCCATGTCGGGGAAGCGGCTCGTGATGAACATCACGCGCTCGGGCTCGGGATACGGAAGCGGGCGGAGGATGACGCCGCGCACGACCGAGAAGATGGCGGTGTTGACGCCGATGCCGAGCGCCAGCGTCAGGATGGTCACGGCCGTGAAGCCGGGCGCGCGGACCAGGTTCCGGGCCGCGAGGCGGACGTCGTGGAAGAGGCTCATCGTCTGCCTTTGACGGCCGCGGGCTGCAGAGGGTTCGCGTTAAGCTGAGCGCGTGACCGCTCGGACCCTCCGCGCGCTGGTGCTGCTCCTGGCCGCCGCCGGCTCGGCGGCGGCCTCGGACGAGACGCAGCCGCTTGACGGGGTCGCGGGCTTCTTCGACATCCAAGTCACGGGCGGCCGCCACGCCCTGGACACCTTCGGCATCACCGAGGCCGAACGCGCGCTGACCGTGCCGCTGCTGACCCGGCGGTTGTATGGGGCGAGCGGCGCGGCGGGCGACCCGCCGGCCTCGCTCGCGAGCCTCCTGACGCTGGCCCGGATGGCCGCGGCCGAGCGGGGCGCCGCCGGGGTGCCGCCCGAGCCCGTCACGGTGCCCATGCCCCTGAGCGCGGCGACGTGGCGGGCGGCCCTCGAGCTGGCCGCGCCCGTCGACCTCTTCCAGGCCATCGTCGGGGACCGGGCGGCGGCGCTGACGGCGTCGGGCCTGGCCGCGTCGGACCCTTCGGTCCGCGCGTGGTTCAACGGCGACGCGAACCTGCTCCGCTGGGTCCGGCGGACCGCGCCGGGCGCGATGTCGATTGCGGGCCGCAGCCTCCGGCTCGACGAGGGACGTGTCGCCACGCCCGGCGGCGAGGAGCTGGTCGAGGGGTGGCAGGCGCTCGCGGGCGCGTCGCCCACATCGCGCGAGACGTTCGTGCGGGCGATCCTGACGCGCGACCAGGGCCGGCTCGCGTGGTTCTTCGACGTGATGGCCACGCTCGAGCCCGCGCGCCTGGCGGCGGCCGTACCCGGCTCGACGCCGGCGGCGCGCGGCGAAGCGCTCCGCGCGCTGTACGCCAGCTTCCGTGATGTCGACGCGAGCTGGCGCGTGGAGCAGCACCCCTTCCTCCGCACGGCGCCGGATCCCTGGTCCGTGCTCACCACCGTCGCCATCGAGGACGGACATCTCGCGCCGCCCAACGCCGCGTGGGCGTGGCGCGCGCTCTTCACCCGCCGCGATCTCACCCGGCGGGACGTCGAGCGGCTCGACCGGACCGCGGCGGAGCCGGCCTCGATCGCGTGGGTCACGCAGGAGATTGTGCGAGGCGTCGCGCGCGCCAGAACCGACCGCTTCGAGATGCTCTGCCTGGCGCAGCGCGTCTTCGGCCGCGCGACGGAGGAGGAGTGGCCCGACGTGCTCGTCGCGCTGAGCGGCTACCCGCGGTTCAAGGCGCTGCTCCTCACGCTCGAGCGGATGGGGGTTGGCGCGCCGGGCGTCTGGGCCGCCGCCGTCACCGCCGCGCGCCACGTCGACGGCCGCGGCGATCGCGCGCGGGCCATCGCCTCGTTCCAGGCCGTCGTGGCGATCATCGAACGGGCGCGCCTCGCGGGCACCCTCGATGCCGCCGCGGCCGCACGTCTCGTGCTCGACCTCGCGCGCGCCGTGGAGGGGCCACGCGACGTGCCCCGCACCGTCGCGGCGTTCATCGTCGAAACGCTGGTTCCCGCCCTGCCGCCCCTGGCCCGCCCCGATCGCTGGACCGCGCGCACCGCGTACGAATCCACGCTGCTCCAGGCCATGGCCGGACCGCTCGACGCGGCCGCGCCGGCGCTGGAGTGGGAGGGCCTCCCATACCGCGTGGACGTCGCCGGCGGCGAGCTGGAGCGCATTCACGCCGTCCGCGCGCGGCTGCCCTCGCCCGGCCTGGACGCCGCCATCGCCAGCGGCCGCGATCGCGACCTGGTCGCGGCCCTCACCGCCCTGGTCTACGCGCCAGCCCTCGGCGATCCCGACGGCGCCGTGGCGCTCGGCCCCGACATCGGCGCGCGGCACGAGCTGGGCACGTCGTCCCCCTCGTGGGCGCGGCGGGCGCTTCAGCCCTGGTTGCCGCCTCGCGAGCTGATGGGCGACGGCGGCCCCTGGCGGCTGGCGGGGAGCCTGCTCGGTCTCGACCTTGCGCTCGCGCGGCTCGCGCTCCGGCGCGTGGACGAGCACGACCTGCCGCCGAGGCCGACCATCAACCTGAACGATCAGCTCACGATCGCGCGCACCGTCGCGGCGCTGGCCGGAGCGGAGCTGGCCGACGCCGATCGCGCCGAAGTGGTCGCGGCGCTCGAGCGCGGCCGCGCCCGCGTGGCCCGGGCAGGCGTCGAGCTGGCGGCGCTGGACGCGCTGGCCGTCGAGGCGCGGCTCTCCGGGCATGCCCGTCAGGCCATCCCGTGGATGGCGCGTCACACGCCCGGTGTCCTGCCGTTCCTCTTCCCGCTCTCGCGCCTGCTCTGGCTGGGCGTCCCCGCCCTGCCACCCGACCGGCTCGACCGGTTTGGTGTGTACGGCGAAGCCTTCGACGGCCGGCTCACCACCGTGATGCGCGCGCCCGTGCCGTGGGAAGACGTGGGCGGCCGCGCCGACATCGGCCAGGTGGGGACGCTGGCGCCGGATCTCATCCTGCGCCTCCTCGAGGAGATGACCCGGCTCAACCTGCCCTCCCGCCTCCTGCCGGCCCTGCTGGCATACGCCGCGCAGGACTACTGGCACCAGGTGGAGGCGCGGTTTGCGGACGACTGGCCCGCCATGGTGCGGCAGGCCGGCGCCCTGGACGGCGCTCGCGTCGAGGACTACGTCGCGGCCCTCGCCGGCCGTCTCCTGCGCTAGTCTCTTGGCATGCTCCGCCGGTCGGCCGCTGCCGTCCTCTGCCTCGCCGCGCTGGCCGCGCCGCGGGCCCAGGACCCGGGCGTGACGCTGCGCATCCTCTCGCCCGGTCCCGACGTCTACCTGAGCGGCGTCGTCCTGCTCCAGGCCCTCGTCGAGCCGCCGCCGCGCGCGCACGAAGTGGAGCGGGTGCGCTTCTACGCCGACGGCAGGCTGGCGTGCACCGCGCCGGTCCCCGCCCGGCCCGCATGCGCCTGGGACGCCGGCGACGACGTGCGGGAGCACATCATCCGGGTGGTCGCGGACCTCAGGGACGGCGGGCGCGCGGTGGCATCGGCCCGGACGAAGGGCCTGGATCACGCGGAGAAGGTGCGCGTCGAGGTGGTGCAGATCACGGCCGTGGTGCAGGACCGCGGCCGCTTCGTCAAGGGGCTCGAGCCGTCGGCGTTCCGCTTGCTCGAGGACGGCCGGCCGCAGACGATCACGCACTTCTCGGCGGAGGGCTCGCCCCTCGAGATTGTGGTCGCCATCGACGTCAGCCAGAGCATGACCGAGTCGATGCCGCAGCTGAAGAACGCCGTCCGGACGTTCCTGACCGCGCTGGGTCCCGACGACCAGGTGACGCTCGCGGCCTTCAACGACAACCTGTTCACGCTCGCGCGCCGCGAGACCAACGCCGCGCAGCGGCTGCGGGCGGTCGATCGGCTCGCGCCGTGGGGCGGCACGGCGCTCTACGACGTCATCGTCCGCGGCGTGCAGCAGCTGTCGAGCCGGCCCGGCCGCCGCGTGCTGGTGGTCTTCTCGGACGGCGACGACAAGACCAGCCACGCGAGCCTCGAGGGCGTGGAGGCGGCCGTGCGCGCGAGCGACGCCATCCTCTTCATGGTGGCGCTCGGCCAGGGCGCGCGCGACCAGCGGCTCAAGACGCGCGTGCACGACCTGGTCGAGCTGAGCGGCGGCCGCGCGCTGTTCGTCGAGAAGAGCGATCGGCTGGGCGAGGCCTTCGGCGAGATCGTCGAGGAGCTGTCGAACCAGTACCTCATCGGCTACGAGTCGTCGAACGCAGGGCACGACGGGTCGTGGCGCGAGATTCGCATCGAGGTGCCGGGCACCGGCTACCAGGTGCGCGCGCGGCAGGGGTACCGCGCGGCGGGGGCCACGGAATGAGGCGCGCGCTCGTCACGCTCGCCGCCGTCGCGGCCGTCGGCGCCTCCGGCGCGGCGCAGGCGCCCGGCCCGCAGCGTCCTGCCGACGGGCAGCCCCGCTTCGAGACCCGCGCTGACATCGTGCTGGTGGACGTCAGCGTGACCGATCGCGACGGGAATCCCATCGAAGGCCTGTCGCCGTCCGACTTCCGGCTCGAGGTCAACGGCGAGACGCGCGCCATCGAGAGCGTCCAGTTCGTGCCCACCGCGGCGCCCGCCGCGGCCGCGCGCGTGGCCGACGCGGGCGTGACGTCGAACGAGGACGCCACCACGGGCCGGCTTCTGCTCTTCGTCGTCGACGAGAACAACCTGCGCTTCGGCGGCGGCCGTGCCGTGTTGCGCGCGGCCGAGCGGCTGATGGAGTCGCTCGCGCCCGGCGACGCCATCGGCGTCGCGCGCCTGCCCGACGGGGTGGGCGGCGTCGAGTTCACCACCGATCGCGCGCGCGTCCGCGAGGCGCTCGGGCGAGTGACCGGCAAGATGCAGAGCCGATCGCTCGGGCACAACCTCCGGCTCAACGAGGCGTGGGCCTACGAGAGCCGCGACGACATCACGTGGCGGGCGGCCATCGACCGCGAGTGCCGCGGCGAAACCGGGCTCAGCCTCGACGTCTGCGTCGAGAACCTCCAGAGCGAGGCCATCACGATGCTGATGGACACGCAGGCGCGCACCGCCGCCTCCATCCGCGCCATCGAGGGGCTCTTCGACCGCCTCGGCGGCCTGGCCGCGCCCGTCCACGTCATCTTCATCTCCGAGGGCCTCTTCGTCGCGCGCGATCGCAACAGCCTCGCGCGTGCGGGCCAGCTCGCCGCCGAGGCGCGCGCCACGGTGCACATCATCCAGCCCGCCCAGGCCTTCTTCGAGGCCGAGAGCCCCGACGCGCCCGGCCTGGGCTTCTCCGACAACGAGGACCTCCTCACCGAGGGCCTCGATCGCCTCGCGGGCGACACGCGCGGCGCCCGCCACCGCGTGGCCGCCGGCAGCGGCGCCGGCATCTTCGAGCGCATCAGCCGCGAGCTGGCGGGCTATTACCTGCTCGGCTTCGAGCCGACGGCCGCGGACCGCAGCGGCCGCCAGCGCCGCATCCGCGTCACCGTCTCCCGGCGCGGCGTCACCGTCCGCGCCCGCTCCACCTTCGCGTTCCGCGACGATGGCGCCGTGGCCGCGGGACCGGCGACGTCGGCGGATGAGGCGGTGCGCAACCTCCTGGTCGCGCCGCTGCCGGGCCGCGGGCTCCCGCTGCGCGTCGCCTCCTACACCGCCACGAGCGGCGACGACCCGTCGAAGCTCCGCCTCGTCGTGGCCGCCGAGATCGGCGAGGCCGCCACCGAGCCCGCGACGTGGCCCGTCGGCGTGCTGGTCGTCGACGCCAACGGCACCGTCGTCGCCAGCTCGCTCGGCTCGCCGACGCTGGCGCCCGCGCGGGCGAACCTTCCGTCGCCGCGGCTGTTCCTCACCTCCGTGCTCGTCGAGCCGGGTGAGTACACGCTGCGACTGGCCGCCGCCGACGACACCGGGCGCGCGGGGAGCGTGCACCATGCCGTCACCGCGCGGTTCACCGACGTCGGACCCGTGTCGGTGTCCGACCTCGTGCTGACGCCGCAGGTCGTGGCCGGCGAGGTGCCGCGGCCGTCGCCAAGCGCGCCCATCGACACCGACGCCGTGTCCGCGATGATCGAGATGGTCGGCGGCGACCCGTCGGTGCTCCGCCGCGCGCGCGTCGCCGTCCAGGTCGCCGAGTCGGCCGACGGCCCCGCCCTGGTCGCGTCGGAGGCCAGACCCGCGGCGCGAGGCGAGCGGCAGCTGTCGTTCGGGACCTCGATGAGGCTGGGGCTCCTGCCGCCGGGCACCTACGTCGCGCGCGCCATCGTCACCGTGCCTGGGCGGCCCGAGGCGCGCCTGCACCGCACCTTCCGCTACGCGCCGCCCGCCGGCGCGCCCGCGCCGACCGTGCGCCGCAGCCTCGTCGAGCTCGACGTCGACAGGCCGGCCGCGCCGCCGCCGCCGTCGCGCATCACGGCGCCCGTGCCGCTCTTCCAGGTTGAGACGGTGCTGCAGCCGGCCGTGGTCCAGCCGTTCCTCGACGGGCTCGTCGATCTCCACCCGCCCTCGGCCGCCGTCGCGGCCCTCGTCGACGCCGCGCGCAAGGGAACGTTCGAGGTTCCCGATCCGGACGCCCGGACCGCCCCGGGCGACGAGCTCGTGCTGGCCTTCGTCCGCGGGCTGAGCGCGCTCGCCTCGAAGCAGCCGGCGCAGGCGCGCGCGTGGTTCGAACGAACGCTCGAGGGTGCGTCCGACTTCCTCGGCGCCGCGTTCTACCTCGGCGCGGCGCACGCGGCCGCGGGCCGCGATCGCGACGCCATCGGCGCCTGGCAGATCGCGCTCCTCAGCGAGAACCCCGGCGCCGTCTATCCGCTCCTCGTCGACGCGCTCCTCCGCGTGGGCGATGGCCAGGGCGCCATCGAGTTCCTCGAGGAAGCGCCCACCGTGTGGGCCGACGAGCACGCGCGCCTGCGCCGCGAGGCGACGGCGAAAGCCATGCTCGGCGAATACGCCGACGCCCTCACCGGTCTGCACCAGCTCCTCGCGCGCGGGGGCGACGACGACGCGACGCTGCTGTTCGTGGCGATCCAGGTGATGTACCGCGTGCACATCGACACCGGCGGGTTGAGCGCCGCCGAGCGCGAGACGTTCGCCGACTACGTCGCCCGGTACCGGCAGGCCGGCGGCGCCGACGCGGCGCTGGTGGAGACGTGGAAGAGGTATGTGCTT
>JBFMCA010000076.1:0-22511 GCA_040754955.1 Acidobacteriota bacterium | reverse complement strand
TCGGGCCTATTTTTACGTGTTACGGAAAAATAGGCCCGACCCCGTTTCCGGAGGCTGCCGATGCGACGCCTGACTGGTCTCGTGACCATTCTCCTGTTGGCGCCCCTTGCCGGCGGGGGCGCCCAGTCCACACCCGGTCCCCTCGACGTGACCGTCAGCGAAGGCACGTCGATGTCGGTGGCCGTGTCGCCCGATGGGCGCACGCTGGCCATCGACCTCCAGGGCAGCATCTGGACCCTGCCCGCCGAGGGCGGCCGCGCGCGGCGCATCACCACCGTCTTCGAGGACGCCCGCCAGCCGGTGTGGTCGCCCGACGGGCGCTGGATCACCTACTTCTCCTTCCGCGACGGCGGCTACGACCTCTGGTCCATCGCGCCCGACGGCACCGGCGCGCACCGGCTGACGCGCGGGCCCTTCGACGACCGCGAGCCGGTGTGGTCGCATGACGGCACGAGGGTCGCGTTCTCGTCGGACCGCGGCGATCCGAACGGCAGCGACTACAACATCTGGGTGCTCGACGTTTCGAGCGGCGCGCTCACCCAGCTGACGCGCCATCCCGCGGAAGACGTCATGCCCACCTGGTCGCCCGACGACTCGGAGATTGCCTTCGCGTCGACGCGGGACGATGGCACCGGCGTGTGGGCCGTGCGCGTCGCCGACGGCCAAGAGCGCCGCCTCGCCACCGCGACGGGGCGCGTGGACGCGCCGTCGTGGGGGCCGGGCGGGGCGCTTGTCTATCACGTGAGCGCG
Organism: Acidobacteriota bacterium; assembly: GCA_040754955.1. Lineage (GTDB taxonomy): Bacteria > Acidobacteriota > Vicinamibacteria > Vicinamibacterales > UBA2999 > JBFMCA01. Next base: position 21,761 of record JBFMCA010000076.1, on the reverse strand, counting down.
CCGGGCGAGAGCCGCCTCGAGCTGGCGGGCGCCTCGCTCACCGGCGGTGAGAACGCGTTCCCGTTCCGCGTGTCGTGGGCCTCGCGCGACGAGTTCTTCTACGTGTCGGACGGACGCATCCGCCGGCGCGCCACCTCCGCCGGGCCGCCGCGGGCCGTCGCGTTCACGGCCACGCTCCAGGTGACCCGCGCCGAGTACCCGCGCAAGGCGCGCGACTTCACCTCGAACACGCCGCGCCCGGTACGGGGCGTCGTCCACCCCGTCATCTCGCCGGACGGGTCCCGCATCGCGTTTGCCGCCGTCGGCGACATCTGGCTGATGCCGTCCACCGGCGGGCCGGCGGTCAATCTGACGAACGACCCCGCCCTCGACACCGACCCGGCCTGGTCGCCAGACGGCGCGTGGATTGCGTATTCGTCCGACCGCGACTCGCCGCACCTCCAGCTCTGGCTGCACGAGGTGGCCACCGGCCGCCAGCGACGGCTGACGACGCTCGACACGCAGCCGCAGGGGGCGGCGTGGTCGCCCGATGGCACCCGCATCGCGTTTCTCAACGTGACGGGCATGTGGCGCGTGGCCGAGCTGTCGACCGTCGAGGTGGCCACGGGGCGCATCACGCGGCTGCAGGAGACACTGCCCCAGCCGGGCGCGCCGACGTGGTCCGCCGACGGGCGCCGCGTGGCGCTCGCGGGCGTCCGGCCGCTGTCCACCCGCTTTCGCGAGGGCACCAACCAGGTGATGACCGTTGCCGCCGACGGCAGCGGCGACGTCCGCTGGCATGCGCCGGCGCCGCTGCTGTCGATCGACTCGCGCGACGGCTGCGGCCCGGTCTGGTCGCCCGACGGGTCGAAGATGGCGGCCATCTACGAGGGGGTGCTCGCGGTGTGGCCCGTGTCGCCCGCCGGCGAGCCGCTCGGCCCGCCGCGGCGGGTCACCAGCGAGAGCGCCCACGCGCCGAGCTGGCAGGGCGACTCGCGGCACATCCTCTACCAGTCGCTCGACCAGCTCCGCATCCTCGACCTCGAGACCGGCGCGGTGCGGACGGTGCCCTTCAGCCTGACGTGGACGCCGGCGGTGCCGACGACGCGGACGGTGGTGCACGCGAGCCGGCTGCTCGACATGACGGGCCCGACGGCGCAGACCGACGTCGACGTGCTCATCGACGGCAACGTCATCGGCGCCGTCGTGCCGCACGACGAGGCGCACCACGCCGGGCGGCGCGTCGTGGACGGCACCGGGCTGACGGCGCTGCCGGGCCTCGTCGAGTTCCACTCGCACCTGCAGAAGGACTACGGCGAGTCGCAGGGGCGCGCGTGGCTCGCGTTCGGCATCACGACCGTGCGGAGCCCGGGCAGCACGCCGTACGAGGCAGTGGAGGATCGAGAGGCCGTGGAGGCCGGCGTGCGCGTGGGCCCACGCGTGTACGGCACGGGGTACCTCATGGAGTGGGGCCGCGTGTACTACAAGATGGGCATCGCCATCTCCAGCGTTGCGCAGTTCGAGATGGAGCTCGAGCGCGCGCGTGTGCTCGATCACGACCTGATCAAGAGCTACGTGCGGCTGCCCGACCTCCAGCAGCGGCGCATGGTGGAGTTCGCGCACCAGCACGGCCTGCCGGTGGCGACGCACGAGATCTTCCCGGCGGCGCTCGTCGGCGTGGACAACACCGAGCACACTGCGGCGACGAGCCGGCGCGGGTACTCGCCGAAGATGGCGACGCTGCAGCGCGCCTACGAAGACGTCGTGCAGCTCTTCGGCCGCAGCCAGCGGATCTTCTGTCCGATGATCTCCGGCGGCGGCACGCGGCGGCTCTTCGAGCGCGACCGCGCGCTCAAGGACGACCCGCGCTTCGCCCTGTATCCCCGGTGGATTCGGGCACAGGTGGCGGCGCAGCCGGTGGCCGGGGCGCCGGGCGGCGGCGGCGACCCGGCGGGCGGCGCCGGCCGGATGGTGATCGACGTGATGCGCGCCGGTGGGCTGGTCGTCGCGGGCACCGATACGCCGAACGCCGTCAACCTGCACGGCGAGCTGCTGGCGTACACGGTCGCCGGGATGACGCCCTACGAGGCGTTGCGGGCGGCGACGGTCAACCCCGCGAAGGCGCTCAACCTCGCCGCAGGCACCATCGAGGCCGGGCGCCTGGCCGACATCATCCTCGTGGACGGCGATCCGCTCGCCGACATCACCGCCGCGGCCCGGGTCCGCCGCGTGGTCGCCAACGGGCGGGCCTACGACGTGACGGAGCTCGTGGCGGGTCCGCTTCGGCCCGGCGCGACAGGTCCGGCGGCGCCGTGATTGTCTACGGCATCAACGCCGTCGCCGAGGCCGTGCGGGCGGGGCGCGCCCGCGAGGTGCGGGTCGCGGATCGGACCGATGCGCGCGTGCGCGCGATTCTCGACGAGGCCGAGCGGCGCCGCGTGCCTGTGCGGCGCGTGCCGCGCGAGGCCCTCGACCAGGATGCGGCTGGCGGGCGCCACCAGGGGGTCGTGGCGGAGGTGGCGGGCGCGCCGGCCGCGACGCTCGAGGCGCTGGCGCGCCCCGGAGACCCGCCGCCGCTCGTGGTGGTGCTCGACGGTGTGGAGGACCCGCAGAACGTCGGGGCGGTGCTCCGGACCGTGGACGCGGCCGGCGCGTCGGGCGTGGTGCGCCAGAGCCGGCGGGCGGCGCCGCTGGCGGGGGCGGCGGCCCGCGCGTCGGCGGGGGCCGTGCACCATGTGCCGGTCGCCGACGTCGTGAACATCGCGCGGGCGCTCGAGGAGCTCAAGGCGCTTGGCGTCTGGTGTGTGGGGCTGGACGCCGAGGCCGAAAGGCCTTACTATGAGTTGGATCTGACTGTGCCGACCGCGCTGGTTGTCGGGGCCGAAGGACATGGGCTCCGCCGGCTGGTGCGCGATCGGTGCGACCTGCTGGCCGCGATCCCCATGTCCGGCCGCGTGAGCAGTTTGAATGTTTCGGCGGCCGCGGCCATCGTGCTGTTCGAGGCCGTGCGCCAACGCCGGAGCCGGGGGAGGCAGTAGACCTGCCGTCTGGACCCCGGAGGAGGACCGCGACCGGATCCCCGTTTCCTGAGGCAGATTGCGACCGGTCTGGCCGCTTGCGCGTCTGGCACGGGACGTGCTACCATCCCTGTTTTGTCTGGCTGGCGTAGCTCAGTCCGGTAGAGCAGCTGATTTGTAATCAGCCGGTCGGGGGTTCAAATCCCTCCGCCAGCTCCACCGTGCTGAACTTGGGTCGGGCGGCACAGGGTCGGGCGACTGGGGGCAATCCAACAGACAGCGCAGAGACGAGCGGCGGCCGGCAGCGGTCGTTGCGGGCGTGTCGGCCGGGGCGGATCGCGCCGTCGCGGGGACGAGCGTTCGAGGGCAGGTGGCGGAGCGGTCAATCGCAGCAGACTGTAAATCTGCCGCCCCAGTGGCTACGGAGGTTCGAATCCTCCCCTGCCCACCATTCGACTCCCGGGACGGCCTGACGCGGGCGCGAGGCGAGATGCCGGGGCGCGCGTGGCGGGTCCCGTGCGAGCGGCACGGACCGGGAGCGAGTCGAAAGGCGGGAGTAACTCAGTGGTAGAGTCACAGCCTTCCAAGCTGTTGGTCGCGGGTTCGATCCCCGTCTCCCGCTCCAGTTGGGTTGGGCCGATGTAGCTCAGTTGGCAGAGCGCGTCCTTGGTAAGGACGAGGTCACCGGTTCAATCCCGGTCATCGGCTCCAGGACATGAGGCACGACGGGCAGCAGTTGGGTAACTGAGACGCCGGCACGGGGCCGGGACGTCAGACCGCACGAGGCGAACGAGAGACGAGTCATGGCGAAAGAGAAATTCGACCGATCCAAACCGCACGTCAACGTCGGCACCATTGGCCACATCGACCACGGGAAGACCACGCTGACCGCCGCCCTCACGAAGGTGGCGGCCGACAAGGGCTGGGCGAAGTTCGTGCCCTACGACGAGGTTGCCAAGGCGTCCGAGTCGCAGGGCCGCCGTGACGAGACCAAGATTCTGACGATCGCGAGCTCGCACGTCGAGTACTCGACGGCGAACCGGCACTACGCGCACGTCGACTGCCCGGGCCACGCCGACTACATCAAGAACATGATCACGGGGGCGGCCCAGATGGACGGCGCCATCCTGGTCGTGTCCTGCGTCGACGGGCCGATGCCGCAGACGCGCGAGCACGTGCTGCTCGCCCGCCAGGTGAACGTGCCGTACCTGGTCGTGGCGCTGAACAAGGTGGACGCGGTCGACGATCCCGAGCTCGTGGATCTCGTCGAGCTCGAGGTGCGCGAGCTCCTCAAGAGCTACGGCTTCCCGGGCGATGACGTGCCGGTCGTGCGCGTGTCGGCGCTCAAGGCGCTGCAGGGCGAAGCGGACGGGGTCGACTCCATCGTCAAGCTGATGGAGGCGCTCGACAGCTACATCCCGATTCCGGAGCGCGAGGTCGACAAGCCGTTCATGATGCCGATCGAGGACGTGTTCTCGATCTCGGGCCGCGGCACCGTGGTCACGGGCCGCGTCGAGCGCGGCATCGTGAAGGTGGGCGACGAAGTCGAGATCGTGGGCTTCCGTCCCACGACGAAGAAGGTCGTCACCGGCGTCGAGATGTTCCGCAAGCTCCTCGACTCGGGCCAGGCGGGGGACAACATCGGGGTGCTGCTGCGCGGCGTCGAGAAGAACGACGTCGAGCGCGGCCAGGTGCTGGCCAAGCCGGGCTCGATCACGCCGCACACCAAGTTCAAGGCCGAGGTGTACGTGCTGTCGAAGGAGGAGGGCGGCCGGCACACGCCGTTCTTCAACGGCTACCGTCCGCAGTTCTACATCCGGACGACGGACGTGACCGGCACGCTCCACCTGTCCGAGGGCGTGGAGATGATCATGCCCGGCGACAACACGCAGATCTCGGCGGAGCTCATCAGCCCCGTGGCGCTCGAGAAGGGCGCGCGGTTCGCGATTCGCGAGGGTGGCCGCACGGTGGGCGCCGGCACGGTGACCGAGATCATCGAGTAGTGACGACCGGGACCGCAGGCGTCGGGAGTCGGGCGTCGACCCGGCGCCTGGCCCCCGGGTGTCCGGTTCCTGAGGGCTGAACGATGCGCGACATCATCCAGCTGGCGTGCGGCGAGTGCAAGCGCCGCAACTACAGCACGACGAAGAACAAGAAGAAGACGACCGAGCGGATCGAGCTGAGCAAGTACTGCCGGTTCTGCCGCAAGCACACGCCGCACAAAGAGCAGAAGTAGGCGCCGGGCGGAGGAAGCACAGGCCAGTAGCTCAACTGGTAGAGCACCGGTCTCCAAAACCGGGGGCTGGGGGTTCGAGTCCCTCCTGGCCTGCCAGCGCACAGGATTGATGACGTGAAGTCCGACACGATGCAGACGACCGGCGGTGATGGCGGCCTCCGCGCGCCGCTCGGCTGGTGGCAGCGCAGCCGCGAGTTCCTCGCCGAGGTGCGCAACGAGCTGAAGCGCGTGACGTGGCCGACCCGCAAGGAAGTGTGGGCGACGACCATTGTCGTGCTGCTCACCTCGGCGTTCTTCGGGCTGTATCTCTTCGGCGCCGACCTGCTGTTCAGCGCCGTGGTGCGGCGCATCTTCTCGCGGTTCGGCGTATGACCGACGTCACCACGAAGAACTGGTACATCGTCCACACCTACTCCGGCTTCGAGAAGAAGGTGGCCGAGTCGCTGCAGGAGCGCGTGCGCGCGTACGGCCTGCAGGACGACATCGGCGAGGTGCTCATCCCGACCGAGGACGTGGTCGAGCTGCGCGGCGGGAAGAAGGTCGTGTCATCGAAGCGCTTCTTCCCGGGCTACATCCTCGTCGAGATGAACATGACCGACAACGCGTGGCACGTCGTCAAGAACACGCCGAAGGTCACCGGGTTCGTGGGCGCGGGCGCCAAGCCGACGCCGCTGTCGAAGGACGAGGTCGAGCAGATCCTCCAGCAGGTGCGCACGGCGGCCGAGAAGCCCAAGCCGAAGTACACGTTCGACAAGGGCGACCAGGTCCGCATCAACGAGGGGCCGTTCGCCGGATTCAACGGAGTGGTCGACGAGGTCAACACCGACAAGAACACGCTGAAGGTCATGGTCACGATCTTCGGGCGGTCGACGCCGGTGGAGCTCGATTTCCTGCAGGTTGAGAAACTGTAATGGCGAAAAAAGTCCAGGCGATGGTGAAGCTCCAGATTGCGGCCGGCAAGGCCACGCCGGCCCCGCCCGTGGGCACGGCGCTCGGCCCGCACGGCGTGAACATCATGGACTTCTGCAAGGCGTTCAACGCGCGCACCGCGAAGGACGAGGGGCTCATCATCCCCGCGGTGGTGACGGTCTACTCCGATCGCTCCTACTCGTTCATCACCAAGACGCCCCCCGCGTCGGTGCTGCTCAAGCGCGCGGCCAACATCGCCAAGGGATCGGCCGAGCCCAATCGCAACAAGGTGGGTACGGTCACCGCCAAGCAGGTCGAGGACATCGCCAAGCTCAAGATGGTCGACCTCAACTGCGGCTCGCTCGAGGCGGCCGTCAAGACGGTCGCCGGCACGGCCCGCTCGATGGGGCTGGACGTCATCCAGTAGGTGACGAGGGTTGAATGACGAATGACGAATGACAAGTGACCAATGACCAATGACAGAACGGGCGGGCTGGATCCCGCGCTGTTGTCCGTTGTGACTCGTCATTGGTCATTTGCCATTCGTCATTCGCAGGAAGCAGTCGTGAAGGTGGGAGGGTTGACACCGGCCCGCTGGAACCACCGGGGAGGCTCATGAGGACACGCGGTCGGAAATACACGGAGGCGCGCGCCCAGATCGAGGACCGCGCCTATCCCCTCGACGAGGCGTTGCCGCTCGTCCAGCGGGTGAAGTTCGCCAAGTTCGACGAGACGGTGGCGCTCTCGGTGCGGCTCGGGGTCGATCCCAAGCACGCCGACCAGATGGTGCGCGGCACGGTGGTGCTGCCGCACGGGCTGGGCAAGTCCAAGCGCGTCCTCGTCATCGCCCCTCCCGACAAGCAGCGCGAGGCCTCCGAGGCCGGCGCCGACGTCGTGGGCGGCGAGGAGCTCGTCGACCGGATCGCGGGCGGCTGGCTCGACTTCGACGCCGTCGTCGCGACGCCCGACATGATGCGCGTCGTGGGCAAGCTGGGCAAGGTGCTCGGCCCGCGCGGCCTCATGCCGAACCCCAAGACCGGCACGGTCACGCCGAACGTCGCGCAGGCCGTGCAGGAGATCAAGGCCGGCAAGGTGGAGTTCCGCGTCGACAAGACCGGCATCGTCCACGCGCCGGTCGGGAAGACCTCGTTCCCGGCGCAGAACCTGATCGCCAACGCCTCGGCGCTGCTCGACAGCATCGTGAAGGCGAAGCCGGCCGCGGCGAAGGGCAAGTACCTCCGCAGCATCACGGTGTCGTCCACGATGGGCCCGGGCGTGCGGATCGACGAGACGCGCGTCGAGGCCGTCGCGAAGCGCTAGGAGACCTGGGACCATGGCAGTCACACGAGCGGACAAGGAAACCGAGCTCAAGGCGCTCGAGGGCGTCTTTCAGGGGGCGGACGCCGCCATCCTGGTCGACTACAAGGGCATCAACGTGCCCCAGGTCACCGAGCTCCGCGCGCAGCTCCGCAAGGCGCGCGCGGGCTACCGGGTCGTCAAGAACACGCTGGCGAAGCGGGCCCTCAAGGGCACCGATTTCGAGGCGTTGAGCGTGCATTTCGAGGGAACCACGGCCGTCGCCTACACCGAGTCCGACCCGGTGGCGCTGGCCAAGACCCTGACGACGTTCATGAAGGGCGTGCCGGCGCTGCAGATCAAGGCGGCGGTGGTGCAGGGGCAGACGTTGCCGGCGGCGGGGGTCTCCGACCTGGCCAGCTTGCCGGGGCGGCCGGAGCTGTACGCCCGGCTGTTGTTCGTGCTGCAGGCGCCGATGGTCAACCTGGTCCGCGTGCTGAACGCCGTGCCGCGCGACCTGATGAGCGTCCTGGTGCAGGCGGAAGAGAAGCGCAAGTCGCAGTCGTAGGGCGGAACGTCCGCCGTGTCGTGGAACCGGCGGGTCGGACGACCCGCCCTACATGGAGCAGGAAGAGCAATGGCCGAACTCACTCAGCAGCAGGTGGTGGATTACATCAAGGGGATCAGCGTCCTCGAGCTCTCGAACCTCGTGAAGGCCCTCGAGACCGAGCTGGGCGTCTCGGCGGCCGCGGCGATGCCGATGGCCATGCCGATGATGGCCGGCGGCGCGGGCGCCGGCGCGGCGGCGGCGGCCGAGGAGAAGACCGAGTTCACGGTGACCCTGACCGACGTCGGCAGCAACAAGATCAACGTCATCAAGGTCGTCCGCGAGGTCACGAGCCTGGGCCTCAAGGAGGCGAAGGACCTCGTCGAGGCCGCGCCCAAGCCGATCAAGGAAGGCGTGACCAAGGACGAGGCCGAGCAGATCAAGAAGAAGTTCGAAGAGGCCGGCGCCAAGGTCGAGATCAAGTAGGACCGGCCGCGTCCGGATCGCGTCTTTCGGATCGGGGGGCCGGGACTCCAGAAGCCGGGGCCCCCCGCCCCGACGTCCGCCGCATGGGGCGCGTCCCCCGCGCGGCGGGCGCGTCGTTTCCTGTTCTCAGGCTTCTGGCAGCCAGGCCGCACGCATGTACAGCCTTCCGAAGAACGTCTACCGCGAACGCAAGGACTTCTCGAAAATCAAGACGACGGTTCCCATCCCGAACCTCATCGAGATCCAGCGGAAGAGCTACGAGCGCTTCCTGCAGATGAACCGCCTGCCCTCGGAACGCGAGGACCAGGGCCTGCAGTCGGTGTTCAAGTCGGTCTTCCCGATCAGCGACTTCCGCGAGAACTCGTCGCTCGAGTTCATCGAGTACTCGATCGGCAACTGGGAGTGCAAGTGCGGGAAGCTGCAGGGGCTCCACCACCTGCGCAAGCCCTGCAAGTCGTGCGGCCACACGCTCATCGCCGACCCCTACGGCGACAAGGACGTGCTCTGTCCGAAGTGCGGCACGCCCAACCAGGCGCACGGCGACGTGTGCGACATCTGCGGCCACACCGTGGCCCTCAAGCTCAAGTACGACGTCGACGAGTGCCAGGAGCGCGGCATGACCTATGCCGTGCCCCTCAAGGTCACCATCCGGCTCGTCGTGTGGAACAAGGACCCGGAGACGGGCGTCAAGACCATCCGCGACATCAAGGAGCAGGAGGTCTACTTCGGCGACATCCCGCTGATGACGGACAACGGCACGTTCATCATCAATGGGACCGAGCGCGTCATCGTCTCGCAGCTCCACCGCTCGCCGGGCGCCTTCTTCCACTCCGAGGACAAGACGCTCTACATCGCCCAGATCATCCCGTACCGGGGGTCGTGGGTGGAGTTCGAGTACGACACGAAGAACCTGCTGTACGTGCGCATCGACCGCAAGCGGAAGTTCCTCGCCACGGTCTTCCTGCGCGCGCTCGGCCTTCGCGGCGCCGACGAGATCATCCGCGCGTTTCACCAGGTCGACCGGCTGTTCCTGCAGGGCGACACGATCAAGTGGGCCGTCAGCGACAGCCTCATCGGCCTCCGCGCCAAGCGCGAGGTGAAGGCCGGCGACGTCACCATCGGCGAGGGCCGCAAGATCACCCGCGCCCATGTCGACGCGCTGCGCAAGGCCGGCATCGAGGCCATCGAGGTCGCCGACGAGGCGCTGAGCGGCCCCGACGTCACGGCGTTCGCCGCCGCCGACGTCGTCGACCCCGAGACCGGCGAGGTCCTGCTCGAGGCCAACGAGGAGCTCACCGAGCGCGTGCTCCTCATGGCCCAGGAGAAGGGCGTCCCGCACCTCGACATCTTCTTCCCCGACCGCGACGAGGTCGGCCCGATCATCTCGCAGACGCTCAAGAAGGATCCGATCCGGACGCACGAGGAGGCGCTCATCGAGATCTACCGGCGCCTCCGCCCGGGCGATCCGCCGACGCTCGACAGCTCGCGCTCGCTCTTCGAGAACATGTTCTTCAACCCGCAGAAGTACGACTTCTCGCGGGTGGGCCGGCTCAAGCTGAACAAGAAGCTCCGGCTCGACACGCCGCTCGACGAGAAGATCCTGCACCCGCAGGACTTCTACGAGGTCATCAAGTACCACCTGCGTCTGCGCCGCAATCCCGCGTTCGTCGACGACATCGACCACCTGGGCAACCGGCGCGTCCGCTCGGTGGGCGAGCTCCTCGAGAACCAGTTCCGCATCGGTCTGGTCCGCATGGAGCGCGCCATCAAGGAGAAGATGTCGGTCTACCAGGAAATGGCGACCGCCATGCCGCACGACCTGATCAACGCGAAGCCGGTGATGGCGGCCATCCGCGAGTTCTTCGGGTCGTCGCAGCTGTCGCAGTTCATGGACCAGACCAACCCGCTCTCGGAGGTCACGCACAAGCGGCGGCTGTCGGCCCTCGGGCCGGGCGGCCTCTCTCGCGAGCGCGCCGGCTTCGAGGTGCGCGACGTCCACCCGACGCACTACGGCCGCATCTGCCCGATCGAGACGCCGGAAGGCCCCAACATCGGCCTCATCAGCTCGCTGAGCTCCTACGCGCGCATCAACGAGTTCGGCTTCATCGAGTCGCCGTACCGGAAGGTGAAGAGCGGCCAGGTCATCGACTTCGTCGTCGTCACCAACGCCGGCGGCCACCCGAAGTACAAGGCCGGCGACATCGTCGAGGCCGACGAGCTCGTGGGCGCCGACGGCCGCTCGAAGAAGAAGGGCGTCGAGTTCGAGCCCTACTGCTTCTACCTGCCCGCGTGGGAGGAAGACGAGTACGTCATCGCCCAGGCGAACGTCGAGCTGACCGAGGATCAGAAGCTGAAGAACGAGCGTGTGAACGCGCGCCAGGCCGGCAACTTCATCCTCGCCCCGCGCGACCAGGTGCAGTACATCGACGTGTCGCCGAAGCAGCTCGTCTCGGTGGCCGCCTCGCTCATCCCGTTCCTCGAGAACGACGACGCGAACCGCGCGCTGATGGGGTCCAACATGCAGCGCCAGGCGGTGCCGCTGCTCCGCGCGCAGGCGCCCTACGTGGGCACGGGCATGGAGTACATCACCGCCCGCGACTCGGGCGCCGTCGTCGTCGCGCGGCGGACGGGCACGGTCGACTACGTCGACTCGACGCGCATCGTCGTGCGCGTGGAGGGCGAGGCCGAGCTGGCGAGCAAGGAGATGGGCGCGGACATCTACCCGCTGACGAAGTTCAAGCGGTCGAACCAGAACACCTGCATCACGCAGAAGCCCATCGTGCGGGTGGGGCAGAAGGTCCAGAAGGGCCAGGTGCTGGCCGACGGGCCCTGCACCGAGCTCGGCGAGCTCGCGCTCGGCCGCAACGTCCTCGTCTCGTTCATGCCGTGGCGCGGCTACAACTTCGAGGATGCCATCCTGGTCAGCGAGAAGCTGGTCAAGGAGGACTACTACACGTCGATCCACATCGAGGAGTTCGAGATCGAGGCGCGCGACACGAAGCTCGGGCCCGAGGAGATCACGCGGGACATCCCGAACGTGTCCGAGGGCTACCTGCGCGACCTCGACGACAGCGGCATCATCCGCATCGGCGCCTCGGTGAAGCCCGGCGACATCCTTGTCGGCAAGGTGACGCCGAAGGGCGAAACGCAGCTGACGCCGGAGGAGAAGCTCCTCCGCGCCATCTTCGGCGAGAAGGCCGGCGACGTCCGCGACGCCTCGCTCATCTGCCCGCCGGGCATCGAGGGCATCATCGTCGGCGTCAAGATCTTCTCGCGGAAGGGCATCGAGAAGGACGACCGCGCCAAGGCGATCGAGCAGGAAGAACTCGACATCATGGAGAAGAATCTCCAGGACGAGATTCGCATCCTGCACGACGAGACCAAGAAGCGCGTCATGCAGATGCTGCACGGGCACACGCTCCGCGCGGACCTGTTCGACGAGTTCGGCCGCGAGCGCGTGCTCCGCAAGGGCACCCAGCTCATGCCCGAGGTGATGGCCGACGTGCCGTTCCCGGTGCTGGTCCGCGCGAAGGTCCAGACCGACGACGCGGGGCTCGAGCCCGACCTGCGGACGCTCGAGGAGCGCACCGAGCGGCAGGTCGAGGTCATCCGGCAGATCTTCGAGGAGAAGAAGGAGAAGATCCGCCGCGGCGACGAGCTGCCGCCGGGCGTGATCAAGCTGGTGAAGGTGTACGTCGCGATGAAGCGCAAGCTGTCGGTCGGCGACAAGATGGCCGGCCGCCACGGCAACAAGGGCGTCATCGCGCGCATCCTCCCCGAGGAGGACATGCCGTACCTGCCGGACGGCACCCCGGTGGAGATCGTGCTCAACCCGCTCGGCGTGCCGTCGCGCATGAACGTGGGCCAGATCCTGGAGACCCACCTCGGGTGGGCGGCGCACGCGCTGGGGCTCTACTTCGCGACGCCGGTGTTCGACGGCGCCCGCGAGACGGAGATCAAGGCGTGGCTCGAGCAGGCGGCGCTGCCGACCAGCGGCAAGACGCGGCTCTACGACGGCATGACCGGGGACGTCTTCGAGCAGGACGTGACGGTGGGCTACATCTACATGCTCAAGCTGTCGCACCTGGTCGACGACAAGATCCACGCGCGGTCGATCGGGCCGTACTCGCTCATCACGCAGCAGCCGCTGGGCGGCAAGGCCCAGTTCGGCGGCCAGCGGTTCGGCGAAATGGAGGTCTGGGCGCTCGAGGCCTACGGCGCGGCGCACATCCTCCAGGAGCTGCTCACGGCCAAGTCCGACGACGTGACGGGCCGCGCGAAGATCTACGAGTCGATCGTGAAGGGCGACGCCTCGTTCACGCCGGGGCTTCCGGAGTCGTTCAACGTGCTCATCCGCGAGCTGCAGTCGCTCTGCCTCGACGTGGAGCTGATCTCCACGAAGCGGCCGCCGGCGCCCATCGTGGACGAGGAAGCCGAACCGGTGCTGGAGGGCTGAGGATCCATGAGACCCACGTTCACCGACAGCAGGACCGCCCTCAGGGCCGATTTCGACGCCATCCGCATTTCGCTGGCGTCGCCCGAGAAGATCGAGCAGTGGTCGTTCGGCGAGGTCACCAAGCCGGAGACGATCAACTACCGGACGTTCAAGCCGGAGCGTGACGGCCTGTTCTGCGCGAAGATCTTCGGGCCGATCACCGACTGGGAGTGCCTCTGCGGCAAGTACAAGCGCATGAAGCACCGCGGGGTGATCTGCGACAAGTGCGGCGTCGAGGTCACGCAGGCCAAGGTGCGCCGCGAGCGGCTGGGCCACATCAAGCTGGCCACCCCCGTGAGCCACGTCTGGTTCTTCAAGGGGCTGCCGAGCCGCATCGGCCACCTGCTCGACATCTCGCTTCGCGATCTCGAGCGCGTGCTCTACTTCGAGGCCTACGTTGTCGTCGAGCCGGGCGATACCGATCTGAAGCAGAACCAGCTCCTCACCGAGGAGCAGTTCCGCAAGGCGCGGGAGGAGTACGGCCACACGAAGTTCAAGGCGCAGATGGGCGCCGAGGCCATCAAGGAGCTGCTCCGCCGCGTCAACGTGGAGAAGCTCGGCGAGGAGCTCCGCGCGCGGATGCGGGCGGAGACCTCGGCGCAGAAGAAGCTCAAGTACGCCAAGCGACTCAAGGTCGTCGATGCCTTCCGGCGCTCGAGCAACCGGCCCGAGTGGATGATCCTGGACGTCATCCCGGTGATTCCGCCCGAGCTGCGGCCCCTGGTGCCGCTCGACGGCGGGCGCTTCGCGACGTCGGACCTCAACGACCTGTACCGGCGCGTGATCAACCGGAACAACCGCCTGAAGAAGCTCATGGAGCTGAAGGCGCCGGACGTGATCATCCGCAACGAGAAGCGCATGCTGCAGGAGGCCGTCGACGCGCTGTTCGACAACGGCCGCCGCGGCCGCGTGCTGCGCGGCGCCAACAACCGGCCGCTGAAGTCGCTGAGCGACACGCTCAAGGGCAAGCAGGGGCGCTTCCGCCAGAACCTGCTCGGCAAGCGCGTCGACTACTCGGGCCGCTCGGTGATCGTCGTCGGGCCGGAGCTGAAGCTCCACCAGGCAGGGCTGCCGAAGAAGATGGCCCTCGAGCTGTTCAAGCCGTTCATCTACAACAAGCTCGAGGAGCGGGGGCTCGTCGCGACCATCAAGCAGGCCAAGGAGATGGTCGAGAAGCAGGTGCCCGAGGTGTGGGACATCCTCGAGGAGGTCATCAAGGAGCACCCGGTGCTGCTCAACCGCGCGCCGACGCTGCACCGCCTGGGGATCCAGGCGTTCGAGCCGGTGCTGGTCGAGGGCAAGGCCATCCGCATCCACCCGCTCGTCTGCACGGCGTTCAACGCCGACTTCGACGGCGACCAGATGGCGGTGCACATCCCGCTCTCGCCGGAGGCCCAGATCGAGGCCACCGAGCTGATGATGTCGTCGAAGAACATCCTGTCGCCGGCCAATGGCGCGCCCATCGCGGTGCCGTCGCAGGACATCGTGCTCGGCTGCTACTACCTCACCAAGGCGAAGCAGGGCGCGAAGGGCGAGGGCCGCGCATTCGCGACCGCCGAGGACGTCATCCTCGCGCTCGAGGCGGGCGAGCTGGAGACGCTCACGCCCATCCGGCTGCGGTTCACGGGCCACCTCCAGGACCTGGCCGCCGCGCGGGACGACCAGGACGTGCTGCACACCGACGAGCAGTTCGTCGAGAACAAGATCATCAACACGACCGTCGGGCGCGTGATCTTCAACTCGGCCCTGCCCGCGGGTATGCCGTTCGTGAACGGCATGCTGAAGAAGAAGGGGCTGCAGCAGCTCGTCCAGAAGTGCTACCTGACGTTCGGGCTCGACACGACGGTGGAGATGCTCGACCAGCTCAAGCAGCTGGGTTTCACCTACGCGACGCGATCGGGCATGTCGATCGGCATCGAGGACCTGATCATCCCCGCCGAGAAGGCCACGCTCGTGGCCAAGGCGCGGGATGAGGTCATCAAGATCGAGCAGCAGTACCTCGAGGGTGCCATCACCAACGGCGAGCGCTACAACAAGGTCATTGCCGTGTGGTCCGAGGTCACCGAGAAGATTGCCGACGCGATGTTCTCGGAGATGGAGGAGCGCGACCGGGAAGGCAGCTTCAACCCGGTCTACATCATGGCCGACTCGGGCGCGCGCGGCAGCAAGCAGCAGATCCGGCAGCTCGCCGGCATGCGCGGCCTGATGGCCAAGCCGTCGGGCGAGATCATCGAGACGCCCATCCGCGCGAACTTCCGCGAAGGCCTCTCGGTGCTCGAGTACTTCATCTCGACGCACGGCGCGCGCAAGGGCCTGGCCGACACGGCGCTCAAGACGGCCGATTCGGGCTACCTGACGCGGCGCCTCGTGGACGTCGCCCAGGACGTCATCGTGTCGGAGCACGACTGCGGCACGCTCGACGGCATCGAGGCCCGGGCCATCGTCGAGAGCGGCGAGATCATCGAGCCGCTGCGCGACCGCATCATCGGCCGCGTCGCGCTCGAGCGCATCACCGACCCCATCAGCGGCGAGATCATCGTCGACTTCAACCAGATGATCGACGAGGACAAGGCCGCGCAGGTCCAGGACTCGGGCATCGAGAAGGTCAAGATCCGCTCGGTGCTCACCTGCGCGTCGCGGCGGGGCGTGTGCGCCGCGTGCTACGGCCGCGACCTGGCCACCGGGAAGATCGTGGAGCTGGGCCTCGCCGTGGGCGTGATCGCCGCGCAGTCGATCGGCGAGCCCGGCACGCAGCTGACGATGCGGACGTTCCACATCGGCGGCACGGCGTCGCGCGTGTCCGAGCAGTCGACGCTCGACGCGAAGCACAAGGGCACGATCAAGTTCGACAACCTCCAGGTCGTCGAGCGGCCGACCATCGGCGGCGCGAACGAGCTGGTCGTCATGAACCGCACCGGCCACCTGGTCATCCAGGACGACAAGGGCCGCGACCGCGAGCGGTACCAGATCGTCTACGGCGCCCGCCTCAAGGTCCGCGAGGGTCAGGAGGTCGAAGTCGGCCAGATCCTCGTCGAGTGGGATCCCTACACGTTCTCGATCCTCACCGAGGAGTCCGGCCAGGTCCGCTTCAAGGACATCATCGAGGGCCTCACGGTCCACGAGGACGTCGACGAGGTCACGGGCCTCTCGCGCCTCATCATCGTCGACTCGCCCGACGAGAAGAAGCAGCCGACGGTGGAGGTCAAGGGGGCGAACGGCGAGGTGGTGCGCAAGTACATCATGCCGGTGAACGCCCACCTGATGGTGCAGGACGGCGAGAGCGTGCACGCCGGCGACGTCCTCGCGAAGATCCCGCGCGAGACGACCAAGACCAAGGACATCACGGGCGGCCTCCCGCGCGTGGTGGAGCTCTTCGAGGCGCGCAAGCCGAAGGATCCGGCCGTCATCAGCGAGATCGACGGCACGGTGCGCTACGGCGGCGTCGTCAAGGGCCAGCGCAAGGTGCTCATCGTTCCCGACGACGAGTCGGCCGAGCCGCGCGAGTACTCGATTCCGCGCGGCGTGCACGTCAACGTCCAGGAAGGCGACCGCGTTCGCGCGGGCGATCCGCTCATGGACGGCCCGAGCAACCCGCACGACATCCTGCACGTGCTGGGCGAGAAGGAGCTGCAGAAGTACCTGGTCAACGAGATCCAGGAGGTCTACCGGCTCCAGGGCGTCAACATCAACGACAAGCACATCGAGGTGATCTCGCGCCAGATGATGCGCTGGGTCCGCGTCGAGGACGTCGGCGACACCGACTTCCTCGTCGACGAGCAGGTGGACCGCTTCCGCTTCCTCGAGGAGAACGAGCGGGTCATCGCCAACCAGGGCCGCCCGGCCACCGCGCAGCCGCTGCTGCTCGGCATCACGAAGGCGTCGCTCTCGACCGAGTCGTTCATCTCGGCCGCGTCGTTCCAGGAGACCACGCGCGTGCTGACCGAGGCCGCCATCTCGGGCAAGGTCGACTACCTGCGCGGGCTCAAGGAGAACGTGACGATGGGGCGCCTCATCCCCGCGGGCACGGGCTTCTGGTGGTACCGGCACGTGCAGATCCCGCCGGACGAGCCGCCGCCGCCGCCGCCGGTGCAGCAGCCGAGCGACGAGGAGATGGAGCTCGATCGCGAGATGGAGTACCTGGTGGAGCCCGAAGAGGCGCTCGACCGGGGCGGGGATCTGGGCGGCGAGTGAGCCCGGTTCCGCCGGTGTGAACGAGGGCCGGGGCCACTGCCCCGGCCCTTCGTGTGTACGAGGGGGGCCGGGGTCCCCGCGACGGCCGGAAATCGGGTAGGATCACCCCGGCCAATCCATGCACATGCGGGCTCTCGCGCTCGGAGCCGCGCTCGCGGTCGGTCTCGGTGTGGCCGCCGCCCGCGCACAGGGGTCGTCGCGGGACGCCGCGCCTGTCGCCTCTCACGCCTCCACGATGAGCGTCGTCGAGGCCCAGGCCGTCGTGTCGTCGACGTGCGTGGCGTGCCACAACGCGCGAAGCGCTGCGGGCAACCTGTCGCTGCAGGGCTTCGACCTCGGCGCGGCGGACGCGAATCCCGCCACGCTCGAGAAGATGATCCGGAAGCTCCGGGCGGGCCAGATGCCGCCGGCCGGCAGCCGGCGCCCGGCCGACGCCGTGCTGCAGCAGGTAGCGGAGGTCATCGAGCGGCAGGCCGACGCCCGCGCGGCGGCGGCGCCCACGCCGGGACGACGGACGTTCCAGCGCCTCAACCGCGCCGAGTACACGCAGGCTGTCAAGGACCTGCTGGATCTCGACATCGACGCCGGCGACTACCTGCCGCTCGACCCGAAGAGCGCCAACTTCGACAACATCGCCGACGCGCAGCTGCTGTCGCCGACGCTGATGCAGTCGTACCTGACGGCGGCGGCCGAAATCAGCCGGCTCGCCGTGGGCGACCCTTCGGCGACGGCGCGCGAGGCCACCTATCCGGTGTCGCGCTGGATGTCGCAGCGCGAGCGGGTCGAGGGCGCACCGTACGGCACCCGTGGGGGCCTGTCGGTCGTGCACACCTTCCCGGCCGACGGCGAGTACCGCTTCCGCGTGTCGTTCTTCCACGAGACGACCGGCGCGCTCTACGGCAACGGCCGCGCGGCGCTCCACACCAGCGAGGCGCCCGAGCAGGTGGAGATCTCCATCGACGGCGCGCGCGTGGCGCTACTCGACGTGGACCGCTGGATGAACTCGTCGGACCCCGACGGGCTCGATCTCCGCACCGAGCCGGTCCGGATCACCGCGGGCCCGCACCGCGTGACGGCGGCCTTCATCCGCCGGCTCGAGGGGCCGGTGCAGGATCTCATCGCGCCGCTCGACTGGTCGCTCGCCAGCACGAGCATTGCCGACGCGTACGGCTTCACGACGCTTCCGCACCTGCGCGACCTGGCCATCACGGGCCCGTTCCACGTGACGGGCGTCTCCGAGACGCCCAGCCGCGCGCGCATCTTCACCTGCCGGCCGACGACAGGGCCGCGCGAGGTGGCGTGCGCGCGCGAGATCCTCTCGCGGCTGGGCACGCAGGCGTTCCGGCGGCCCGTCAGCGAGCGCGATCTCAACGATCTGATGGGCCTGTACAAAACGGGCGCGGCGGAGGGCGGCTTCGAGGGCGGCGTCCGCATGGCGCTCGAAGGCCTGCTCGCGAGCCCGCGCTTCGTCTTCCGCCTCGAGGAGCGGCCCGTGGATGCGGCCGACGCCGAGGCGTACGCGCTCGAGGACTTCGACCTTGCCTCGAGGCTGTCGTTCTTCGTCTGGTCGGCGAGCCCGGACGCGAAGCTCCTCCAGGCCGCGGCCGAGGGCCGGCTGTCAACCCGCGAGGGCCTCGCGGCCGAGGTCCGTCGCCTGCTGGCCGATCCGCGGGCCGAATCGCTGGC
This sequence comes from Acidobacteriota bacterium, assembly GCA_040754955.1. Taxonomy (GTDB): domain Bacteria; phylum Acidobacteriota; class Vicinamibacteria; order Vicinamibacterales; family UBA2999; genus JBFMCA01. The sequence goes on along the minus strand of JBFMCA010000076.1, from coordinate 2,919 downwards.
CTCGCGGTTCGGGTTGCAGTGGCTGCGCCTGCAGGACCTCGATCCCCTGAATCCCGACGTGCGCTACTACCCGGACTTCGACGAGGGCCTCAAGGCCGCGATGCGCGAGGAGACCGAGCGCTTCTTCCGGCACCTCGTCGCGGCCGACCGACCCGTCACCGAGCTCTTCGACGCCGACTACACCTTCGTCAACGAGCGGCTCGCGCGCCACTACGGCATCCCGGGGGTGGTCGGGCCCCGGTTCCGGCGCGTGACGTATCCGGACGCGTCGCGCCGCGGGCTCCTCGGGCACGGCAGCATCCTGACGCTGACGTCGCACGCCGATCGGACCTCGCCGGTGCTGCGCGGCAAGTGGGTCATGGAGGTGCTGCTCGGCACGCCGCCGCCGCCGCCGCCGCCCGACGTGCCCGATCTCGAGGCGACGTCCGAGGTTGAGGACGGGCGGTTCCGCACCGTGCGCGAGCGGCTCGAGCAGCACCGCGCCAGCCCGGCCTGCTCGTCGTGCCATCGGATGATCGACCCCATCGGGCTGGCACTCGAGTCGTTCGACGTCACCGGCCGGGCGCGGCTGCGCGACAACGGCATGCCGATTGACGCGACGAGCGCGCTCTACGACGGCACGCCGCTCGACGGGCCGGCGTCGCTCCGCCAGGCGCTTCTCGCGCGGTCGACGTCGCTCGTCCGGACCTTTGCCGAGAACCTCATGACCTACGCGCTCGGGCGCCGGCTCGAGCACACCGACATGCCGGCCGTGCGGGCCCTCGTGCGCGAGGCCGCCGCGGCCGATCACCGTGTTTCCGCCTACGTGCTGGGCATCGTGTCGTCGCCGGCGTTCCGCTTGAAGGCGGCCGACGAGCGCGCGCCCGCGGCCGCCGGGGACGGGCGGCGCTAGCGTTTCGAGGAGCAGACTATGCCGTTCATCGCAGGCAGACACATCCCGCGCCGGACGATGCTGAGAGGGCTGGGGGCCACGGTGGCGCTGCCCTTCCTCGACGCCATGGTGCCGGCGCGCGGCGCCTGGTCGTCGGTAGCGCGCGCGGCGGCGCTCGATCGGACGCGGCTCGTCTGCATCGAGATGGTGCACGGGTCGGCGGGCGCGTGCGAATGGGGCGCGTCCCAGCACATGTGGTCGCCGGCGGCGACGGGATCGGGCTTCGACCTGACGCCGAGCGCGCTCAGCCCGCTCGAGCCCTTCCGGACGCACCTGACCATCGTCAGCGACACGGACGTCATGCCCGCGGAGGCCGTGACGCCGGCCGAGATCGGCGGCGATCACTTCCGGTCGAGCGCGGTCTTCCTGACGCAGGCCCATCCGAAGCAGACGGAAAGCTCCGACGTGCGGGCGGGCACCTCGCTCGACCAGTTGTACGCGCAGCGCTTCGGGCAGGACACGCCGATTCCATCGATGCAGCTCTGCATCGAGAACGTGGACCAGGCGGGCGGGTGCGCGTACGGCTACTCGTGCGTGTACACGGACATGATCAGCTGGGCGTCGCCCACCGAGCCGCTGCCGATGATCCGCGATCCGCGGATGGCCTTCGATCAGCTGTTCGGCGCGGGCGGGTCGCCGGCCGAGCGCGCCGCGCGCCGGCGCGCCACGGCGAGCGTGCTCGACTACATCACCGGCCAGGTCGCCGACCTGAACAGGCGCCTCGATGCGAGCGATCGGCAGCGCATGGAGCGGTACCTCGACGATGTGCGGGAGATCGAGCGGCGCATCCAGCGGGTCGAGGCGCGCAACCAGAGCGGGGAGGCCCGTGAGCTGCCGGGCGCGCCGGCCGGCGTGCCCGACTCGTTCGACGAGCACGTGAAGCTCATGTTCGACCTCCAGGCACTGGCCTTCCAGGCCGACATCACGCGCGTCTTCAGCTTCAAGATGGGCCGCGACGCGTCGAGCCGCGTCTACCCGGAGAGCGGCACGTCTCGCGGCTTCCACCCGGCGTCGCACCACGGCGGGCGGCCGGCCACGGTCACCGAGTTCTTCCTCATCAACCGCTACCACGTGAGCCTGCTGCCGTACTTCCTCGAGACGCTGCAGCGCATCCAGGACGGCGACCGGTCGCTGCTCGACCGGACGCTCATCATCTACGGGTCGCCGATGGGCGACGGTAACGTGCACAACCACAAGCGCTGCCCGCTCATCCTGCTGGGCGGGGCCAACGGCAGGCTCGCCGGCAACGTGCACCACCGTGCGCCGGCCGGCACGCCGATGGCCAACGTGATGCTCACGGCGATGCACCGCATCGGCCTCGACGACATCGCCTCGTTCGGCGATTCGACAGGGGAGTTCGCGCTGTGAGGCGCGGGGCGTTGGTCGCGCTCGCCGTCGCGGCGCTGGCGGGCGGCGTCTCGGCGTCGGAGTCGCGCGTCGCGGACGCGGCCATGGCCGGCGATGCGGCCGCGGTCCGCGCGCTGGTGGCCGGGGGCGCCGACGTCAACCAGCCGCAGGGCGACGGCATGACGGCGCTGCACTGGGCGGCCGAGCGGGGCGATGCGGAGCTGGCCGACGTGCTGCTCGCCGCCGGCGCGCGGGTGGATGCCGGCACGCGCATCGGCGCCTACCGGCCGCTGCATCTTGCCGCAAAGAGCGGGAGTGCCGCCGTCGCGCGGCGCCTGCTGGCCGCCGGTGGCGACGCCAACGCGCCGACATCCACCGGGGCGGCGCCGCTGCACTTTGCCGCCGCGTCGGGGGACGTGGACACCATCGCGGCGCTGGTCGACGCCGGCGCGGCGCTCGATGCGCGCGAGCCGCAGTGGGAGCAGACGCCGCTGATGTTCGCGGCGGCCGCGGGGCGCACGGCGGCGGTCACGGCGCTCGCCGCCCGCGGCGCCACGCTGGACGCGACGGCGCGCGTGGTGGACGTCAGCGCGCGCAACCGGCAGGACGCGGCCGAGAGCCGCGAGCGCAACGCGCGGATG
>JBFMCA010000075.1:0-22970 GCA_040754955.1 Acidobacteriota bacterium | reverse complement strand
TTTCCGGGGAAAGGTGCCAGGCTCCTTTTCTAGAACAGATACCCGCTACGGGCGAGGGTGGCGTCCGCCAGGCGCCGGCGGAGGGCCACGGTGTTGGCCGGGGTGACCTTCAGGAGCCGGCGGAGGGCGGCCAGCTGGGTCCGGAGCGTGTCGCCGTCAGCCATGGCGGCCAGGGCACCGCGCGCGGCCAGCTCGATACGCCCGGCTGCCTCGCTCGTGTACACCCGCGCCGCGTCCACGTGCAGATCCGCGTTCGACGCGCCCTTCGCCGCGGCGTCGGCCGCCCGCAGCACGGCGCTCTCCGCCGCGTAGGTGTCAATCAGGATGTCCGCCAGGTAGGTCAGAACCTCCTGCTCCTGCTCGAGCTTCGTGCCGTAGCGCTGCATCGCGGCGCCCGCCACCAGCAGCACCACCTTCTTGAAGGCCGCCACGGCGCGCGTCTCCTCCACCAGCACGCCCTCGCTGCTGTCGAGCGCCATCGGCGACGGGCTCATGATCTCGTCCATGAGCGCCTTTGCGGCCGGAATCAGCGGCAGCTCGCCCTTGAGCGCCTTCTTCATCAGCATCCCGGGGATGAGGAGCCGGTTGATCTCGTTGGTCCCCTCGAAGATGCGGTTGACGCGCGCGTCGCGATAGTGGCCCTCGGCCGGGTAGTCCTTCACGAACCCGTTGCCGCCGTGGATCTGCAGGTTCTCGTCGAGGATGAAGTCGATGACCTCGCTGCCGAGCACCTTCGCGATGGACGCCTCGACCGCGAACTCCTCGAGCGCCTGCAGCATCGCCTTCCCGTCGGTGTGATCGCCGGGCGCCGAGGCCACGTACGCATCGATCAGCCCGGCCGTTCGGTACATCATCGACTCGAGCCCGTACTGCCGCGCCGTCATCTCGCCAATCTTGTGCTTGATGGCGCCGAAGGTCCCGATCGCCACGCCGAACTGCTTGCGCGTGGAGGCGTACCTGGCCGCCTCGCCGATGGCGGCGCGCGCGCCGCCCGAGCACATGGCGCCCAGCTTGAACCGGCCGAAGTTGAGGACGTTGAACGCCACCTTGTGGCCCTTGCCGATCTCGCCGAGCACGGCATCGGCCGGCACCTTCACGTCCTGCAGAATCACCGGCGTGGTCGACGACCCGTGCAGCCCGAGCTTGTGCTCCTCCTTGCCGGACGAGACGCCCGGCCACGCGCGCTCGACGATGAACGCGGTGAAGAGCTCGCCGTCGACCTTGGCGAAGACGATGTAGACATCGGCGAAGCCGCCGTTGGTGATCCACATCTTCTCACCCGACAGGAGGAAGCTGCCGTCGGGCTGCCGCACGGCGCGCGTCTTGGCGCTGAGCGCGTCGGAACCCGAGCCCGACTCGCTCAGGCAGTAGGCGCCGACCATCTCGCCCGAGACGAGACCCGGCAGGTACTTCTGCTTCTGCGCCTCGGTACCGAACATGAAGATGGGCAGAATCGTGAGGTTGGCCTGGGCGCCAAACGTGGCGCCCCACGACGCGTAGCGCGCCATCTCCTCGGACACGAGCAGCGTGGAGATCTTGTCGAGATTCACGCCGCCGTACGCCTCAGGGATGTTGGTGCCGAGCAGGCCGAGCTCGCCGCACTTCTTCACGAGCTGGCGGTTGAGCGGCCATTCCTTCCGTTCGAGCCGTTCAGCAAGGGGGAATACCTCCTGGTCGACGAACTCGGCGGCCGTCTGCGCGATGAGCCGGTGCTCGTCGGTGAGCTTCTCCGGCGTCATCACATCGGCCGGCGCGGTCGTCTCAATCAACCAGGCGCCACCGCGCGCCGTCCTGGTATCGGTCGTCGTCGTCGCCATTGCAGTGTCTCCTTGAACAGGCTCTGGGCTTTGGGCTCTCGGCTCTGGGCTCTGGCCACTGATTGCTAGCTTCCTACTGCTTCGAAGATTCCCGCCGCGCCCATGCCGCCGCCCACGCACATGGTCACCATGCCGTAGCGCGCCTTGCGGCGGCGAAGCTCGTGCACGAGCGTGGCGGTCAGCTTGGCGCCGGTGCATCCCAGCGGATGGCCGAGGGCGATGGCCCCGCCGTTCACGTTGAGCCGCTCAGGATCGATGGGCAGCTCCTTGACGCACGCCAGCGCCTGCGCAGCGAAGGCCTCGTTCAGCTCGACGAGATCGATCTGGTCGAGCGTGAGCCCGGCAATCTTCAGCGCCTTCCTGATGGCCGGCACCGGGCCGATGCCGAAGAGCTCCGGCGGCACGCCCGCCGTGGCATAGGCGACGAACCGCGCCAGCGGCGTCAGGCCGCGCGCCTTCGCGTACTCGGCGGAGGTGACGATCACGGCGGCCGCGCCGTCGCTCATCTGCGACGAGTTGCCGGCGGTGACCGTTCCCGTGGCATGGAACGCCGGCTTGAGCGCCGCGAGGGCCTCGGCCGACGTCTCGCGCCGCGGCCCCTCGTCGGTGTCGAACACCAGCTCGCGCGTCGCCGGTCCGCCGCCGTTGGTCGACGGCACGACGGCGCGCACCGTCAGCGGCACGATCTCGTCGCGGAACCGTCCCGCGTCGATGGCGGCGAGGGCGCGCTGATGCGAGCGCAGCGCGAAGGCGTCCTGCTCCTGGCGGGAGATGCCCGACTGGCGGGCGTGGTTCTCGGCCACGAGGCCCGTCGACAGATACACGTCCGGATAGCTCGCCACGAGCGCGGGGTTCGGCGACACCTTGTTGCCGCCCATGGGCACGAGGCTCATCGACTCGGTGCCGCCCCCGACCACCACCTGCGCGTGCCCGAGCATGATGCGCTCGGCGCCGTAGGCGATGGCCTGCAGCCCCGACGAGCAGAACCGGTTGACCGTGACCGCGGAGGCCTCCACCGGGACGCCGGCGCGCAGGCTCGCAATCCGCGCCACGTTCAGTCCCTGCTCGGCCTCGGGCATCGCGCACCCGAGGACGACATCATCCACGTCGGCGGGGTCGAGGCCGCGCGCGCGCCTCAGCGCCTCGGCGATGACGGCCGCCGCCATCTCGTCGGGCCGCGTGAAGCTGAGCGTGCCCCGCGGGGCCTTGCCCACGGCGGTGCGCACGGCGGAAACAATGACGGCATCCTGCATGGTCACTCCTCGAAATCCGCGAGCAGGCCCTCGACGGCCTCGCCCAGTTCGGCGGTCCGCCCGTCGAACAGATGCGCGGCGCCGTCGATCTCCACGAGCTCCTTTGGCTCGGCCAGGCCCGCGTAGAACCTCCGTATCTCCTGCACCGACGTCACCTCGTCGCGCTCGCCGTGCACGAGGAACTTCGGCGTCGCCGACGCGGCGACGAGGCTGTAGTCGTAGCCCTCGAGCGGCAGCCCGACGCCGATGAGCGCGCGCACGCGTGGGTCGCCGGCGCCGCACGTCATGGCAATCCACGCGCCGAACGAGTACCCCGCCGCCCAGATCGGCAGGTCCGGATACGCGGCCGCGGCCGCCTCGACGACGGCGCGGAAGTCGTCCATCTCGCCCCGCCCCTCGTCGAACGCGCCCTGGCTGGCGCCCACGCCGCGGAAGTTGAACCGCACGACGACGGATCCCGCCCGCGCCAGCGCCTTCGCCATCTCGTGCACCGGCCGCGCCCGCATCGTCCCGCCCAGTTGCGGGTGCGGGTGGCCAATCACGGCGACGGCCCGCGGCGTGCCCGACGGCACGTCGACCAGCGTCTCGATCCGGCCGGCGGGGCCGACGAGCTCAGCCGGCAGCTTGTGCGGGCTCGCGTCCACTCTCTTCCACCTCGCGGGCAAACGCGGCGACCACCGCCGCGAACCGATCCGGTCGCGTCACGCACCCCACATGCCCCGTCCGCTCGATCACCGCGTGCCGCGCCTGCGGCAGCCACTGCAGGTAGCGCTTCGTCACCTCGGTCGGGACGACCTGGTCCAGCCCGTCCTCACCCGTCACGACCAGCACCGGCGCGCCGACGACGCGGACATCTGCGAACTCATGCGTCTCGAACCACCGCACGCGCCGCGCCATCCGCGGCGGCCACATGAACGCCCGGACGACCCGCCACGACTGCGCGGCGGCAAACGCGGCGCGCGCCGTCAGCGACGGGAACGTCGCGGCGAGCTCAGCCGACATCCGCCGCACGGCGCCGGCGACGAACACCGGGCTCATCAGCCACGGCGCGTCGGCGCACGCCCGCGCCCGCGCGTCGGGCGTCCAGTCGGGCGTGATCGCCGATACCAGCGCGAGCCCGGTCACGGCCTGGGGCCGCCTCGCCGCGTACTCAGCGGCAATGGCCCCGCCGTAGGACACGCCGACGATGACGGCCTCGCGGGCGCCGGCGCGCCCGAGCGCCTCGTCGATCTGATCGAGGTAGTTCGCGAACCCCCGATCGGCGCGCCACCGAAACCCGCTGCCCCACTCGTCGCACAGCGAGAACGTGACGACGCGGCAGCGCGCGGCAAGCGCGTCCACCGCCGGCGCCATCCACTCCCAGCGGCCCTGGATGCCGGGCACCAGCACGACGAGCGGCCCCCGCCCGCGGTCAATCACTCCTCAGGCCTCCACCCCTCGGCCCGTCCACCCTCCACCTCTCCAAGCCTCCAAGCCTCCCTAGTTCCTGAGCGGCTTGCCGGTCTTCAGCGTGTGCTGAATCCGCTCGAGCGTCTTCCGCTGGCCGAGCAGGCTCAGGAACGCCTCGCGCTCCAGGTCGAGCAGGTACTGCTCGCACACCGTGGTGGCGTGCGGCAGCGCGCCGCCGGCGAAGATATGCGCGAGCTTCTCGCCGATCAGCTTGTCGTGGTCCGAGGCGCGTCCCGCGCGCCAGGCGAGGTGCACGCCCAGCTTGAGCGCGGCGCCGAGCGACTCGCCGCCCACCGGAATCGCCGTCCGCGGCGCCGGCCGGTGGTAGCCATCCCGCACGCGCTCGAGCGCCCGGGCCTTCGCGTCGTTGATGAGCCGCTCCCGGTTCATTGTGAAGCCGTCGGTGGGTGCGAGGTAGCCGAGACGCACGGCATCGGGCCCGCTGGCCGACACCTTGGCCAGCGCGACCGTTTCAAACGCTTTCTGCACGTACGGCAGCGGATCGCTCTGCGGCGTCGGCAGTTGGCTCATCGCGCGGACGATCATCTCTTTCGTACCGCCGCCGGCCGGGATGAGGCCGACGCCGACCTCCACGAGGCCCATGTACGTCTCCGCGGCCGCCTGCACGCGGTCGCCGTGCAGACAGATCTCGGCGCCCCCGCCGAGCGTGAGGCCGCCCGGCGCAACCACCACCGGCACGTCGCTGTAGCGAAGCGCCATCGTGGCCTGCTGGAAGGCGCGGATCATCAGGTCGAGCTCGTCCCAGTTGCCCTCCTGCGCTTCGAGCAGCACGAGCATGAGGTTGGCGCCGGCGGAGAAATTCGGCGCCTCGTTGCCGACGACCAGGGCCTGGCCGTTCGCGGCGGCTTCCTTCACGCCGGCCGTGAGCATCTGGATGGTGTCGCCGCCGATGGCGTTCATCTTCGAGTGAAACTCGACGCAGAAGACGCCGTCGCCGAGGTCCACGAGGCTCGCGCCCGCGTTCTTCCTCACCACCTGCCCGCGGTCGCGCGCGGCGCGGAGGATCAGGAGGTCGTCGGCCTGCGGCGGCAGCGCGCCCTCGCGGAAGCGGTTGCGCCCCGCGTCGAGCACGTCCTGGATGAGCCGCGGCGTCCCGGCGCGCATGGCGTGCCCGCCGGCCGACCCTGCTGCCGCGAGCACTTCGCGGACGCCCAGGACGTCCATCAGCTCGAACGGCCCCAGCTCCCAACCGAAGCCCCAGCGCATCACGCGGTCCACATCGTCAATCGAGTGCGCAATGTCGGGCGCGACGCGCGCCGTGTAGACCAGCGTCGGCGCCAGCGTGGCGCGGAGGAACTCGCCGGCCTTGTCCGTCGCGGCAAAGAGCATCCGCAGCCGCTCGGCCAGGTCGTCGATCTGCCGGCCGGCCTCGATGGACGCGATGCGCGCGGGTTTCTTCGGCCTGTACTCGAGTGTGGCCAGGTCGAGCGACCAGATCTCCGTCTCGCCCCGCTCGTTCTTCCGCCGCTCGTAGAACCCGCGCCCGGTCTTCTCGCCCAGCATCTTCCGCTCGAGCATCCGCTCCACGAGCGGCGGCACCGCGAAGGCCGCGCGGTCGGCCTCGTCGGGCAGGCGCTCGTTCAGGTTGCGCATCACGTGCGCCAGGACGTCGATGCCCGCGATGTCGGCGGTCCGGAACGTGGCGCTCCCCGGCCGCCCGATCGCCGGGCCGGTGATGGCGTCCACTTCCTCGACCGTGTAGCCGCCGGCGGCCACCGCCTCGAAGATGCGCGCCATGCCGTAGAGGCCGATGTGGTTCGCGATGAAGTTCGGCGTGTCCTTCGCGAGGACGACGCCCTTGCCGAGCAGGTGGTCGCCGAAGCGCGTGATCGCCGCCACCACCGCCGGCTTCGTCTCGGCCGTCGGGATGATCTCGAGTAGCCGCAGGTAGCGCGGCGGGTTGAAGAAGTGCGTGCCAATCCAGTGCGCGCGGAAGTCGTCGGAACGCCCCTCGGCAAGCGCCGCGAGCGGGATGCCCGACGTGTTCGAGCTGACGATCGACCCCGGCCGCCGCGCCGCGTCCACTCTGGCAAGCAGTTCCTGTTTGATGTCGAGCCGCTCGACGATCGCCTCGACGATCCAGTCGACCCCGGCGATGGCCGAGAGGTGCGTGTCGAAGCCTCCGGTGGTGACGAGCCGCCAGGCATCGGGCGTGAACTGCGGGTCTGGCCGGAGCTTCCGGGCGCGCTCCAGGCCCTCGCGCGCCGCCTCCGGCGTCAGATCGAGCAGCAGCGCCGGCACGCCGGCGTTGGCGCAGTGCAGCGCAATCTGGCCGCCCATGGTGCCGGCGCCCAGGACGGCCACCGAGTTGATGCGGTCAGTCATCGGCGATTCCATTCACGAAGAGATCCACGACCGCGTCGGCCTCGTTGACGAGCGCGTAGCGGCGCCGGCTCAAAATCCAGTTGGTGGCCATCTCGTCGAGCGCGCCGAAGAGGATCTTGGCGGCCGTGGTGGCGCTCACGTCCTTGCGGAACAGCCCGCGGGCCTGGCCGTCGGCGATGATGTCCCGGATCTGCCGCAGGTAGTCCTGCAGGTACGAGCTCGAGAAGCGCTCCATGAACTTGGTGGTCTGCCGCAGCTCGACCTGGAAGACCACGGCGAGATCGCGATCCCGCCCGAGGCGCTCGAGGTGCATGCGGGCGATGGCGCGGAGCCGCGCGCGCGGATCCTCCTCGGCGTCGAGGACGGCGCGCCCCTCGTCCATGGCCTCACGCATCGTGCGGTCGAAGATGGAGACGAGCAGGTCGTCCTTGCTCCGGAAGTAGAGGTAGACGGTACCCGCGGCGACGCCGGCGACCCTGGCGATGTCGGCCACCTGCGACTGGAAGAAGCCGTTCCGGGCGAAGACCGTGATGGCGGCGCGGAGGATGGCCTCGCGCTTGTCGGCGGGAGGCGCGGCAGGCCGGGCGACGGCCCGGCGGGCGGCACTCGTACGCATGACTGAATGAATGTTCATTCATTTCGGCGGCCCTGTCAACCGCGCCAACCGCGCGCCCGACCCCAACTCCGCGCGTCACACGGCCCCCGACATCGGCCCGCCCCGCGGCTATACTGCCCCTTCACGCCCGCGGCGCACGCCGCGGGGCATCCGGGACGACCGAGCCGATGGATCGACGACTGACGACGGGCCTCGCGGCCCTGCTGGCCCTCCTGCCCCTTGCCTGCAGCGCGCCGCCTTCAGGCGACGGGGGCGAGTTTCGCGACCAGCTCATCTTTTCGGCGCCCGCCGACGCCACCACGCTCGACCCCCACAACACCACCGACACCGAGTCGGACCAGGTGACCATGATGGTCTTCGAGACGCTCATCGGCTTCGACGACCAGATGCAGATCGTGCCGCGCCTGGCCGAGCAGTGGTCGGTGGCCGAGGACGGCGTGACATGGACGTTCCGCCTCCGCCGGGGCATCACCTTCCACGACGGCGCGCCCTTCGACGCCGAGGCGGTCCGCGCCAACTTCGCGCGCGTCCTCGACCCGGTCGCGCGCCACAAGCGGCTCCCGCTCTTCAGCATGATCGACCGCGTCGACGTCGTCGACGCCCACACGGTGAAGATTGTCACCAGGTTCCCGTTCGGCGCCTTCGAACCGACGATGGCGCACGTGTCTGCGGCCATCGTGAGCCCCACCGTGGCGGCGCGAGCGGGCATGGACTTCGGGAAGACGGCCGAGGCCACCTCCGGCACCGGCCCGTACCGAGTGGTGAGCTGGAAGAAGGACCAGGAGATCGTGCTCGAGCGGTTCGATGGCTACTGGGGCGAGAAGGGGCGGACCCGCCGCATCATCTACCGGCCGATTCCCGAGGCCGCCGCGCGCGTGCTGGCGCTCGAGGCGGGAGACGTCGACGTCATCTCCCGTATTCCCTCGAACGACATCACGCGGCTCGAGACGCTGCCGTCCATCCGCGTGTCGAAGACCCCCAGCGTGGGCGCGCAGCAGTTTCGCTTCAACCTGACGAAGAAGCCGTTCACCGATCGCCGGGTGCGGCAGGCCATCTCTTACGCCATCAACCGCCGCGCCATCGTCGACAACCTGGTGGGCGCGTTCGCGCGGCCGGCCACCGGCGCGCTCACGTCCATCATGCGCGGCTACGCGAATCTCGGCGAGATTCCGTATGATCCCGAGCGCGCGAGACGGCTCCTTGCCGAGGCGGGTTACCCGAACGGGTTCAAGACGCGCATCGCGACGACGCCGAGGTACCCGATGGGCGTGGAGCTCGCAGAAGCCGTGGCGGCGGACCTCAGGAACGTCGGCATCGACGCGGCGATTGACGTCTACGACTGGGGCACCATGGTGGGCTTCTGGCAGGGGCTGCCGCCCGAGAAGAACCCGCAGGAGATCTTCATCATGGGCGCCGGGGCGTCCACGGCCGATGCCGACTGGGGCCTCCGGCCGATCTTCCAGACCGCGCCGACCAACGAGAACAACTACGGGTACTACTCGAACGCGGAGTTCGACCGGGTCATCGAGGCGGCGATGCGCGAGACGGACGCGGACAGGCGCCAGGCGCTGTACCGCCGCGCGCAGGAGATTGTGTATCTCGAAGACCCGGGCGCCATCTGGCTGTACGAGAATCTCTACATCGTGGCCAGCCGCGCCGCGGTGAGCGGCCTCCGGGCGTCGCCGCTCGGCGTGGTGACGTTCCAGCGCGCCGTCGTGTCGCGGTGAGGCTCGTCGCGCGCGGGCTGGCGCGGCTCGTCCCCGTGCTGGCCGCCATCTCCGTCATCGTCTTTCTCATCGTCCACGCCATTCCCGGCGACCCGGCGGTCATCGCCGCCGGGCTCGAGGCGAGCCCCGACACGGTCGCGCGCATCCGGCAGGAGCTGGGCCTCGACCGCCCGCTGCACGTGCAGTTCGTGTCGTTCGTCACGCGCGCGGTGCAGGGCGACCTGGGCGTTTCGATCCGGACCGGCGTGCCGGTGGCCCGGGAGATCGCCGAACGGCTCCCGCACACGGCGGCGCTGGCGTTCGGCGGGGTGCTGCTGGCGGTCGTGCTGGGGCTGTCGGCGGGCACGTGGGCGGCGGTGACGCGGCGGCGCTGGGTGGATCGCGCGGTGATGGCGGTGACGCTCGTGGCGGTGTCCACGCCGTCCTACTGGCTGGCGCTGATGCTGATGCTCGTGTTCTCGCTGCACCTGGCGCTCCTGCCGTCGATTGGCGTGGGAACGCCGGCGCATTACGTGCTGCCCGTCACGGCGCTGGGCCTGCAGTCGGCGGGCCTTATCGCGCGCATGACGCGCGCCTCGCTCCTCGACACGCTGGACCAGGAGTACGTGCGCGCCGCCAGGGCGCGCGGCGCGTCGCGGGCGCGGCTCATCGCCCGCCACGCGCTCAGGAACGCGCTCCTGCCCGTCACGAGCCTGGTCGGCCTGCGCATCGGCGGGCTGCTCGCGGGCACGGTGCTCGTCGAGAGCGTGTTCGCCATTCCCGGCGTCGGCCGGATGATGGTGGACGCCGTCATCGCGCGCGACTTCCCCATGGTGCAGGGCGGCGTGCTGGTGGTCGCCACGCTGTACGTGGTCGTCAACGCGCTCACCGACGTGGCGAGCGCGCTGGCCGACCCAAGGGTGCGCGCGTGACCAGCGGGTGGAGGCGCGTTGCGGGCGACGCCGGCGCCGTGCTCGCCGCGCTGGTTCTGGCGGTCGGATTCCTCGCCGCGGCGCTGGCTGATGTGGCGACGCCCTACGACCCGCTCGCGGTCGACCTCACGCGCAACTTCCAGGCGGCGTCGACCGCGCACCCGCTGGGCACCGATCATCTCGGGCGCGACACGCTCAGCCGGCTCATCGCGGGCGCGCGCATCTCGCTGGGCATCAGCGCCGTGAGCACGGCGGCGGGGCTGCTGGCCGGCGCGGCGCTCGGGCTGCTGGCCGCCTGGCGGCGGGGCCTGACCGATCGGCTGGTCGTCCAGGGCATCGACGTGCTGCTGTCGTTCCCCGACATGCTGCTGGCCATCGGCGTGGCCACCATCCTCGGGCGCGGGGCGCTCTCCACCATCGTCGCGGTGGCGGTGCTGTCGGTGCCCGTGTTCGCGCGCATCGTCCGGGCCTCGGCGCTGGCGGTGACGAGCGCCGACTACGTGCAGGCCGCGCGGGCAGCCGGCGCGTCGGACGTCCGCATCCTGGCCCGCCACGTCCTGCCCAATTGCGCGTCGCCGCTCGTGGCGCAGGGCACCATCCAGATGGGGACGGCGCTGCTCATCGCGTCGGGCCTGTCGTTCCTGGGCCTCGGCGTGCAGCCGCCCGACCCCGAGTGGGGCGCCATGCTGGCGCGGGGGCGGGAGCTGCTCCGGACCAGCCCCCTGGGGGCCGTGGCGCCCGGCGTGGCGATCACACTGGTGGTGTTGAGCTTCTCCCTGGTCGGGGACGGCCTGCGCGAGGCCTTCGATCCCCGCGCGCGGCGCTGATACACTCTTCCGACCGTGGCCGAGCAACCGGACGACGCGCCCGTTCCCGAGGAGGACGAGCGGCCCTCGCGGCTGTCCCCGCACGCCATTGTCTGGGCGCGCGTCGAGCAGCTCTGGCGGATGGTGTCCGAGCGGGACATGGAGGGCATGCGCGCGGCGCTCCACCCGCGCTACACGGGGTGGGAGCACGGCGCGCTCCGCCCGCACGAGCTCGAGCACGCCATCCGGTCGGTGGGGCCCGATGCGCCTGCCATTCGCAGCTACCAGCTGCAGCCCTGGCGCGTGCGGTTGTTTGGCGAGACGGTGGCGATCGTGCACTACGCCTTCCGCGCGCAGGTGGTCGAGCCCGACGAGAACGGCCTCGACATCGAGCGCACGGCCGAAGGCACGTGGACCGAGGTGTACCTGAACGAAGGCGGCACGTGGCTGCTCGCGGCCACGCACGGCGGCGCCGACTGACGGACGGACGCGGGAACGGTTCTGGAGAGGAGCACTCGATGACGTTACGGTGGATTTCGGCCGCGGCGGCCTGCGCCGCGGTGGCGGTGACGGCAGGCGGCGCGCCGGCGGCGGCGCAGGGCAGCCGGCGCGCGGCGCTGATGAACCCGGCCAAGCTGACCGAGAAGGCGCCCGACACCTACCAGGTGGTGTTCGACACGAGCGCCGGCACGTTTGTCGTCGGCGTCACGCGCGAGTGGGCGCCCAACGGCGCCGACCGCTTCTACAACCTGGTGAAGAACGGATTCTATGACGAGGCCCGGTTCTTCCGCGCCATTGCCAACTTCATGGTGCAGTTCGGCATCAACGGCGACCCGGCGGTGTCGGCCGTGTGGCGCAACGCGCGCATCCCGCCGGACCCCGTCAAGCAGAGCAACAAGCGCGGGTTCATCACCTACGCCATGGGCGGCACGCCCGACACGCGGACGACCCAGGTGTTCATCAACTTCCGCGACAACGGCAACCTCGACAAGCTGGGGTTTGCGCCCTTCGGCGAGGTCGTGTCGGGCATGGACGTCGTCGACAGGATCAACACCAGCTACGGCGAGGGCGCGCCCCGCGGCAACGGCCCGGAGCAGGGCCGCATCCAGGCTGAGGGCAACGCGTATCTGATGAAGGGATTCCCGAAGCTCGACTACATCAAGACGGCGACGGTGAAATAGGTTCGGAGGCTTGGAGGGGTGGAGGCCTGGAGGGGTGGAGGGGCGGCAGTACCTCCATCCCTCCAAGTCGCCAAGCCTCCAGGTCCTCGCGTCTCACAAAGGAGCCCCCATGGTCCCGATTCTGTCGTTGATCTGGCCGATTCTGCTCGCCGCCGTGCTCGTGTTCATCGCCAGCTCGATCTTCCACATGGTGCTGCCGCTGCATCAGGGCGACTACGGCAAGGTGCCCAACCAGGGTGAGGTGCAGGAGGCGCTGCGCAGGTTCAACATCCCGCCGGGCGACTACATGCTGCCGAGTCCGCAGGGCACCAAGGGGATGAACGATCCCGCGTTCATCGAGGCGATGACGAAAGGGCCGTCCATCATCATGACGGTGATCCCGAACGGGCCGCCGGCCATGGGCGCGAGCCTGGCGCAGTGGTTCGCGTATTGCTGCGTCATCGGCGTCTTTGCCGCCTACATCGCCGGGCGCGCGCTGGGACCCGGCGCCAGCTACCTCGAGGTCTTTCGCTTCGCCGGCACCACGGCGTTTGCGGGGTACTGGCTGGCCCAGGTCCAGTCGTCCATCTGGTACAAGCGTTCCTGGCGGACGACGTTGGTGTATGGATTCGACAGCCTGGTGTACGCCATGCTGACGGCCGGCGCGTTCGGCTGGCTGTGGCCGCGCTGACACCACTCGACCCGCGGGTGATCCCGCTCGACCGCGCCATCGGCGGCATCCTCGCCGCCGTGGTGTCGGCGGGATCATTCGTGGCCCTCGTCCTCACTCTTCTCGTCGCCGACGCCTGGCCGTGGTGGGTGGGAATCCTGCTGTTCGCCGCCTGGTTCGCCGGCTCCATCGTCTTCGCCCTCTGGCTGCAGATCTGGCCCGCGATCGAGTACCGGCACGCGTCGTACGGCGTGGACGAGGTGGGGCTCGAGATTCGGCGAGGCGTCTGGTGGCGCCACGTGATCCACGTGCCGCGGACGCGCGTGCAGCACACGGACGTGTCGCAGGGCCCGCTCGAGCGCCACTGGGGGCTCGGCACGCTCGTCGTCTTCACCGCCGGCACCGACCATGCGCGCGTGGAGCTCCGCGGCCTCGCTCACGAGGTCGCGGTCACGCTCCGCGATCAGCTCCTGCCGGGTCGCGAGAGCGATGCCGTCTGAAGTCCGGCTCCACCCCTCGTCGCTGGTGTTCGGCTTTGCCGACGAGCTCCGCCGGTTTGCGCTGCCGGCGCTCGTCGCCTTCGTCTCGGGGCGCGCCGGGGGCGGCAGCGAGGACCTGTGGCTGCTCGTACTGCTCGTGCCCAGCCTCGGGATCGCGGTCATCCGGTACCTCACGCTCCGCCTGCGCTATGACGATGACCAGCTGGTCATCCGATCGGGCCTGATCTTCCGGAACGAGCGGCACGTGCCGTACAGCCGGGTGCAGAACGTGGACGCGATCCAGAACCTCGTGCACCGCCTGTTCGACGTGGCCGAGGTGCGCATCGACACGGGCGTGGGCGGCGGCTCCGAGGCGCGGCTCAAAGTGCTGCCGCTCGCGGCGGTCGACGACATGCGCGCGCGGGTTGCGCAGGGACGCGGCGCGGCGGCGCCCACGCGGGCCGAACCCGCCGGCGCGGCCGAGGCGACGCCGGCCGTGCGGACCCTGCTGAGGCTCGGCCCGCGCGACCTGTTGCGGCACGGCTTCATCGAGAACCAGGGCGTCTGGATCATCGGCGCGGCCTTCGGCGCCGCGTGGGAGCTGGGCCTGCTGAACCGGCTGGACAACGTCGTGCTGGGGCGCGAGCTGTTCGAGCGGGCCTCGATGCGCGAGGTCGTGGGGCCGGTCGTCAGCGGCCGGGTGCCGCCGCTCGAGCCTCTCGCCGTGCTCGCGGGCGTGGTCATCGGCTTCCTGATCCTCGTGCGCCTGCTGTCGATGGCTTGGTCGCTCGTCCGTCTCTACGACTACCGGCTGACGCACACGGGCACGGAGCTCGTGGCCTCGTTCGGATTGTTCACGCGCGTGACGGCCACCGTGCCCATCCACCGCGTGCAGCTGCTGACGATCAGCGAAAGCCTGCTGCACCGTCTCACGGGCCACGCGGCGGTGGACATCGATACGGCCGGCGGCGTCGCCGAGCGCGCCGGGACGGGCCGCGAATCGCTGGCGCCCATCCTGCCGGCGGCGGAGGTGCCGGCCCTCGTCGGGGCGCTGCTGCCCGGCTTCGAGGCCGCCGCCCTCGACTGGCAGCCCGTGCACCCGCGCGCGTTCAGACGCGCGGTGAAGGTGCCCGTGGCCCTCGGGCTGGCTGCCGGCGCGGCCACGGCGCCCGTGATCGGCTGGGGCGCCATCGCCGCTGCGATCGTGCTCGCCGGGTGGGGCGCCATCGTCGCGCACCGCTACGTGGCGCACCTGGCGTGGTGCGCCCCCGAGGGGCTCGTCCTGTTCCGATCGGGCTGGCTGGCGCGCAAGACCACCATCGCACCCATCGCGAAGATTCAGGTCGTGCGGCGGCGCGAGTCGCCCTTCGACCGCCGCCACGGCACGGCGAGCGTGCGGGTGGACACCGCGGGGGCCTCCGAGTTCGGCCACCGGGTCGACATCCCCTACCTGCCGGCCGCCATCGCGGTGCGCCTCGAAGGCACGCTCGCCAGCGGCGCCGCGGCCACGGTGTTCCGCTGGTAGGTCGACGTGGCTCGGCCCGGGGGTTGCGGATCCCGCGCGGACCGGGCATCATGACGGGCACGGCTCACCCGTTCCACGCAAGGCCGAGGGCCTTGGGAGGCACCATGGACGTCAGGAATCGCGTTTCCCGCCGGAGCTTCGTCGGCGGGCTCACGACGGCACTCGGTCTGGTCGGCATCACGCCGGGGAGCCTGCTGGCGCAGGCCCCGGGCGGCGGACGGGGCAGAACGTCGGCGGACGATTACGATTCGCTGGCCAAGCTCGCCAGCAACGAGAACAACTGGGGCATCTCAGAGCCGGTCATGAAGGCGATGAACGATGCCTGGAAGTACGCCAACCGCTACGGGTATCCGGACGGCGGCATCACCCAGGCGATCGCCGCCCACCACGGCGTCACGACCGATCACGTCCTGCTCGGCGCCGGCTCCGGCGAGATCCTCAACGTCGTCGGCACCACCTACCTGCAGGGCGGCAAGAAGGTGGTGGGCGTCGAGCCCTCGTACAACTCGGTGTACCAGCACGCCAGCGGCATCAGGGCCGACGCCATCAAGCTGCCGCTCGACAAGGACTACCGGCAGAACATCCCGGCGATGATCGATGCGGTGAAGAAGAACTACCGCGAGGTCGGTCTGGTGTACCTGTGCAATCCGAACAACCCCACCGGGTTGATCGTGACCAAGCAGGAAGTGAAGCAGCTCCTCGACGCGATCCCGGAGGACATCCCGGTGCTCATCGACGAGGCGTACCACCACTACGTCGAGGATCCGAACTACGAGGAGTCGATCCCCTACGTCAAGCAGGGCCGCAAGGTCATCGTCGCCCGCACGTTCTCGAAGATTGCGGCGCTTGCGGCCATGCGCCTCGGCTACGCCGTGGCGCCGCCCAGCCTGATCCAGGAGATGCGCGCCTACAGCGTGGGCAGCATCAACGCGCTCGTGAAGTGGGGCGGCGTGGCGTCGCTCAAGGACACCGCGACGCAGGCGAAGGTCCGCGCCATGACCCGGGAGCTGCGCGAGCGCTACAGCAACGAGCTGCGCGCGCTCGGCTACGAGGTCATCCCCTCGCAGACCAACTTCTTCATGGTGGGCATCAAGCGCCAGATTCAGCCCGTCATCCAGGAGTTCCGCCAGCGCGGCGTGCTCGTCGGCCGGCCGTTCCCGCCGATGACCGAGCACATGCGCGTCTCGATCGGCACCGAGGAGGAGATGGAGCGGTTCATGACCGCGTTCAGGCAGATCTTCCCGGCGACGCGGCCGACGACAGCAGGCTGAGACGGGTTCGTCACGAGGTGACGACGGGGGTTCGATCCCGGAGGGTCCGTCACGGGGTTCGCGGGCGGGTTGAGGCAGGCGCCTCGGCCCGCCCGTTTCGTTTCGTGCGGCCGCGCGGCTGACGGACGCGGGCGTCCATGATCCGCCAGAGCGGGTATTCCCGTCACTCGGTCGAGGCCCGTTCGCGAAGCGATGCGGGCGCCAGGAACTCTCGAGATTCCTTCCTCCCACGCTTCGTTCGCGAGGGTTCCGTCACGGGGATTCCGTACCCTACTTCCAGACGCTCCCGAACACCCTCAGGTAGTTCTCCCCCAGAATCCCCCTGACGTCCGCCTCGGCGTACCCGCGCGCCAGCAGGCGCTCGGCCAGGCGCACCACCTCGGGGTAGTCCGAGAAGCCGTCGAGGGCGCGGCGCGGGGAGCGGACGTCAGGCGTCACCGTCCGTCCGTACTCGGCCGAGATGTGCGGGTAGTCGGCCTCGCCCCACGGGTCGCTCGCGTGGTCGGGGTAGGTGCCGAGCGACATGTCGGTGCCGACGCCGATGTGCGCCGTGCCGCCGACGAGCCCGGCCGTGTAGTCGATCATGTCCACGAACTCGTCGAGGGTGGGCCAGTGCGACGTGCCCGGACGCATGACGAGCGGCCCCCACGCCGCGAGCCCCACGATGCCGCCCCGGGCGACGCACGCGCGGATCTGCTCATCGTCGATGTTGCGCGGATTCGGCGCAAGCCGGCTCGGGTTCGAGTGGCTGAAGATGACCGGCGCGGCGCTCCGATCGATGATCTCGAGCGTGGCCCGCCGGCCGACGTGCGTGCAGTCGAGCACCAGGCCGACGCGGTTCGATTCCTCGACCACGAGGCGGCCAAAACGCGTGAGCCCCATGTCGGAGCGGTCGAGGATGCCGCCGCAGATCTGGTTGGTGCGGTTGTAGGCCGGGATCATCACGCGCAGCCCGAGCCGGTAGAAGGCCTCGATGCGGTGGAGCTTGCGCTCGATGAAATCGCCGCCCTGGGAAAAGAGCAGCAGCGCCGCGCGCCCCTCGCGCTTGGCGGCGCGGATGTCGTCCACCGACGTCGCGACCAGCAGGTTCGCATGGCGCCGCGCCACCAGGTGCCAGAACATCAGGCGTTCGAGCGCCTCGCCCACCGTGTCGTGCGGCTCGAAGGCCGTGACGCCGTATGCCGTCACGCCGTGCCGGTGCGCCGAGGCGAAGTCGGCGTCCGGCCACATCTGCATGCACGAGTCGATGAAGATGTACGGGTGGTCCCGCTCGAGCACGGAGTGGAACCCGCCGTGCGTGCGCCGCTCAGGCATGGGTCACGATCCGGTCGACGTCGAGGGTGCGGGCGCTTCGAGCGTCCGCTGAATGGCCTCGAAGAAGGCCTCAGCCATCCGCCGGTAGCCCGCTTCGGTGGGATGCAGGCCGTCGGTGCCGATGTAGGTGGTGATGTTGGAGGCGAGCGCGGCGTAGAGATCCACGAGCGCGGCCTGCTCGCCCAAAGCGATCACGCGGAGGCGATCGTTCAAGGCGACGACCGAGCTCACCGGCAGCGCGTTGCGCCCGCCCGCGCGGGGAGGCGGCAGGGTGGCGAGGAATACCCGAGCCCCGCGGAACCGCGCCTCGCGCGCCATCTCCTCGAGGCCTCGCGACGTCGGCACGGGCCCGAGGGCGCTGAGGTCGTTGGCTCGGTGGAGCAGCAGCACCGCGTCGGCCCGGCTGGTCGCCAGGACCGACGGGAACCGCAGCGCGCCATCAACCGCCCACTCGCCCGGCCGGCCCGCGTTGGTCATGACGAAGCTCGCGGCCTGGTCACGGTAACGCCCCGACAGCAGGGTGAGCAGCTGCGTCGGATAGGACGCCGCTGGCACGATGACGAGGCGGTCGTAGCCCGGCTGCAGGAGCGCGGCCAGCGACGGTCCCACCGGCGCGGTGACCTCGCCCAGCGTCATGCTGTCGCCGAAGGCGAGAAACGAGGTCCGCGTGATGCGCGGCGAGGGGGGCGTCACGGTGACCGTGAACGTGCACGACCCGCTCTGCGCCGCGCCATCGACGGCCGTGCACCGGACCGTCGTGGACCCGACGGGGAACGATGCGCCCGACGCCGGCGCGCACGAGACCGTCACGGGCGCGACGCCGCCCGTGGCCGCCGGCGTCGAGAAGGTCACGACCACCCCGCCGCCGGAGGGGCTGGCGACCGATACGTCCGCCGGGCAGGCCAGGCTCGGACCGGCCGGCGTCGTGTTCGTCGGCGGGCGGGAATCGCCGGCCACCACCGCGGGCGTGGGGGACGTCGGCGTGCTGCCGCACGCCGTCGCCGCGACCAGCAGCGCGAGTTGTGCCACGGCGCGGAGACCGCGCCCCAGGACGCCCGACAGGGCCCCAACGCTCATCTGCGAACCCGAGATTCTAGCCTACGGCGCCCGAAAGGCGTAGCAGCCCGGCGTCACCAGAATGCGGCCATCGCGCGCGAAGGACACGCTGGTGGGCGAGACGAGCCCGGCTGCACGGAACTGCACGGTCCGGATCTTCTCGCCCTCGTCGTCGAAGACGTAGGTGAACGGGATCGTGAACGAAACCCAGAGTCGGCCGGCGGGATCGAGCGCCGCGGTACGCACAGTGGGCACCACGAGCGGCAGCTCCATGCCGTTGACGTCCCGGCGCGGCCACCGCGTCGGCAGCGCCGCCAGCAGCGGGTCGAGCTCCCGCCCCTGGATCACGCGCTCGTACAGCAGCTCGCCCCGCGCGTCGTACCGGCGGAACGCCGGCGGTCCCGCAAGGAACACCACGACGTAGCCGCCCTTCGGATGCGGCAGCGGCATGGCCGCGTTGAACGCGAGGTGCAGGTCGCGGTCGGCCTCGTGCCCCGTCGCGCGCAGGCGCCCGATGGATCTGAGCGGCACGCCCTCGATGGAGTATTCGGTCACGAGCGCTCCGGTCTCGGGCAGGTTGAGCGCCACGCCGCCGTCGATGGCCGCCATCGTGCCCACGCCGCTCAGGGCGAGGCCTTCGACGGTGATGCGCGGCGCGGCCCGGCCGGGCAGGCGGAAGCCGCTCGTCCACCTGCCGAGGATGTCGAACTGCTGGATGCGCTCGCGGCCGCCCGGCGCGTCGGCCACCACGATGGTGCCGTCGCGCGCGACGTCGAAGGCGCCGGGCTCGATGATGCGCCCCTGCTCGCCGCCGATCTCGATGAGCTTGAAGGTCGACTGCGTCGCCGGATCGACGGTGAACACCGCGTGTCCGCGGCGATCGAAGACGACGTAGAGCCCGTTGGGATGCTGCTCGAAGCCGATCGGCTCGCGGAACTGGCCGACGGCGTCGGGCGAGAGCCCGCCGATGGCCTTCAGGACGTCGATGCGCCCCGGGGAGGGCGCCTGCGCCGCCGGCGCGAGGCCGAGCGCCGCGCTGAGCGCGCCAGCCACGGCGGCGAGCCGCGCGCGGCCGGCGGACGGTCGAGCGGCCCTCGCCATGCGGTCGCGCGGCGTCAGTACGCCGCGGTCTGCTTGATGGCCGCGAGGACGTCGGAGGCCTGGGGGAGGATGACCTCTTCCAGGTTGGGCGCGTAGGCCACCGGGCAGTCCATCGCGCCCACGCGCCTGACCGGGGCGTCGAGATGCTCGAAGAGCTCGGCGCCGATACGCGCCGCCAGCTCGGCGCCGAACCCGCACGTGAGCTGATCTTCGTGCGCGATCACCACGCGGCTGGTGGACCTGACCAGCGCCGCGATGCCTTCCCAGTCATACGGGATGATCGTGCGCAGGTCGAAGACGGCCGCCTGGATACCGTCCTTCTCGGCCTGCTGCGCCGCCAGCAGCGAGCGTTGCACGAGCGCGCCCCACGTGAGCACGACCAGATCGGTTCCCTCGCGCCTGAGCGCGCCCTTGCCGAAGGGAATCATGTACTCCGCGCCCGGGTACTGGCCCTTGTTGTAGGTCTGCCGGTACAGGTGCTTGTGCTCGCAGAAGAGCACCGGGTCGTCGCACCGGATGGCCGTGCGGAGCAGCCCCGCCGCGTCGACGGCGTTCGAGGGGAACACGATGCGTATGCCGGGGCAGTGCGCGAAGATGCTCACGCCCGACTGGCTGTGGTACGGCGCGCCGCCGCGCAGGTACCCGCCGATAGGCACGCGCACCACCATGGGGCACGAGAAGTGGTTGCCGCTCCGGTAGCGCAGCATCGCCATCTCGTCGCGGAGCTGCATCATCGCCGGCCAGATGTAGTCGAAGAACTGGATCTCGACGACCGGCTTCAGCCCGCGCGTGGCCATGCCGACGCCGCGGCCCACGATGTTGGCCTCGGCGAGGGGCGAGTTGAAGACGCGATCGGACCCGAAGGCCTTCTGCAGCCCGTGCGTCACCTTGAACACGCCACCCTTGCCCGGTACGCGGGGCAGGGCCGTCTCGCGGCTTGCGTCGGCCACGTCCTCGCCGAAGACAACGATGCGCGGGTCGCGCGCCATCTCGTCCTTGAGCGTGCGGTTGATGGCCGCGACCATCGTGTCGGTGCGGCCCTCGGGCGCGGCCGGCGTGTCGAAGGCAGGCGAGGTCGGGTCGACGTCGGGCGAGAAGACGTACAGGCCGGCCGTCTCGGGGTCCGGCTTCGGCGCCTTGACGGCCGCGTCCGTGGCCTCCGCAATCTCGCGATCGACGCCCGTGGCGAGCTCGTCGAGCTCCGCCTCGGTGGCCAGGCCCTCGGCCACCAGGAAGGCGCGCATCCTCGTCAGCGGGTCGCGCCGCGCCTCGGCCTCACGCTCCTCGGGCGTCTTGTACAGCCGCTCATCGTCCGACAGCGAGTGCGAGTACGGACGGGTGACCCTGGCGTGGACCAGCGCGGGCCGCCGCTCCTTCCGGATCCACGCCACCGCCTCGCCGAGCGTCCGGTAGCTGTCCAGAAAGTCGGTACCGTCGCAGCGGAGCACCTTGAGGTTCGGGAACGACTCGACCAGGCGCGAGATGTCGCCGCCGGGCGTCTGGACCTCGACGGGAACGGAGATGGCGTAGCCGTTGTCCTCGATCAGGTAGAGAACCGGGACGCTCCGCGTGCAGGCCGTGTTGAGCGACTCCCAGAACTCGCCCTCGCTCGTGGCGCCGTCGCCGATGGACACGTACGTGATCTCGTCCGACTTGAAGCGCGACTCGCGGTCGGGAATCGAGGCGACGCGACCGTAGATCTGGCCCGCCTCGCCGCAGCCGACGGCCTGGAGGCACTGCGTGCCCGTCGGGCTGCTCTGCGACGGGATGTTCAGCGCGACGTGCCCCCAGTGGGACGGCATCTGGCGGCCCGCGGAGTTGGGGTCGTCCTTGGACCCCACGGCGGCAAGCAGCATCTCGAGGGGCGTCATCCCGAGCGCCAGGCAGAGCGCGCGGTCGCGGTAGTACGGGTAGAACCAGTCGTGGCCCGGCCGCAGATGCAGGCCCGCGGCCGTCAGCACGGCCTCGTGGCCGGCGCCGCTGATCTGGAAGAAGATCAGGCTCTGGTTCTTGAGCTGGATTTCCTTGTCGTCGATGCGCCGCGACAACAGCATCGTCCGGTACGCGCGGAGCAGATCCTCGCGAGAGAGCCCCTCGTAGGACTTCTCGCGCGCGGCGAGCGTCGACGCCTTCATGGGGCCGAATTATACCATCCGGTCCGGGTGGTATAATGCGCGCCGCCTCGCGTTCGCGCCCGTGTTCAGGGGCGGACTGTCACCATCTCCCGTCGAGGGAGCACCGAGAAGCGCCGCGCATGGACCCACGACCCGTCACCCTGCATCGCTGGGATGAGATCGCCCTCGAAAAGGTCACCGAGATGATCTCCCGCAAGGTCGTCACCGGCGAGCGGGAGATGATCGCCCAGATCTACCTCAAGCGCGGCGCGCTCGTCCCCATGCACAAGCACGAGAGCGAGCAGATGACGCACGTGCTGCAGGGTGCGCTCAAGTTCCTCATCAACGGGGAGGAGATCACCGTGCGCGAGGGCGAAGTGCTGCACATCCCGTCGTGGGTGCCGCACCAGGCCGAGGCGCTCGAGGACACGTTCGAAATCGACATCTTCAGCCCGATCCGCCAGGACTGGCTGGACGGCACCGACACCTACTTCCACGAGCCGACCCGGACCGGGCCCTAGCGGGGGCCATGAACGTCCTCGCGACCATTGCAGTCCTCGTCGTCCTCGTGATCGTGGCCGCCGTGCTGCAGAACAAGCTCATCGCCCGACGCGCCGCCGTCCAGAATGCCTGGACGCTCCTCCAGGACCTGCTCCGCGAACGCGACGCCGCCCGCGCCAAGGACCTCAACCCCAGCGAGCTGGGCTCGCTCGAGCAGCGCGTGATGCTGGCCGAGCGCGTGTACAACGACGAGGCCCGGCGCTACAACGAGCTCATCGCGACGCTGCCGTGGAGCCTGCTGGCACGCTCGGCTGGGTTCAAGCCGGCGAAAGAGTACAAGAAGTAGGCTCTGGGCTCCGGGCTTCAGACTCTGGGCTTGCGGCGCCGGCGGGCCGGGGCCTTGAGCGCGCCCTCGTAGGCGACGAGCAGCGCCGCGCGCGCCGTGCGGACGTCGACCTTCGCCAGCGTCACGTTCGTACAGCCCTGGCGCCCCCACGCGCCGGCGGAAGGCTCGAACGCTTCGGGGTGCGTGCGCAGGAGCTCGCGCTGCTCGTCGGGCGAGACCTTCACCATCCCCCGCGTGTCTCCCGGATGGAGCGTCGCGAAGATGCGGCCGTTGACGCGGAAGTCGGGGTGCTCCATGTGCGCCCGCTCCTCGACCCCCTCGAACCCGAGCGCGATCGCGCGGAAGGCGTCAGCCTCCAAGCCCCCAAGCCCCCAAGCCTCCCTAGTGAATGTGCTTCTTCCAGTCGCTCTTCCAGTCGTCGTCGCGCCGCCGGCCGCCGGAGTAGACGTCGAACTTGCCCCGGGCGCGGTTCATGCGCCAGCGGTACCAGCGATAGCGCAGCTCGTCG
>JBFMCA010000074.1:0-23259 GCA_040754955.1 Acidobacteriota bacterium | reverse complement strand
TGGTGCGCCGCCCACCAGGCGCGGGCGGCGCGGCCCAACCGCTCGCGGAGTTCCGCATCGACGGCGAGCCGATCGAGCGCGAGGCCGAGCGCTTTGCGCTCGTCGGTGATCTCGATGGTCACGGCCACCGGCTCGCGCGTCGCATCCCCGTCGGCCGACAGCACCCGCCACGCATAGGGATCGAGCGTCGGCACGTCGACGAGGTCGGCCAGGCCGCTCACGAGCGTCGGCCGGCCCGCGGCCAGCGCCCGGAGCCACGACGCCGACGTCTCGCGGTTGGTCGGCCAGCGGAGACACGCGCAGACGTCGGCCGCGTCGAGCCACGCGGGCAGATCGGCGTCGGGCACGTAGCCGGCGACGTGCACGCGCCCGGTGAGCCGCCACCGGGCGATGTCGGCCTGGACGTCGTAGTGATCCGCGGCCGCGCCGACGAGCGCCACGTGCACCGGCACGCGCCCGGGCAGCAGGCTCACCGCTTCGAGCAGCGAGGCAATCCGCTTCTCGGGCGTGACGCCGCCGAACGCCGCCACGAGGAAGGCCTCGGCGGGGAGGCCCAGCCGCTCGCGCACGGCCCGGCCTTCGGCGGCGCGGAGGCCGGTCCCGGGGCCTCCGGCGCGCCGCGGATCGGCCACGCCCATCGGGATGGTTTCGATCGTCGCCGCAGGATGGCGGGCGGCCAGGTCGGCCGCCAGCCGGGCGTTGTGCACGGCGACGGTCCGCGCCGACTCGATGACGAGGCGGACGTGCGGCCACCACCCGTAGAGGGAGCCGCCGCGCCCTTCGGCGAAGACGATGGCCAGGTCGCGCGAGGCACCGGGGTGGTTCGCGAGGAACTCGTCCACGAACTCCGCGACGCGCGTCGGCGGCACGAACCGGGTCATCGCGAGCGCGCGCGACTGCTGGACCTGCGCGTCATGGAGCACGACCAGGCCCGGATACCGGAAGAGATAGCCCCACATGTAATCGTGGAACGACGCGTTGCCAAGTTGGTATACGGTGAGGTCGTACGGCGTGCGGCGCGCCCGCCAGACGTAGTCGAGGGCGGGGTGGGCATCGGCCAGCGGCGGTCCGGCGGCGCGGTGGACGAACACGTCGATGGGCCAGCCGCGCGCGCGGAGGAGGGGAACGATCTCGGCGGTGTAGGCCGCGATGCCGCTCGGGCTCGGCGGGACGGGTGAAAACCATGCCAAACGCACGACTTAAAGATACACGGTCGTTTGACTGGAACCGGTGGGTCCAGTAGCATTGGTGCGTTAGCTTGCGAAATCATTCACAAGCAGAGCCGGCATCGCCTGGCCTCTGAAACGCGGCGAGACGGAGCGCATGGAAGGCTGGGGCGGCTTAGCAATCATGATCGTCGTCGGCGTCGGGTTCGGCGCCGTGTCGATCCTCTTGTCCAGTTTCGTCGGGCCCCGCAACCCGACCCCCGAGAAAGAGGCGCCGTACGAGTGCGGCATGCCGCCGGTCGGGGACGCGCGCGAGCGGCAGTCGGTGAAGTTCTACCTGATTGCCATGATCTTCCTCCTGTTCGACATCGAGGTGGCCTTCCTCTACCCGTGGGCCATGGCCCTGCGCGACCTGGGCTGGGTCGGGTTCGTGCAGATTCTCGTGTTCTTTCTGATCCTGGCGGTGGGCTACGTGTATATCTGGCGGAAGGGCACGCTCGACTGGGGGCCCGAGAGCGATCCGGACTACGCGCCGCGGCCGCGGCCGGGGCCGATCGCGCCCGTCAGGAGATATCGGTATGGGACTCGAAACTGAGCTGGAAATCCCCGTCCTGACGACCAACCTCGAGAAGGTCGTCCAGTGGGCGCGCCGGTCGGCCATCTGGCCGGTGACCTTCGGGCTGGCCTGCTGCGCCATCGAGATGATGGCGATGAGCTGCAGCCGGTACGACATCGCCCGCTTCGGCGCGGAGGTGTTCCGGGGCTCGCCGCGGCAGTCGGACCTGATGATCATCGCGGGGCGGCTCTCGCGGAAGATGGCGCCGGCGCTCCGGCGCATCTACGACCAGATGCCCGAGCCCAAGTGGGTGATCTCGATGGGCGCGTGCGCCTCGTGCGGCGGCGTGTTCGACAACTATGCCATCGTGCAGGGCTCGGACCAGGTCGTGCCCGTCGACGTCTTCATCCCGGGCTGCCCGCCGCGACCCGAGTCGGTGATCTACGGCATCGTGCAGCTGCAGAAGAAGATCGCGGCACAGCGGATGTGATGATGACCGCCCAGGAGATCATCGACCAGCTTCGCCCGTTGCTGCCCGGCGCCGCCCTCGAGGCGCTCGACGCGGCCGACGCCGACGTCACGCCGACGATTGGGGCTGCCGCCCGGGACATCGTCGCGGTCGTCCGCGCGCTCGCCGAGACGCCCGGCCTCGAGTTCGTGGCGTTCTCGAACGTGACGGCGGCCGACTTCCACCCTCGCCGGTCCCCCCGCTTCGACGTGGTCTATCACCTCGTGTCGCCGCACCGGCGGGCGCGGGTGCGCGTCAAGGTGCAGACCTCGGCGGACTTGCCGGTCCCGTCCATCACCGGCGTGTTCCCCGGCGCCAACTGGCCGGAGCGCGAGGTGTTCGACCTCTTCGGCATCGGCTTCGACGGGCATCCCGATCTGCGGCGCCTGATGATGCCGGAGGACTGGGAGGGGCATCCGCTCCGGAAGGACTTCCCCGTGCAGGTCCGCAAGGACGCGCAGACCTACATGCCGCTGCAGGTGACGGCGGAGGAGTTCCGGGCGAACCTGGAGCGCGACCGGCGCAACCGGCAGGCGAAGCCGCCGCAGGCGTGATGGCTGCCGACCGCCGCGCGGCCCGCGTCGCCGACGTGCTCGAGGCTGCGGCGGCCGCGCACACGCGGATGGCCGGGCGGGCGGCCGAGGTAGCCGCGGCGGCGGGGGTGGTGGTCGAGGCGCTCGCGGCGGGCCGCACCGTGCTGGCGTTCGGCAACGGGGGCAGCGCCGCCGACGCGCAGCACTTCGTGGCCGAGCTCGTGGGCCGCTTCGTGGTCGAGCGGCGGGCGTGGCCGGCCGTGGCGCTGACGACGGACACGAGCATCCTGACGGCGGTCGGGAACGACTACGGGTTCGAGCGCGTGTTCGCGCGGCAGGTGGAGGCGCTCGGGCGCGCCGGCGACGTGGCGTTGGGCATCACGACGAGCGGGCGCTCGGCCAACGTGCTGCGGGGCCTCGAGGCGGCCCGTGCGCGGGGGATGAGGACGGTGGCCCTGACCGGGCGGAACGGCCTGGCCGCGGGCGCGGCCGCCGACGTCGAGGTGCGGGTGCCGGAGGACGACACGGCCCGCATCCAGGAGGTGCACGCGACGGTGCTGCACCTCATCTGCGCGATCGTCGACGAGGAGCTGGACGGAACCGCACATGGCTGAACTGCGCACCGAGACGATGACCGTCAACATGGGGCCCCAGCACCCCAGCACGCACGGCGTGCTGCGGCTGGTGCTCGAGCTCGACGGCGAGACGGTCGTCTCCGTCAGCCCCACCATCGGCTACCTGCACACGGGCATCGAGAAGACGGCCGAGCAGAAGAAGTGGCAGCAGGTGATCCCGCTCGTCGAGCGCATGGACTACCTGGGCGCCCAGTCGAACAGCCTGGCCTACGCGCTGTCGGTGGAGAAGCTCCTCGGCTTGGAGGTGCCGGACCGCGTGAAGTGGATCCGCGTCCTCATCGCGGAGCTGCAGCGCATCTCGAGCCACCTGGTGTGGTTCGGCACGCACGCCATGGAGATCGGCGCGATCACCGGGATGCTCTACGCGTTCCGCGAGCGCGAGATCGTCATGAACCTCAACGAGCTGCTCGCGGGCTTCCGCTTCTTCCCGAGCTACATCCGGGTGGGCGGGCTGCGCGAGGACATCCCGCGCGGCTTCAAGGAGGCCGTCGCGGCCTTCCTCGATCGGTTTCCGGGCAAGCTCGACGAGTACGAGACGCTCATCACCAAGAACCCCATCTGGCTCGAGCGCACCCGCGGCGTGGGTGTCATCTCGCTCGCCGACTGCAACAAGTGGGGCCTGTTCGGGCCCATCGCGCGCGCGGCCGGCGGCGACTACGACGTGCGACGGGCCTTCCCGTACTCGGGCTACGAGACGTTCGACTTCGACGTCATCGGCGCGCAGGCCGGCGACGTGTACGACCGCTACCAGGTGCGCGTCGCCGAGATGCGCGAGAGCGTCAAGATCTGCCGCCAGGCGCTCGACCGCATCACGCCGGTGGGCGAGTGGGGCGCGAAGGACCGCCGCGTCGTGCCGCCGCCCAAGGACGAGGTCTACACGGAGATGGAAGCGCTCATCCAGCACTTCCTGATCTACTCGCAGGGCTTCACCGTGCCGGCCGGCGAGGCCTACGTGCCGGTCGAAGGCGCGCGCGGCGAGCACGGCTGCTATGTCGTGTCCGACGGCGGCAACCGGCCCTGGCGCGTGCACATGCGCTCGCCCGGCCTCATGGCCTGCCAGGCCCTGCACAAGTTCATCGTCGGCGGGATGATCGCGGACGTCATCGCGGTCATCGGCTCGCTCGACGTCGTGATGGGAGACGTGGATCGATGAGTTTCCATCCGGTGATGCCCTACGGCACGGCGGAGTGGCATCGCTCGCAGCGGCAGACGCTGCCCGAGGGGCCCGAGTTCGCCTTCACGGCCGCCCGCCGCGAGGCCTTCGAGGCCTTCGCCGCCCACTACGCCCCCGAGCACCGCAAGTCGGCCGTGCTCCACGCGCTCTACTTGGTCCAGGAGCAGCAGGGCTACATCTCCGCCAACGCCGCCCGGCACGTCGCCGAGGTCATCGGCTGCACGACCGCGGAGGTCGAGGACGTCGTGTCCTACTACGTCATGTTCCACCGCGGGCCGGTGGGGACGCACGTGCTGCAGGTGTGCACCACGCTCTCGTGCGCGCTGGCCGGCGCCGAGAAGGTGGTCCAGGCGCTCGAGCAGACGCTGGGCATCAAGGCCGGCGAGACGGATCCGGCGGGCCTCTTCACCATCCAGAAGATGGAGTGCCTGGGCGCGTGCGACCGCGCGCCCGTGGTGATGGTCAACAACGACCACTGGCACGAGGCGCTCCAGCCCGGGCAGGCCGGCGCGTTCGTCGACGGGCTCAGGGCGCGCGGCGTCGCCTCGCTCACCGGCTGCCACCTCGCCATCGAGGGCCGGCCCGAGAGCGAGTGGACGCACAAGACGACGACGCCGGCGCGGCCCGCGGCGCTCCCGGACTACGAGCCGGTCCTCACGCGGTACGCCTTCACGCCCAACGGCTTCACGCTCGAGCACTACCTGGAGCACCAGGCCGGCTACCAGGGGCTGAGGAAGGCGCTGGCCATGTCGCCGGACGCGGTCATCGAGGAGGTGAAGAAGTCGGGCCTCCGTGGACGCGGCGGCGCGGGCTTCCCGACGGGCATGAAGTGGCAGTTCGTCGACAAGAAGTCGCCGAAGCCCAAGTACATCGTCTGCAACGCCGACGAGAGCGAGCCGGGCACCTTCAAGGACCACCTGCTGATGGAGCGCAACCCGCACCTGCTGGTCGAGGGATGTCTCATCGGCTGCTACGCCATCGGCTCGAAGGCCGCCTACATCTACATCCGCGGCGAGTTCTACCATCTGTTCCCGGTGCTGCAGAAGGCCATCGACGATGCCCGGAAGGCGGGGTACCTGGGGACGAACATCCTCGGCTCCGGCTTCGACTGCGAGGTGTACCTGCACCGCGGCGCCGGTGCGTACGAAGCGGGCGAGGAGACGGCGCTGCTCGAGTCGCTCGAGGGCAAGCGCGCGCAGCCGCGCTTCAAGCCGCCGTTCCCGGCGTCGCACGGCGCGTGGGGCTGCCCGACCGCGGTGAACAACGTCGAGACGCTCTGCAACGTGCCCCTCATCCTCACGCGCGGCGCCGACTGGTTCGCGGCGCTCGGCCCGGAGAAGAACGGCGGGCCGAAGCTCTTCTGCGTGAGCGGCCACGTCAAGCGGCCGGGCGTCTTCGAGGCGCCGATGAAGGTGACCCTCCGCGAGCTCATCTTCGAGTACGCCGGCGGTGTGCGCGACGGGCACACGCTCAAGGCCGTCATCCCCGGCGGATCGTCGGTGCCGGTGCTGCTGCCCGACCAGCTCGACATCCCGGCCAGCTTCGACGCCGTCGCGCAGGCGGGCTCGCTGCTCGGCTCGGCGGCCATCATGGTGATGGACGACACGACCGACATGGTCTGGCTCGCCGAGAACCTCCTGCACTTCTACCGCCACGAGTCGTGCGGCAAGTGCACGCCGTGCCGCGAGGGCACCGACTGGCTCTACAAGCTCCTGCACCGGCTGCTGGCGGGCCGGGGCTCGGAGAAGGACATCGGCCTGCTCGAGAGCGTGGCGGCGAACATCAACGGCAAGACGCTCTGCGCCTTCGGCGACGCGGCGGCAACGCCGGTGCTGACGACGATCAGGCACTTCCGGGGCGAGTACGAGGCCCACGCGGCGGGCCGCGCGCCGGCGCCGGCCGACTACCGCGCCGACGACCCGGTGGGAGCGCACTGAGATGCTGGACTTCGTCACCGACCCCGCGTTCCTCGTCTACACCGGCATCATCCTGGTGGTGTTCTTCGGCCTCCAGACCGGCGCGGCCGTCATGGTGTACGCGGAGCGCAAGGTCGCCGCCTTCATGCAGCAGCGCCTTGGGCCCTACCTGGTCGGGCCCCGGGGCCTCCTCCAGCCGCTCGCCGACATCGTCAAGCTGGTCTTCAAGGAGGAGCTGAGGCCCAAGGCGTCCGACGCGCTGCTCTTCACCGCGGCGCCCGTGATTTCCGTGGCGGCGGCCTACGTGGCCTTCGCGCCGGTGCCGTTCGGCCCCGCGTCCACGTTCTTCGGCCTGCTGGACGAGCCGATGCCGCTCATCGTCGCGGACGTGAACGTGGCCGTGCTGGTGATCTTCGCGGTGGCGTCGATGGGCGTGTACGGCATCGTGCTGGCCGGGTGGGCGAGCAACAGCAAGTACTCGCTGCTCGGCGGGCTGCGGAGCTCCGCGCAGATGATCAGCTACGAGCTGGCGTACGGCATGTCGCTCGCCGCGGTGATCCTGCTGGCGAACACGCTGTCGCTGCGCGAGGTGGTGGACGCGCAGGACGGCTACTGGTTCGGCGTCATCCCGCGCTGGTACATCTTCCTGCAGCCGGTGGCGTTCTTCGTGTTCGCCTGCGCGGGCGTGGCGGAGACCAACCGCGCGCCGTTCGACTTCCCGGAGGCGGAGCAGGAGCTGGTGGCGGGGTACCACACCGAGTACAGCTCGATGCGGTTCGCCATGTTCTTCCTCGCCGAGTACATCAACATGATCACGGTGTCGGCCGTGGCCGTGAACCTGTTCCTCGGCGGCTGGCACGGCCCGTTCCTGCCGCCCGAGTACGGCTGGATCTGGTTCCTGGCCAAGCTGGGCGTGCTGCTCTTCATCTACCTGTGGCTGCGGTGGACGCTGCCGCGTTTCCGGTACGACCAGCTGATGGCGTTCGGCTGGAAGGTGCTGCTGCCGGTGGCCACCGTCAATCTGCTGCTGACCGCGGCGGGGGTGCTGTACTTTGGGGTCTGATCAACTCCTCTTCTACGCGTTCGGCGCCGTGGCGCTGGCCGGGTCGGTGCTCGTCATCGGGCAGCGCAACCCCGTCTACAGCGTGCTGGCCATCATCGTCTCGTTCTTCGGCCTGTCGGGGCTGTACGTCCTGCTCGAGGCGCCCTTCGTGGCGGTGGTGCAGATCATCATCTACGCCGGCGCCATCATGGTGCTGTTCCTCTTCGTGGTGATGCTGCTCAACGTGCCGCGCGAGGACGCCGCCGAGTGGGACCGGACGCACCCGCTGTACCGGAGCGGCCCCATGCGGGCCGGCGCCGTGCTGGCCGTCCTGCTCATCGGCCAGCTCGTGTGGGCGCTGTCGCGCACCCCGGGCATGGCCGGCGGCGTCGCCGACCAGCCGGCCACCGCTTCGTCGGTGGCCGACGTCGGCCGGGTGCTCTTCACCGATTACATGTTCGCGTTCGAAGTGACCTCCATCCTGATCATCGCGGCCATGGTCGGCGCGGTGGTCCTCGCGCGGAAGCACGACGAGTCATGATCCCGCTGAGCTACTACCTCGTGTTGTCGGGCCTGCTGTTCACGATCGGCACGGCCGGCGTGTTCCTCCGGAAGAACCTCATCACGATGCTCCTCTCGGTGGAGATCATGCTGAACGCGGTGAACCTGGCGTTCGTCGCGTTCGGCCGGACGTTCGGCACCGTGGACGGGCAGATTCTCACCTTCTTCGTCATGACCGTGGCCGCGGCCGAGGCGGCCGTCGGCCTCGCGCTGGTGATCGGGCTCTTCCGGCACCGCGAGTCGCTCAACCCCGACGCGTTCACGTCGCTCAGGTGGTAACGCCGTGCTGTCGCTGATCCCGCTGCTCCCGTTCCTTGGCTTCCTGGTCAACGCGTCCGTCGGGCGCCGGCTGACCAAGTCGGTCTCCGGCGGCCTCGCCTCCGCCGTGATGGTGGCCTCGTTCCTCGTCTCCATCATCCAGGTCTGGACGCTCGCCGGCAGGGACCCCGCCGCCCGGGTGATCGACGAGACCGTCTTCACCTGGATTGCCTCGGGGACCTTCAGCGTGGATCTGGCGTTCCGGCTCGATCCGCTGTCGGCCGTGATGATCCTGGTCGTCACCGGCATCGGCTCGCTCATCCACATCTACTCGACGGCCTACATGCACGAGGAGACCGACAGCGAGTTCGCGCGGTACTTCTCCTATCTGAACCTGTTCGTCTTTTTCATGCTCCTCCTCGTGCTCGGCGCCAACGTCCTCGTGATGTTCGTGGGCTGGGAGGGCGTGGGCCTCTGTTCGTACCTGCTCATCGGCTACTACTTCTCGAAGCAGTCGGCCTCCGACGCCGCCAAGAAGGCCTTCGTCGTCAACCGCATCGGCGACTACGCCTTCATCCTGGGGACGCTGCTCACGGTGGTCACCGTGGGCTCGCTCGACTTCCGCGACATCGCGACCTACGTCGCGGCGCTGCCGCCCGAGACCACCTTCGGCGTGCTCTCGCTCATCACGCTGCTCCTCTTCATCGGCGCCACGGGCAAGTCGGCGCAGATTCCGCTCTACACGTGGCTCCCCGACGCGATGGAGGGCCCGACCCCCGTCTCGGCCCTCATCCACGCCGCGACGATGGTGACGGCGGGCGTGTACATGATCGGGCGCAACGCCGTGCTCTTCGAGCACGCGCCCATCACGCTCGTCATCGTGGCGGTGGTGGGCACGGCGACGGCGCTCATGGCGGGCACCATCGGCCTGGTGCAGAACGACATCAAGCGCGTCCTGGCCTACTCGACCGTGTCGCAGCTCGGCTACATGTTCCTGGCCATGGGCGTGGGCGCCTTCGGCGCGGGCATCTTCCACCTCTACACCCACGCGTTCTTCAAGGCGCTGCTCTTCCTCGGGTCGGGCGCCGTCATCCACGCGCTCCACGGCGAGCAGGACATCCGGCACATGGGCGGGCTGAAGACGCACCTGCCGATCACGTTCTGGACGTTCCTGATCGGCTCGCTCGCCATCGCCGGCGTCCCCGGCCTGGCCGGCTTCTTCTCGAAGGACGAGATCCTCTTCGAGACCTTCTCCCACGGCTACACGTGGCTCTGGGTCGTGGGCGTCCTCACCTCGCTCCTGACAGCCACCTACATGTTCCGCCTGGTGGTGCTCACGTTCTTCGGCGAGGAACGGTTCGCGGCGGCACCCGCGCACCCGGGCACCAGTGCACCGGGGCACCCGGGCACCAATGCGCCCGGGCACCTGCATGACGCCCCTCCTGCCATGGCGGTGGCGCTCGTCGCGCTCGCGCTCGGCTCGGTGCTCGCGGGCTACCTGGGGGTGCCGCACGCGCTCGGCGGTCACAACCAGCTCGGCGCGTGGCTCGCGCCGTCGTTTGCGGCGCCGTGCGCCCCGGCGGAGGCCGGCGCGCCGGCCGGGCTCGAAGGCCTGGCGCTCGAGGCGTGCGCCCCGGGTGAGGAGGCCGCCGCGGCCGGGACGCCGGAGGCGGCCGACGAGGCCGCCAAGACGCGCCTCGAGCTGACGCTCATGGCCGTGTCGAGCGGCATCGCCGTGCTCGGCATCTGGCTGGCTTTCGCGCTCTACAGCAGGCGCCGGGCCGACGACGACCCGCTGGCCGCGGCCGCGCCGGGCGTGCATCGGGTGCTGCTGAACAAGTACTACGTGGATGAGCTCTACGACGCCGCCATCGTGCAGCCCATCAAGGTGCTGTCGCAGGAAGGGCTCTGGCGCGGCGTCGACGTCAAGGTGGTCGACGGCGCCGTCAACGGCACCGGCCAGATCGTCGGCGGGCTGAGCGCCGTGCTCCGCCTCGCGCAGACCGGCTCGGTGAAGGCCTACGCGGCGTCCACGTTCCTCGGCGTGGTGGTCATCCTCGCCTACTACATCTGGAGATAGCGCGACGTGACGGGACTGCCTCTGCTGACGCTCTCGATTGTGCTCCCCGTCCTCGGGGCGCTCGCGCTCGTCTTCGTGCCCAACCGCGACGGCGCGAAGGACGGGCTCGTGCGGTGGGTAGCGCTCGGCGCGTCGCTCGCCACGTTCCTGGTGACGGTGCTTCTCTGGGTCGGCTTCGACGCCTCCGAAGCGGCGCCGGCGTTCCAGTTCGTCGAGCGGACGACGTGGATGCCGGCCTTCGGCGTGGACTACTACCTGGGCGTCGACGGCATCGCGCTGATGCTGATGGTGCTCACCGGGTTCCTGACGCCCATCGCGCTCCTCGCGTCGTGGGAGGGCATCCACAAGAAGGTCAAGGAGTTCTCGATCTTCATGCTGCTCCTCGAGGCGGCGATGCTCGGGGTCTTCTGCGCGCTCGACGTCTTTCTCTTCTACGTGTTCTGGGACTTCGTGCTGGTGCCGATGTACTTCCTCATCGGCGTGTGGGGCTACGACCGGCGCATCTACGCCGCGATCAAGTTCATCCTCTACACCATGGCCGGCAGCGTCCTGATGCTCGTCGCCATCATCGGCGTGGCGTGGCTCCACTACACGGCCACCGGGACGTGGAGCTTCGATCTCTTCCGGTTCTACGACCTCGAGATTCCGGCCGGGATGCAGTACTGGTTCTTCCTGGCCTTCACGGTGGCCTTCATCATCAAGGTCCCGCTGTTCCCGTTCCACACGTGGCTGCCCGACGCGCACGTCGAGGCGCCTACGGCGGGGTCGGTCATCCTGGCCGGCGTGATGCTGAAGATGGGCGCCTACGGTCTGGTGCGGTTCTCGTTCCCGCTCTTTCCGGAGGCCGCGGCCTACTTCGCCCCCGTGCTGGCCACGCTCTCGGTCATCGCCATCGTCTACGGCGCGCTCGTGGCGATGGTGCAGCCGGACATGAAGAAGCTCGTGGCCTACTCCTCGGTGAGCCACATGGGCTTCGTGGTGCTCGGCATCGCCGCGATGAACGTCAACGGCATGCAGGGCGCCGTCTTCCAGATGCTCGCCCACGGCATCTCCACGGGCGCGCTCTTCTGCCTCGTCGGCATGCTCTCGGACCGGCGGCACACGCGCCTCATCGCGGAATTCGGGGGCCTCAAGCACGTCATGCCGCGCCTGACGGCGGCCTTCCTCGTCATCACGCTCGCCTCGGTGGGCCTGCCGGGCCTGAACGGCTTCGTGGGCGAGTTCCTCATCATGCTGGGCGCGTTCCGCTGGGATCCGCGCTTCGTCGTCGTGGCGGGCCTGGGCGTCATCCTCTCGGCGGTCTACATGCTGTGGATGGTGCAGCGGGTCTACTACGGTGAGGTCACCAACGACGAGAACAAGGGGCTGCCGGATCTGTCGGTGCGAGAATGGGCCGTCATCGGCCCCCTGTGCGCCCTGGCCATCGTCATGGGCGTCTACCCCAACGCGTTCCTGAAGCCGATGGAACCGGCCGTCGCGCGCATCGTCGAGCGCGTCGAGGCGCGCCAGCCGGTGCGCGCCGATGCCGGCGCCCCGCCCTCCGCGGCTCCGACGGCAGCCTCTGCCCTTCCGACCGGGTCCGTCCGATGACCATGTCCACCTACTCGTTCGACGCCGTCATCCCCGTCCTCTGCGTGACGCTGGCCGCGCTGGTCATCATGCTGGCCGAGGCGTTCCGCGCGAAAGGCGAGCGGATGCCCATTGGCGGCCTCGCCGTCATCGGCCTGCTGGGCGCCGGCGCCGCGTCGGTGCTGCTGTGGAACCGGAACGCCGCGAGCTTCGGCGTGGTCACGGCCGACAACTACGCGCTCTTCGTCAACCTCGTGCTGATCGGCGTGGGCCTCTTCACCGTCATCTTCGCGTCGCAGACGGTGGAGCGCGACAAGCTGCCCGCCGGCGAGTTCTACGCGCTGATGCTCATGTCCCTCGTCGGCATGATGCTGATGGCGCAGGCCACCGACCTGCTGCTCGTCTTCCTGGCGCTGGAGACGATGTCGATCGCCGTGTACGTGCTCACCGGCATCGACCGCAACCGCGCGCAGAGCACCGAGGCGGCCTTCAAGTACTTCCTGCTCGGCGCCTTCGCCAGCTCGTTCTTCCTCTACGGCATCGCGTTTCTCTACGGCGTCACGGGCAGCACGAGCCTCGACCGCATCGGCTCGGTCATCGCCGCGCAGTCGATGTCGAACAACCCGATGATCCTGCTGGCCGTGGGCCTGCTGCTCGTGGGCTTCGCATTCAAGGTCGCGGCCGTGCCGTTTCACATGTGGTCGCCCGACGCCTACGACGGCGCGCCGGCCGTGGTGACGGGCTTCATGTCCACCGGCGTCAAGGCGGCGGCCATCGCGGCCTTTGCCCGCGTGTTCCTCACCGCCCTCGAGCCGATGATCGCGGACTGGGCGCCGGTGCTGTGGGTGGTGGCCGTGGCCACCATGGTGCTCGGCACCGTCGTGGGCGTCGCCCAGACCAGCCTCAAGCGCATGCTGGCGTACTCGAGCATCGCGCACGGCGGATTCCTGCTCGTCGGCCTTCTCGCGGCCAGCGATGTCGGCAAGGCGGGCATCCTCTACTACCTCGCGGCCTACGCCGTCACCAACCTGGGCGCCTTCGGCGTGATCGCGCTCCTCGGATCGGCCGACCGGCCGAACGACGACCTGCGCGATTACGCGGGGCTCTGGTACACGCATCCCGCGCTCGCCACGCTCATGACCATCTGCCTGCTCTCGCTGGGCGGCTTCCCGCCCACCGCGGGCTTCATCGCCAAGTGGTACGTCCTCAGCGCGGCGGTGGGTGAGGGCTACTACTGGCTCGCCATCATCGGCGTGCTGTCGAGCGTCGTCTCCGTCTTCTTCTACCTGCGCATCGTCGTGATGATGTACATGTCGGAGCGCGACGCGCGGCCCGTGCCCGCGCCGATGACCCGCATGGCCCTCGCGGGCGTCGGGCTCTCGGTGGCCGGCATCCTCTACCTGGGCGTTCTGCCCGCCCGCGTGATGGACTGGGCGCAGGCATCCATCGCCACGATCTTCTAGCCTCGGAACGCAACCTGAAAGCCGGGTTTCCGGTGCGCGGCGGCGCCCCCTGCCGCGCGCCGCCGTTTTTTCGCCGGATCTTCGACGCCCTCCGAGGCCCCGGCTTTGCAGCGGCAGTCCGGTGGCCCCCAACAGGAGGTGCCGCCATGAGAGTGCACGACATCATGACGCGCGACGTCGCCACCTGCGGACGGACGGCCGATCTCGCGAGCGCGGCGTTGCAGATGAAGGAGTTCGACTGCGGGTTCCTGCCGGTCATCGACCCGCGCGGGCATGTCGCGGGCGTGGTCACCGATCGCGACATCATGTTGACCCTGGCTGACACGCGGCGTCCGGCGCATCGCGTGAGCGTCGAAGAAGCCATGAGCGGCCATGTCTACGGTGTGTCGCCGTCCGACGATGTGACGGCGGCGCTCGAGCTGATGAAGACCCGGCAGGTGCGCCGCCTGCCCGTCATGGATGCCTCCGGCCTCCTCATGGGCGTCGTCTCGCTCAACGACATCATCCTGCGCGCCGAGATCGACGCGCCGGCCATCGTGCGCGCGCTCGAGGGCATCTCGGCGCACGCGCATGTGACGGCGCCGGCCTAGCGGGGCCGTCCGTCCCGCCGTGAACCCGATCCCGCGGGAGGGTGCCATGGACCCCGGCCGCGCGCCTGTGCCGCTCGTGGACCTGCCCGACGAACCGTGGGAGGCCCAGGCGCGTCGCCGCGAGATGGGCGACGACGACCGCGACCTGGTGCGCGACTACCTGCGCGCCATCGGCCGCGTGCCGCTGCTCGACCGCGCCGGCGAGCAGGCGCTGGGCCGGCAGATTGAGGCCGGCCTGACGGGCCTGGTGCGCGCGCTCGTGCTGGTGCCGCCGCTGGCCCGGAGGCTGGCCGAGCGCGCCGCGGCGGTCCGGCGAGGCGATGCCGCTCCCGAATCGCTGATTGTCCACCCGGAGGGCCGCACGCTGACGGCCCCGCGCGTGCGGGCGGTCACCGACGATCTCGCCCGTGTGGCCGCGCGCGCCGACGATTTGGCGGCCGCGCGACGGCGCACCGCCGCGCGCGGCCTCGCCGAGACCGCCCGCCGACGCCACGAGCGCCGTGTCGAGCGCCTGGCGGAGACCGTCCAGACCCTGGCCGCTGCGCAGCCGCTTCGGCCGTCGGTGGTGGACGAGCTGGCGGCGGAGCTGTGGGCGCTCGAGTCCTCGCTCGCCGGCGCGCGCCCTGCGGAGCTGGAGCGCCGTGCGGGCCTTCCGCGGCGCGAGTGGCGGCGCGTCCTCGACACCGCGCGCCGGCACGACGCCGAGGTACGCGCGGCCAGGCAGCAGCTCATCGAGGCCAACCTGCGGCTCGTGGTGGCCGTCGCCAAGCGCTACACGGGCCACGGCCTCTCGATTCTCGATCTCATCCAGGAGGGCAACCTCGGCCTCATGAAGGCGGTGGAGCGGTTCGACTACCGGCGCGGCTTCAAGTTCTCGACGTATGCCACGTGGTGGATTCGCCAGTCCGTGGCGCGGGCCATTGCCGACACCTCGCGCACCATCCGCGTGCCCGTCCACGCCGTGGAGTCGATGTACCGGATGAGCAGGGCGCGCCGGGCGCTGAGAGACGAGCTGCGGCGCG
This sequence comes from Acidobacteriota bacterium, assembly GCA_040754955.1. Lineage (GTDB taxonomy): Bacteria > Acidobacteriota > Vicinamibacteria > Vicinamibacterales > UBA2999 > JBFMCA01. Next base: position 8,186 of record JBFMCA010000074.1, on the reverse strand, counting down.
AGCCCACCGTGGGCGAGCTGGCGGACCGCGCCGAGATCCCGATCGACCGCGTCGAGCTGCTCCTGCGCGCCGAGAAGATGCCGTTCTCGCTCGAGGCCGAGCTCGGCGACGACTTCGTCCTCGCCGACGTGCTGCCGGCGACAACCCCGTCGCCCGAGACCGCCACGATCCGCCGCGACGCCGCGCGCCGCGTGCGCCGCCGCCTGGCGCCGCTCAGCGACCGCGAGCAGGCCGTGATCAAGCTCCGCTACGGCATCGAAGCCGATCGCCCGTACTCGCTCGAGGAAATCGGGCGCCGCCTCTCGCTCAGCCGCGAGCGCGTGCGCCAGATTGAGGCCGCCGCGATGCGGAAGATCCAGCAGGCGCTGCCGCCGCGGGCGCGACGCGCCGGCTAGAGCGGGCCTTCGCCCGCCCCCGCGGGCGCGGGCTCGCGCGGCGGCTTCGGCTCGGTGATCGTCGCCTCGGCCAGGAGCAGCGTCCCCGCCACCGACACGGCGTGCTCGAGCGCCAGCCGCACCACCCTGGTCGCGTCCACGATGCCGGCCTCGATCAGGTTCACATACGCGCCGCGCGCGGCGTCGAAGCCGGTGGGCCCGCTCGAGGTGCGCATCCGCTCGACCACCACGCCCGGATCGGCGTTCGAGTTCGCCGCAATCTGCCGCGTCGGCGCCTCGAGCGCGCGCCGCAGCATCAGCGCGCCGGTCCGCTCGTCGCCCGTCAGGCCGTCCGCCACGCGCTCCACCGCGTCGATGGCCCGGAGCAGCGACAGCCCGGCGCCCGGTACGACGCCCTCGGCCACCGCCGCCTTCGTGGCCGCTACCGCATCGTCGAAGGCCTCCTTGCGGCTCTTGAGCTCGCTTTCGGATCCCGCGCCGACGCGGACGAGCGCGACGCCGCCCGAGAGCCGCGCCAGCCGCTCCTGCAGCTTCTCGCGGTCGTAGTCCGACGTGGCGGCCTCAATCTGCCGGCGCAGATCGCGACAGCGGGCTGCCACCGCCTCGCTGGCGCCTCGGCCGCCGACAAGCGTCGTGGTGTCCTTGTCCACCACCACGCGGCGCGCCTGGCCGAGGTCGTCGACGCGCACCTTGTCGAGCTTGAGGCCGAGTTCCTCCGACACCACCTGGCCGCCGGCGAGCACGGCGATGTCCTCGAGCATGGCCTTGCGCCGGTCGCCGAAGCCCGGCGCCTTGACGGCGGCGCACGCGAACGTCCCGCGCAGCTTGTTGACCACCAGCGTGGCGAGCGCGTCGCCCTCGATGTCGTCGCCGATGACGAGAAGCGGGCGGCCGAGCTTGACGATCTGCTCCAGGAGCGGCAGCAGATCCTGGATGGACGCGATCTTGCGGTCGGTGACGAGGACGAACGCGTCCTCCAGCACGACCCGCATCTTCTCGGGATCCGTGACGAAGTACGGCGAGAGGTACCCGCGGTCGAATTGCATCCCCTCGACGATCTCGAGCGTCGTCTCGGTGCCCTTGGCTTCTTCGACGGTGACGGCGCCTTCGGGGCCGACCTTGGTGACGGCCTCGGCCACGAGCGTGCCGATGGCCGCGTCGTTGTGGGCCGCGATGGTGGCCACGTGCGCGCGGGCCTGCTCGGTCTCGACCGGGCCCGACTGCGCGCGCACGGCGTCGAGCGCCGCCGCCAGCGCCTTCTGCAGCCCACGGCGGAGATCGATGGCGCTCGCGCCAGCGGCCACGTTCTTGGTGCCCTCCGAGAAGATCTCGTAGGCGAGGACCGTTGCGGTGGTGGTGCCGTCGCCGACGCGGTCGCCCATGACCTCCGCGGCCTGGCGCATCATCTGCGCGCCCAGGTTCTCGTCGGGGTCGGCCAGCTCCACCTCCTTGGCGACGGTCACCCCGTCGTCGGAGACGAGCGGCTTCCCCCATTTGCGCTCGATGAGCACGCAGCGCGCCTTGGGGCCGAGCGTGACGCGCACGGCGTCGGTGAGGGCGGTGGCGCCCGCGAGCACTTTCTGGCGGGCTTCGGATCGAAACCGGATCTGTCTGGCGGCCATGCCGGGCCTCCGGCACTGGGGACCGCACTCCCCGTCGGGTGGAGCAAGCCTCGGGCCAGCCGCGGCCCGGCGTTTGCCGCCCGAAGAGGCGCTAGCGGAGAAGGGCGGCCAGGCGCGCTGCCAGCCGCTCGTCATCCGCCGGATCGACGGTGCGCAGGTCGAGCACGACGCGGTCGCCGTCGATGCGGGCAATGACGGGCGGGTCGAGCGCCCGGAGGCGCCGTTCGAGCGCGTCGGCGCTCTCGCCGGCGCGGTGGATCGCGAGAAGCACGGTGGGGAGGTCCACCCCGGGCGCGCTGCCGCCGCCGACGGCCGAGGCGCCCGACTGCAGCGCCACGCGCCAGCCGGCGCCAGTCAGCCGGTCGGCCACGGCCCGCGCCCGCGATTCGATGTCTTCGGCGGTCAGCCGGATCATGCGCTGGACGGGCACAGTCGCGGCGGCGCGTCCCGCCGCGTACTCGATGAGCGTGGCTTCGAGCGCCGCCAGCGTCAGCTTGTCCACGCGGAGCGCGCGCATCAGCGGGTGCCGGCGGACCTGGTCCACCAGCGCGCGCGCCCCGGCGATGATGCCGGCCTGCGGCCCGCCGAGGATCTTGTCGCCGCTGAAGCAGACGAGCGACACGCCGGCGCGGATCGAGGCCTGCACCGGCGTCTCCCACGGGAGATCGTCGACGAGGCAGCCGGAGCCGAGATCTTCGACGATGGGGAGATGGAGAGCGGTGGCTGCGGCGACCAGCGCGTCGAGCGCGGGGCGTTCGGCGAAGCCCTCGATGCGGAAGTTCGACGGGTGCACGCGGAGGACGAGTGCGGTCCGGGGACCGGCCGCGGCCGTGTAGTCGGCCACGCGCGTGCGGTTCGTGGTCCCGACCTCTCGGAGCACGGCGCCCGACTGGGCCATGACGTCGGGCACGCGGAAGCCGCCGCCGATCTCCACCAGCTCGCCGCGCGAGATGAGCACCTCGCGTCCGCGCGCGAGCGCCGCGAGGATGAGCAGCGTCGCTGCCGCGTTGTTGTTGACCACCACCGCGGCTTCGGCGCCCGTGACCGCCGTGACGAGCGCCTCGGCGTGCACCGTGCGCGACCCGCGCCGGCCCTGCTCGAGGTCGTACTCGAGGTTCGTGTAGCCGCGCGCCGCGGCGGACAGCCGCTCGATGGCCGGCGCGGCCAGCGGCGCCCGCCCCAGGTTGGTGTGAACGACCACGCCCGTGGCGTTGATGACGGGGCGGAGCGATCCGCGGAAGCGCGCGCCGAGCCGCGTCGCCGCGTCGGCGTCCAGCAGCGCGGCCGCGGCCTCGGGCGTGTCGGGCACGCCGCCGTCGCCGGCGGCGATGCGCGCGCGCAGCGCCGCCGCCGCCTCGCGCAGCGCCGACGTCGTGGCCTCGTCCCCGAACTCCGCGCCGAGCGCCCGCACGGCCGGCCGCTGCCGGAGTTCGTCGATGGACGGAATGACGCGGAAATCGGGCACGGAGGAATGGTAACTCACGGGAGGCTTGGGGGCGTGCCCAGAGCCCAGAGCCGAGAGCCCATGAGGTAAGATCATCTCCCCATGTCCGCTGCCGAGCGCAAGTATCGACCCGTGGAGCGGTTCTGGCCCTACGTGGAGCTGCCCGAGGAGCCCGCGCCCGAAGAGCTGGCGGCGCTCGATCCCGATCTGCACGCGGCGCTCTTCGGCCCGCGTCCGCTCGACTTCTCGGTGACGCTCGACTTCCCGGCCTTCGAGGGCGACGACTACGCGCGGGCCGTCGAGATGGCGAAGGCCTCGGCGGAGTACCGAGAGGTCCGAACCGCCGGCGGGCTCCGCCACCGCGCGCGCTTCTTCCCGTCCGACGCGCTCGCGCTCCGCGACCTCTTTCAGATCGTCGATGCCCGCCCCGGCTGCGAGGTCCTCATCGACGACCGGCCCGTCCCCTACGCGCGCGAGCTGTGGCTCCCGCTCGTCTGGTTCCTCCTGCTGCGATAAGTGGGCACGAAACAGGCCGACGAGTTCGAGCGCGAGATGGTGGCGCTCGAGGCCGAGCTCAAGCGGCTCGAGGCCGAATACAACATGTTCTTCGCTGGCCGGCTGCCGCGCCTGCCGTGGGAGACGCGCGCGCGCGTCGAGGCCGCGGTGAAGCGCTGGGACCGGACCTACATCCAGAACACCGCGCAGCGGTTCCGCTTCGGGACCCTCCAGGCGCGCTTCGCGGCGTTCGTGGAGCTGTGGGAGCGGCACCTGAAGGCGAGAGAAGAAGGACGGCCAGGGCCCACGCGCGCCCGCGCCGGCAGCGCGCCCCCTCAGGCCCAGGCGCCCGCGGCCCGCGAGCGCGGCGGCATCGTGCACGTCGCCCGCGTGCGCGACGCCGACCAGGACGCGCAGGGCGTGCGTGAGCTCTACGAGCGTTTGAGCGAGGCGCGCCGCGGGGCAGGCGAGCAACCCGTGCCCTTCGACCGCTTCCAGCAGCTCGTGCGCGCGCAGGTGCAGAAGCTCGGCGCCGGCACGGAGTTCCGCGTCGCCGTCAAGGATGGCAAGGTGACGTTGACGGCCGCGAAGCCGCCGAAGAGCGATGGGTGAGGGTGGGAGGTGAGGACGAGCGCCGCGCGGGTGTGTGCTGGTGCCGGCCGCGCCGGCACCAGCATGAGTCGAAGTGGTGTCAGACGCGGGTGACGTTGCCGGCCTGCGGGCCCTTCGGCCCGTCAACGATCTCGAACTCCACGCTCTGGCCCTCTTCAAGCGACCGGAACCCGTTGCCCTGGATCGCCGAGTAGTGGACGAAGACGTCGCTGCCGCCCTCGCGCTCGATGAACCCGTAGCCCTTGGCGTTGTTGAACCACTTGACCTTGCCTGTAATACGCATCGTTCTTCTTCCTGGCTTGCGGGGCGGACAAGCCGCCCGTCGCGTCTGACCTCCGGCGCGGTGCGGCGCCGGCTGCACAAAAAAAAGGCCGCGCATGCGGCCTTTCGGGGTCCCGAAATGCAGGACCGCTCGGGGATGATATGCGCGCCCTCGCGCGGGTGTCAATTGCCCTGCCGGACGGGCCCGGAGCAGGATTTCACCGTTTTGCCATGGATTCGCCTCCAACGACGAGGGACCTTTCACCGCCATGCGACGAGCCATCCTCAGCGTGTCCGACAAGACCGGCCTTCTCGACTTCGCCCGCGGGCTGGCCGACCGGGGCTTCGAACTGGTGTCCACCGGCGGCACCGCCCGGGTGCTGGCCGAGGCCGGCCTCGCCGTCACGAACGTGTCGGACGTCACCGGTTTCCCCGAGATGATGGACGGCCGTGTGAAGACGCTGCACCCGCTGGTGCACGGCGGCATCCTGGCCCGCCGCGGTCACCCTGAGGACCTCGAGGCGGCCCGCGCCCACGGCATCGGCCTCGTGGACGTCGTGTGCGTCAACCTCTACCCGTTCGTCCAGACCGCCGCCCGACCCGGCGTGGCCTTCGACGACCTCGTCGAGCAGATCGACATCGGCGGCCCCAGCCTCGTGCGCGCTGCCGCCAAGAACTTCCGCGACGTCCTCGTTGTCGTCTCACCTGGCGACTACGGCGCGGTGCTGGCCGAGCTGGATCGCCAGGGCGGGCCGACGCCGGCGTTCCGCTTCGGCCTGGCGAAGCGCGCCTTCGCGCACACCGGCGCGTACGACACGGCCATTGCCGCGACGCTGGACGAGGTGACGGTGGAGGGGGACACGTTCACGCGGACACCCGGGCGCGAGACGTTCGCGCCGGACCGTCTCGTCGTGGAGGCGGCGAAGATCCGCGACCTGCGCTACGGCGAGAACCCGCACCAGGCGGCCGCGTGGTACTCGGTGGGACCGGCCGCGGGCTTCGGCGGCGCCGCGGTGCTGCAAGGCAAGGAGCTGTCGTTCACCAACCTCCTCGACCTCGACGCCGCCGCGCGCATTGTCCTGGAGTTCGACGAGCCGGCGGCCGCCGTCATCAAGCACACCAACCCGTGCGGCGCCGCGACGGGCGCCTCCATTGCCGAGGCCTACGTGCGCGCCCGCGAGGCCGATGCGCTGGCCGCCTTCGGCGGCATCGTCGGCCTCAACCGGCCCATCGACGAGGAGACGGCCCGCGCCATCGTCTCCACCTTCATCGAGGCCGTGGTGGCGCCGGCAGTGGACGAGGCGGCTCGGCCCATTCTGGCGACCAAGGCCAACATGCGCATCGTCACGGCGGACGTTGGCGCCATGCGCGGCGGGGACGGGCCGGCGGCCTATCGCCGCGAGCTGCGCTCCGTGCTGGGCGGGCTCCTGGTACAGGAGCGCGACCAGGTGCACGAAGCCCGCGCCGCGTGGCCCACGGCGGACTTGACGGTGGTGACGAAGCGGCAGCCCACGGCGGAAGAGTGGACCGCCATGGCCTTTGCCTGGCGCGTGATGGCGCACGTGAAGTCGAACACGGTGATCTTCACCGACGCCGCGCGCACGCTGGCCATAGGCGCCGGGCAGATGAGCCGCGTCGATGCCGTGAAGGTGGCGACCATGAAGGCGAGCGGATGGAATCCGGCTGTCGCGGCGCGCCCGCTGGCGGGATCCGTCGCCGCCTCCGACGCGTTCTTCCCGTTCCGCGACGGGCTGGATGCGGTGGCCGCCGCCGGTGCGACGGCCGTGGTGCAGCCCGGCGGCTCGATGCGCGACGCCGAGGTGATTGCCGCCGCCGACGAGCACGGCCTGGCCATGGTGTTCACGGGCCGGCGTCATTTCCGGCACTGAGACGGTGACGATGCCGCGGCGTAAGCGGCTGGTTGGCGATACCCCTCCGCGGGAGTATCCTGTTCTCATCGAGGCGCACCCAATGGTCCGTCCAGTTGCCGTCAAAGCGCTTCCCGGCTTCCGAATCTGGCTCCGTTACAGCGACGGCGTCGAGGGCGAGGTCGATCTGTCCGATCTGGCCGGACGCGGGGTGTTCGCGGCGTGGGACGATGAAGCCTTCTTCACCGCGGTTCGGCTGGGCGCGCATGGTGCCATTGAGTGGGGGTCGGGTCTCGACCTGTGTCCAGACGCGATGTACCTCCGACTGACCGGGAAGCCCGTTGACGCGTTGGCCTCGATGCCCGACTCGGCCCACGCGCGTGCCTGAGATCTGCCGCTTCTACGGCATCGTCATCAAGATGTACTTCGCCGATCACGCGCCGCCGCATTTTCATGCGGAGTACGGCGAGTACGAAGCGCGCATCGCCATTCAGACGCTGGCCGTTATCACCGGCTGGCTGCCGCCGCGGGCGATGGGCCTGGTCGCCGAGTGGGCGACCCTGCACCAGGCCGAACTACAGGGGCTGTGGGACCGTGCCAGCAGGCTGGAACCGCTGCATCGGCTCGATCCGCTGCCGTAGTCAGCTGCCGCCGCCGTTCAGTCGCTCGCCCGCGCGGGGTCAACTTCGATGCACCGGATCTACGCTGCCTTTGGCTGGGCCATGATCGTCCTCGGGGTCGTGCACATCTTCGCGGCCACGCGCTACTACGAGCAGGTGACGCAGGCCGCGCTGTGGTTTGTCAGCGGCGGCCTGGCAATGATCCTTACCGGTGCGCTCAACCTGCTCAACCGCACCTACGCGCATGTCGCGCCCGGTCTGCGACGCGTGTGCGTGGCCACGAACGTCACCATGACCGCCTTTGCCCTCGCCACCGGCCTGGTGGGCCGGGCGTCGCTCTCCGAGTTGATTATCGTGGTCGGCCTCTTCGCCGGCGCCACGGCGCTGTCGGTGTGGCCCCCGGCCATGGCTGTCCGCGCGCGCCAGCCTGGCAGCTAACCGAACGGCGGTTGCGTTGACGCCACTGGAACGCGGCGGCCGGGCTCCGGTGGCCGGACCGCGCTGCGATGCCCGCTACGTCCGCGTGACGCGAGCCCCCAAGAACGCGCCGGTGAGTTCTTGGGGCCCCTTCAAAGCTCGCGGGTCCCCCGAGGCTTCTCGCGCGGTCAGGCTATGACGCGGCCACCTCCGCACGGCCTCGCGTCCCAGTGGCGTCAACGCAACCGCCGTGTGAGTGAAGGTCATCATCGAGCGGCGGGAATTCCATGGAGCAGGATTGCAGACGATGACGCGGCGTGAGCGGCTGGCGGCGGTGGGACGGCTCGGGGCCGCCGTGCTGTGCGGGCTGTCGGCGTGGCTCAGCCTGGGCGTGCTTGCCGTGTCGGATGAGGCGGGTGGACCGGCGCCGCTGGGGCTTGTGTCGCCGGTGT